>JAITXG010000004.1 GCA_031284865.1 Mycoplasmataceae bacterium | reverse complement strand
TGTGCTTCATCTAAATTAGCAATATCAGGTAAGTTAATTGCTTTTTTATATTTAATAGTTACATCGCCTTGATAACTGTTAATTCCTGTGAGTGTTATTGAACCAAGATCAACTCCAGGTGTATTAAAATCTTCATTTTTTCAAGTAGTTGCTGGGACAGTAATGTTTGAGCACCAAGCACTAGGTTTATTAACTTGTGGATAACGTGATGAACCAGGATTAGTTGCACTCATATCTACTATAAAATTATCAATTTCAGTAGCTGAGTAACCATTTTTAGTAAGGAATTTATTCGTTAAAGAATTAACAATATTGCTTTCTGAAGAACTTTCAATTGGATTTAAATAGAAAGGTGAAGTAACAACTGGCATAGTAGTTCCGTTAAGATTAACAGTATCTAAATGTTTTCTAGTTGTGAAATAAATATCTTCTGTGGTTCCTTGAAAATAATCATTCATTTCATTGTTGCCTTTAGCTTGTACTTTAAAACTTCCTTCACCAGTTGTTGTGTCATAAACTGTATCAATAAATTGGATATTGTTAGTAGTAAAATAATCATCACAATACGTTTGGTCATCTATCGTGATGGGGTGAGCGAAGTTATTCTCGGCTGATGCCAATCAAGTTTTAAATATATCAAACTTTACAGAAGCGGTTGGTGTGGTGATATTATTAATTTCAGTATCATTCAAATTACCTAAGTAGTTATACGAACTATCTTTTTTAATAGCTGAACTAATTAAATTTTTAACGTTAGGAATGCCCTGATATTTTAACTGCAATATATCTTGGTATGGAGAAGATGCTGGGGTAGCGATAGTTGCTGTGCCGTTGATAACATATGCGCCTAAAGTAGCAACAGGTTTATTAAATAAAACAGTTAATTTTTCAGATGAAAAATCATTGGGGGCAGTTGGTGGACTAATCTTATTAATAGCATCAATTATAGTGGTAGGACTAACATTAGGAACTTTGTTAACAATTAACTCTCGTCGATTAGGAATAGGTTGATCATCAATTAAATCGTTTGTTATTTCACTATCAACAAATCATTTAGATAATGAAGTCTTAACTTTATAATCTAAGACAACTTCTCCTCTAAGTTGAGCTTTACCTTTAAGTGTCACTTGACCAGATTCACCATGAGTTGTTGTACTAAATTGTAATGGTGCTTCAATATTTTTTCCCAATACAAGATACCCTTGTGGTGAGATAGTATTTAAAAGACTTTGTGCTAAATCATTAGATGTAGTGATATATTCTGTTCCACCACTTTGTCTTTCGATTGCGTTAAAAGAAATATAACCAACATCAGTTGAAGTAATATGTTTGTCAAGTTCGCTCGAAGCCTGTGTAGCATATGCTTGAAAAGTAGTCTTATATTTTTTACCGTTAATAAAAGCGGTAATGGTATAAACTTGTTGTTTCAAATCTCAGTCACCTAAGTAAGTAACTACTGCAGACGAGCTATTTTCCGATCAATCAAACACTAATGGATAATGCTCATTTTGGAGTGTTTGTGAGGCTTCAATGCTTGGTGAAATAGTTCATTTTACACCACTCACTTCGGTTTGACTATCTTCAGACATTAAATCAAATGTAATTAATGATTCGTCTGACATAGATTCACCACCAATAAAATCGCGAGATTTAAGTAACTTAATTTTATGTTTAATTGCATTAGTAACCAAAAACATTGGCACAATAACAGTAGTACAAACAATCGCTGCAGCACCTAAAGATAATAGGAAAAATCATAAAACTTTTTTTCTTTGTAGTTTTTTATGATCAACGTTTTGTGAATAGTGTTTCATATATGTTGTCGTCCAATTATATTATATTATGTGTGTTGTGTATTTAATTAGCATATTGCTATAAAATTGAGTATATATAAAATGTAAAAATACGAGTAATAACACACTCAATGTAATGTTGCAAAATAATTTAAATTAATTCTTCTTTTGTAATAGGATAACTGTTTATATTAAAGTAACTATCAAACGCATGTGATTCCAAAATAAAAGAAGCAGTAATTGGCATATATTCGCCATATCGAATAACATTAGTGTTATTTCATGAATAACCACCACCTACACCAGAAAATGCATTTACGTTTGATCATCCAATTGGTCTAGATGTATTACCTGGTGCATAAATACGACTCCTCATTTGTACTTGTGCTGTGAAAAATCCCGAACCAATCACTCATACATTCCGTGGAATTTCAAAAGGTTGGTTAAATGTGCCATCGCCATCTGGAGCACGTAAAAAATTGTCACCAATAAAAGTTAAAGTAGAAGGGAAATGTAGGGATGAATTATAAGTTTCGACGTTATAGAAAAAGTTATTGGTAATTGTCTTTAGACCTTCAGGTAAATAAATTGGTTTATTGTAATACATGGGTACCACTTCTCGTAAAGTAGGGGTGTCGAAGGGGGATACTGAACGAGATTCAGGAATTGGACTGTTAATTATTGCAAAAAATGCATTACCAATAAGCATTAAACTGTTGGGGAAATGAATAGATTCGTTATATGCCATGGCATGTGTCATTACATTATCACCAATAAGATTTATTCCGTCAGGAAAAATCATCGCGCCAGTTAAACTTGAACAATATTGAAAAGTATTGTTGGGAATATTAGCGGCAGTGCCATCCATACGAAAAATAATATCTGTAATATCACTCATTCGCATATAAACAGTACCGTTATTAAGTGTTGGAAAAGCAAAAGTTTGAATAACAAATTCGACATCAGCTCTCATTGAATTTATCAACGCTTGGTCATCAATATTTAATTCATATTCCATACCATTAGTGCGTGCAATTTTTGAATAAGTCGCATAATGAATATATGCACTGCCTTTAAAACGGTTATGTCCAGTGATTGTAATGGTATGGTCAATAGGATCTCAAATATCAATAGTAATATCGTCTGACGTAAGTTGCATTTCGGTGAAACGATTAATAAAAGCCTCTTTAATTGATTCTTCACTACCACCTGTTGCGCCGATGGCATATGGTGCAGCAAGCGATGAATTTTTACACATT
>JAITXG010000011.1 GCA_031284865.1 Mycoplasmataceae bacterium | reverse complement strand
ATCATCATGATTGCTCGTGATGTGATTGTTGATGCTGGACGTATGCATGCTTCTAGTCGTGGGAAGGTAGTTCCAGCGAACATCTATGGCAAATTAAAGACAGTCTGTCAGATGGCTGGTATTTTCTTTATTTTCTTTTTCTTTAATGCCTCATATAAAATGAATGACGACACACTCGGTTGGAACGTATGATACTATCTCGTACAAAACCTCATGACTTGGTTAGCGTTAATTTTTTCTGTTACTTCTGGTTGTATTTACATGTACAACATGTATTGTCCTAAGACTAAGAAAAGTCATAAATAAGTATGAATCCACTGTTGAATGACATTATTGCTTTATTAACCAGTCATAAACTGACGATTGCCACATGTGAATCAGTCACTGGCGGAATGATTGCTTCTAACCTAGTCAGCGTTGATGGGGCATCGAAAGTATTTTTGGGTGGATTCGTAACTTACACTAATGAGAGCAAAACTAAACTGGTTAATGTGGATCGTGCCACTTTAAATAAACATGGCGCGATTTCTAATCAAGTCGCTAGTTTAATGGCCAAGAACACGATTACTAAATTTCATAGCGATATCGCCATTGGTATTACTGGTAACGCCGGACCAGTTGCCCAAGAAAAAAAACCGGTTGGACAAGCTTACTTGGCCATTGTGATCATTGACCAGGTATATCTCTATGAATTACAAGCTGAAGCTAAGACACGCAATGAAATCAGGATTGAATTTACCTTTCAAGCATTAAATAAATTGCTTAAACTATTAAAGGGGATGGACAAATAATGAATGTGATGTTAATGCTTATTGCAGGGGAACCATTAAAATTTCAACCAGGGTTGTTAGTATTTTATGTTCTATCAACCGTGATTATGCTCGTCACCCTGGTTTTGGGGATCAGTTTCTATTTGAATAGTAAGTGGAAGTTCTATAAAGGTCCAAAGTTCAAAACTTCGGGGATTACCCTATTGGTTGCCGTTATGCTCATTTTCTTAGTTATGGGTGTGTTGTTAACCATTATGTCTAACAGCAGCAACTATTTCACGAATAACGAATATGTTACCTATTTGTCATGAATTTTGTTTGGACTATCTTCACTTTTGTTAGCGGGTTATGTTTTCATCATTAAGGTGTCCAATCGTAACAAACACCAAATTGGTGATTTCATGCAGGAAGATTTCGCAGCAAATTTACAAAAAGTTGAAGCACGTTTAAGCCAAGGTGATTGGACACAAAAATTAAAGAAGAATCATACAAGATATTTTTCGATGTTAGAACAAAAAAGTCAAATCATCAACAATATGTTGGATGCGTATAAACCCGATATTTTCAATAATATCTTGATAGATATTGTCATGTTTAATGAAACTTGTACAACGCGCTGATCTAAAAAATATAATGATGTTCAATTAAAAATTTTCTTCGAACTTTGTCTTAAATTGCAGCAGAAATTTAAAGAAAATTCAAAATAAGTAAGGAAAAAATATTTTTTTCGGCAATATATAGGTGGAGGCAAGTATGAATGTAAATGAACAAAAGTTATTTGATGAAGCCATTAAACAAATTGAAGTCCAATTTGGCAAAGGGAGTATTTCACAATTAACGAATGATAATAAACCAATTGAAGTAATTCCTAGTGGGAGTATTCAATTAGATAGGGCGTTAGGCGTCGGAGGTTACCCCAAAGGACGGGTAATTGAGATCTTTGGTAATGAATCAAGTGGTAAAACCACTTTAGCATTACAAGCTGTAGCACAATGTCAAAAATTTGGAGGGAAATGTGCATACATTGATTTGGAACATGCGTTAGACGCTAAATTTAGCGAAGCTAATGGTATTGATTTAACAAAGCTTTTATTGGCGCAGCCAGACTCGGGGGAGCAGACATTCTCGTTAATCGAGGCACTAATCAAGACTGATATGATTGATTTGATTGTGATTGACTCGGTAGCCGCATTAGTTCCTAATGCGGAATTAACGGGTGAGTTTGAGAATCAAAGTGTAGGGTTACAAGCACGCATGATGTCGAAGGGATTAAGAATTATTCAGAATCTTTTGATTAAGCATCAAACGACGATTATTTTCATTAATCAAATTCGTGAAAAAATTGGTGTGATGTTCGGCAATCCTGAAACCACAGCTGGAGGGCGAGCATTAAAGTTTTATGCATCAATTCGGATTGAATTACGTCGTAGTGAATTGATTAAGAGCGGTAATGATTGTATTGGGATGCGGACATGTGCCAAGATTATTAAAAATAAAGTAGCTCCGCCGCTTTACAAAGCCTATGTAGATATCTACTTTGATAAAGGGTTTGACTACACCGGTGAGGTAATTGACTTTGCGTTGGAAAAGGGTGTCATTGCCAAAAAAGGTACTTGGTACTATTTTGATGATGATAAAATTGGTCAAGGTAAAGAAGCGACACGCAATTTCTTGTTAAAGAATGTTGATTTGTTTGAGAGTATTAAACAAAAAACACTCCAAACCAATGGTGTGGAAGTGAATTTGGAAAAGAATTAGAATTTATTATGGAAAGTTCGATTAATGATATCGTCTTGTTGCGCTTTAGATAATTTGGTAAAGTTAACAGCGTAGCCACTAATACGGACAGTTAATTGAGGATATTTGTCAGGGTGTTTCTGTGCATCAAGTAATGTTTCTTTAGTTAGGACATTCACATTTAAATGATGTGCTCCCTTAGAGAAATAACCATCCATTAAATCTACTAAGTTTTCTTCTTGCGATGTGCTTTGATTTTTCTTCATATTTATTTTCTCCCCTTCTTCTTAATTGTATGACGTTTAGTCTGCTTTGATACAATTTTGCGTAAATCGAATGTTGAACCACTGGCAACGATGAAATTATTTTCCTTGCCCAAAGCAGCAGGAACAATGGAGAAGGTATTGGAAATACCATCGGCGGCGTGTTTGAAAGGTATTTTTGCCACTGATGATAATGAGGCCACAGCGCCAGATTCATCACGTCCGTGCATCGGATTAGCACCTGGTGCAAATGGTGTACCCATTTTTCGTCCGTCTGGTGTCGAACCTGTATTGCGGCCATAAACAACATTGGAAGTAATTGTTAAGATGGATAATGTCAATTCGGAATTACGGTAAGTGTGGTGACTACGAAGTAGATTGGTAAACTCTTTCACAATTTCCGTTGCCAATAAATCAACACGATCATCGTCATTACCAAATTTAGGGAAATCACCTTCGATTTTAAAGTCAACAGCAATATAGCGCTCAGTTCCGTTAATCTTTTTTCATACCGGATAAACTTTCGCATACTTAATTGCTGAAAGTGAATCAGCAACAACTGATAATCCAGCAATCCCAGTGGCGAAGAAACGGTGTACATAGAAATCATATAAAGCCATTTGACCAGCTTCGTAGAAATATTTATCGTGCATGTAATGAATGACATTTAATGTCCCGATGTATAGTCGTGCCAATCAACGTAATACATAAAGGAAACGACTATAGATGTCCTCGAATACTAATGGTTTATTTAAGTCGAGTTGTCCTAAGCGTGGTCCTAATTGAATTTCAGGGTGAATTTCATCAAAACCACCATTAATGGCATACAATAATGCCTTAGCCAAATTAGCGCGTGCTCCGAAGAATTGCATTTGCTTACCGATTTTCATTGGTGAAACACAGCAAGCTATGCCGTAATCATCGCCGTGTGTTACACGCATCAAATCATCTGATTCATATTGAATAGAAGAAAATAAAATCGAATAACGTGCACAGAATTTCTTAAAATTCTCTGGCAAACGTTTAGATCATAGTACTGTTAGATTAGGTTCTGGAGCTGGACCCATGTTAGATAAAGTGTGCAACATACGGAATGAGTTCTTCGTTACTAATGTACGCCCATCGATTCCCATACCACCAATTGATTCGGTTGCTCAAATAGGGTCGCCAGAAAATAAATCATTATATTCAGGTGTTCGCATAAACTTCACAATTCGCAATTTCATCACGAAGTGATCAATTAGTTCCTGCGCATCTTTTTCCTTCATAACGCCTGTTCTCAAATCACGTTCAATATAAATATCTAGAAAAGTAGAAACACGTCCTAATGACATGGCTGCTCCGTTTTGGTCTTTCAGTGTGGCTAAGTAGCCATAATAAACTCATTGGACTGCTTCCCGTGCATTTTTTGCTGGACGCGAAATATCATGGCCATAGGCACTGGCCATTCGTTTCATGGCTTCGAGTGCTTTAATTTGTTCAGATGTTTCTTCTCTTAAACGAATAACATCATCAGTCATTTCATCGGGAATAAGAAAACGTGATTGTTTTTTTTCGGCAATTAAATAATCAACGCCATATAAAGCCATACGACGATAGTCGCCGATAATTCGTCCACGAGAATATGCATCAGGTAAACCAGTGAGAATATGGGTATGGCGAGCTTTACGCATCTCGTCGGTATAAGCATCAAACACACCGGAGTTATGCGTCTTACGATATTTGGTATAAATTAAGTCAACAGTTGGATCAGTCTTAAAACCAAAAGCTTCAGCCGCTTGTTTGGCCATTTTCACACCAGCAATCGGCATATATGCGCGTTTAAAAGGTTCGTCGGTTTGAATACCAACAATCTTCTCCAATTTCTTATCAATGTAGCCAGGCCCGTAAGCATCAATAAATGATACACGTTGGTCCATTGATAAAACACCACCAGCTTTACGTTCTTTATCGGATAACGCTAAAACTTTATTTCATAAAGTCTTAGTAGCTTCGGTAGGACTAACTAGAAAACGGTCATCCCCTTCATAGGGCATATAATTCTTTTGGATAAAATCACGGGTGTCTATTTCATCACACCAAGTATCAGGAACAAATCCTTCTCATTCTGGAAATCAAACTCTAGCCATAAATATTCTCCGATATAGTAACATTTACATTATAGACAATTGCAACGCACAAATGAAAACAAACACTATATTAATTTTATTATCTCTAGTGATACATCAACAAGACAGCATTAATAAGCATATATTGCCTAAAGATTAAGTTATAATTATTTGCGCTCGTAGCTCAGTTGGATAGAGCACATGCCTTCTAAGCCTGTTGTCGGGAGTTCGAATCTCTTCGAGCGCGCCATTAATGATTAAATAGCTTTGCTATCTGCACAAAAAGATGCTCATCACATCAGCAGAAAAATAACCAACTCCTTAAGTTTATGTGAGGTTGGTTATTTTTAATAGTGTCATTAATTTATAAATTTTACTATGGTCGGTGTTAGTTCTGCTTTTAACGCTGTTCTGATGATGCTTGTTCTGTTCTAATAGTATAATAAGTAAGTTATGTATGGTTTAAAATCAAATAATGAGATCCTCTTAACTTCGTTAGATATTTTTTTAATCTTCTTAGCTTTTATTGTTGCGGTTCTATTTGTCACAATTCTTAAAAAAATTTATTACCGTTTTCGTCTAAAAAAGCGTTATTACATTTTTCCTCGTATTGGTGTAAAAGGAATTGCCAACATTGCCATGGTGGTTTCCATTGCCATTGCTGCCATTCTATTGTTAACTTTAATTACAGCTGGTTTCATGGGCGTTCTTTTTAGGGCTTATCCAGGTTGGCGTGTTACGATTGAAGGTATTTTAATTAAAATCGGTGGATTATTATTTGGGCCAATTATTGGTTTATTCGTAGGAATATGTACTGATTTATTAAGTGTGGAATTAACTGCTGGAATGTTTCACTATGGATATTTCTTAGCAGCAATGGGCTACGGTTTATTTTCGGGATTAGTACGTACTGCTTATAATGTTTGTCACGGTAAACAAGTCCAGTTCGTGACCGTTGCATCATTAGCAGTAATTGCCATCCTTGCATTGACTATAGGATATATTTATGCACAAACTGGTGATCCACTTACTCATTGTTTTGTATTTGAATTCTTGAGTAAAAGCTTTAGCATTAGCAAATTATCATTATCACTTGTGGTTGGTGGTGTCTTTGGTCTTGGCTTAATTATTCTTTGAACATGTATGTGAATTTATAACAGCAGTCAAATTATTTATGGTTTCTCTAAGATGGGTTATTGAATGCGTTACCGTTTCAAGATGCAACGCTATCGTCACCGCTTGATGTATGCTGATGATATACAAGGTGTCAGTGATCGCCAACTTAAATGGTACACAAAAATTAGTCAAAAAGAGCACTTTGCTTCGTTTAAATTAGCTGAAAAGCGTAAGAACCTTAATGCTGAACGTACAAATTGATTTAGTTATTTGGCGCCAGTATTAGTCACCGTTCTTACGTGTGAAGCCATTATTGAAATTTTCTTTTTGCCAATCTTTGATATTCAATTCTCGGCGATTAAATACGATACTTGGTTTGTCTTACGTATTATTATGTTAGTCCCTGTTGCCTTATTGAATACAGCTATCATTTATCCGGTGTATCGTATTATTTCGCCTTCCATGCATTATGACTATCGAAATGATATCATTGAAAATATTAGCGTTCCTTTATCGGTGAATTAAAATGAGTAAAATTAGTAAACATGAATTTAAACAATTAGCAGCATCATTATATTTTGATCTCGATGATCAACAAGTTGACGAGCTGTATTGTGAGTCTGAAAATCTTATCAATGCATTGGCTGAATTAAAATCCCTACCAATTGATGGACTAGACCCCACTGATTATTGTGTTGCACTTTCTGCACATAAATTACGTGAGGACATTGCCGTTAAACATCAACACCCTGAAGAATTATTACAAAATGCTAAAAACCGAAAAGACAAATTTGTGGTGGTGAAATAATGAAATCAATTATTTTACAAATGCACGAAGAACTTATCGCACATAAAAAAACTATCAATGAGTTCATTACTCATAGTCACCAGGTTGCGGATGAAATACGTGACACTAATTCGACAATTACAACTAACTTTAATGTAGCACAACAAATAGCAAATGATTTACAGGCGGACATTGATCAACACAAAGAAGACCTATTGTATGGAATTCCCTATTCATTAAAGGATTTAATATCAACTAAAGGGTTAAAAACTACGGGCGGTAGTGCGTTTTTAAAAGATTACATTCCACCGTATAATGCGACCATATACGAGTCTTTATCAAAAGACTATGGCATTTTAGTTGGTAAATCTAACAACGATGAATTTGGTTTGGGTGGAACGGGTTTACACTCAGCTTTTGGTGTAGTACATAATATTCATGACCGCAAACGAATTGTTGGTGGATCATCATCGGGCTCGGTAAATGAAGTAGCTGCTGGAATGGTGCCCTTCTCAATTGGTACTGACACCGGAGATTCAGTGCGACGCCCCGCTTCATTTACTGGTGTCGTTGGTTTTAAGCCATCGTACGGCTTGATTTCACGTTTTGGAGTCTTACCATATGCCCCTTCCATGGATCACCTCGGTATCGTCGCTTCTTATGTTGCTGACATTGCCATCGTTGCCCAAAGCGTAATTAAATATGACGAGCGCGATTACACTAGTCAAGTAATGAAAGATCATGATTTCTTCCATAATTTAACTTCTATAAAGAAAATCAAATTTACTATTATCGAAGGCGTGGATGGTTATTTATCGAGAGAAGAACAACAAGCTTATTTAGGATTAATTGAAAAATTGAAAAAAGCTGGGCATGAAATAATTTCTGCAAAGATTGATCTCCAAGTGCAAAAGGCTTTAATTCTCATTTATCGTATTATCACTTTTGCCGAAGCCTGTAGTTGTTATGCCAACATGACTGGTATCCACTTTGGCCTAAATAATGGTGGTAAGGATTATGAGGATGTATTATTAAAATCTCGTACGAGCGGATTTGGGCGTCAACTCAAAAGACGTTTCACAATTGGCGCATACATTACTAAAACTGAAAACTTTGAACCGATTTACCAACGCTCAAAAAAAATTAGAACCTATTTTAACAATATTACTAATGACATTTTGAAACAATGCGATGCATTACTATTGCCTGGAGCATCATCAATTGCTCCAACTATTGAAAGTCTTTCGAAAGGAACTTATCGCACTACTTTAGCCGACGATTTATTATTGTTAGCTAATTTTGGTGGAATGCCATCAATTACCATCCCATTTACCAAAATACAGAATATGCCTTTCGGTATTAATGTTACCTGTAAACAATTTGAAGATCAAAAAACACTAAATATCGCTTACACATTAGAATGTATGGTGACACCGGAGGCTAAACATGAATAACTTTCAAGTTACCATTGGGATTGAAGTTCATTGCGCACTTAACACGCAGTCGAAAATGTTTTCTTCTGCACCAGTTAGCGCTAATGCTGTGGTCAATTCATTAATTAATGAAGTAGATTTAGGATTACCAGGTATTTTACCTAGTCCAAACAAGAAGGCCGTTATCAAAGCAATTCACTTGGCCAAGGCTTTAAACATGGAAATCAATCATCATTTAAAGTTTGATCGTAAAAATTATTTTTATCCTGACCTACCTAAAGGTTATCAAATCACCCAACAATATTCTCCTCTAGGTCGAAACGGTTATTTACAACTTTCTAACAATCATACTGTTAAAATTGAACGTATTCACATTGAGGAAGATACTGCTAAGCAACAACTAATCGATGGTAAACTATGTTTAGATTACAATCGTTGTGGCGTTCCTTTAATTGAAATTGTTTCACAGCCACAGATTACTTCCGCCGAAGAAGCTGTTGAATATTTGACTATTTTGAAACAAACATTAGTATTCTTAAATATCTCTAACGGAAAAATGGAAGATGGATCATTACGAGCAGATGTTAATATTTCGATTGCTCCATACGGGGCATCGAAATTAGGTACAAAAGTCGAAATTAAGAATATCAATTCTTTTAATAATGTTGCGGCAGCGATTAAATTTGAAATTCAAAGACAAACAGCACAAATCTTAAAGGGAGAGTTCATTGAACAACAAACTCGTCGTTGAGATGCCACCACTAATCAAACTGTTTTCATGCGTAAAAAAACCGATAGCGTTGATTACCACTTTTTCTGTGAACCTAACATTATTAGCCTAGACATTACTACTTTAATAACTGAAGCACTCAGAGATATGCAAGATGCTCCAGCAGTCATTAAAGAGCAGTTAATGAAGATTAATGTCCCAGCCCAGATTATTGATCAATTATTAAACGATTATGAAGCGTACCGTGCTTTTACATATGTAAATGAACGTATAAAAAACCCTGGGTTAGTCATTACTTGAATCTTAATTGAATTATCATCATTATTAAAAATCCATAATAAAAATTATGAAAGCATGCATAACGAAACCTATGATCGTTTGATTGAAGTAATACAATTATTGTCACAAAGTAAAATCAACGGCAAACAAGCTAAGACGCTATTTGAGCAAGTGTTTAATACTAACAAGACAGCCGCCGAACTCGTTGATGAGTTAGGTTTTATTCAAATTACTGACCAAAACATCATTCAAAAATGTTTGCATCAATACATTGAAGATAATCCTAATATGGTGAGTCAATATAAAGAACGTCCAGAGCGAGTAGAAAAATTTTTCTTAGGACTATTAATGCGTGACACTAAAGGTCAAGCCAATCCTAATGTGGCAATTGAGATCTTACGTAAAATGATTACAAAAAACTAAAGTTGTTCTTTATTTTGGATGGCATCAATACCAGGCAACGGTGAACCTTCAATAAATTCTAACGAAGCTCCTCCACCGGTGGAAATGAAACCAAAATCGTCTTCATGGAAACCAAGCGCAACAGCAGCAGCAGCTGAATCACCACCACCAATTAAAGTGAATACGCCTTTAGATTTCAAACTCTTAAGCATTTGACAAATCGAAACGGTTCCATACTGGAAATGTTTAAATTCAAATACGCCAGCTGGTCCGTTTCAAAATACAGTTCCAGCACTTTCTAAAACTTCATTAAATATTTCAACAGTTTTAGCACCGATATCCAATACAACTAAATTTTCAATGTTGTCACCCACTAAATGGTATTTAGGTACAGCATCAGCAAATTCAGACGCACATTGGTAGTCAGCAGGTAAAACGATTTTATCTTTGCCGACTTCTAATAGTCGTTTTGCTTCTTGTAACATTTCTTGTTCAAGAAGTGATTTACCGATATCAAAACCTTTAGCTTTTAAGAAAGTATAAGCCATGCCACCGCAAATCAATATTTTGTCAGCAATCTTTAACAAGTTACTAATGACTTTTAGTTTATCACTAACCTTGGCTCCACCTAAGATGGCTACCACTGGTTTAGTTGGATTATTAGTAATGCGGCTAAGGTTCTCTAATTCACGTTGAATTAACAATCCCAAGCATGAAGTCCCAATGTGTTGAGCAATACCGACGTTAGAGGCGTGTTTACGGTGGGCCGTACCAAAAGCGTCATTGACAAAGATATCGGCTAAAGATGCTCAATACTTGCCTAAATTAGCATCACATTTTGATTCTAATTTGACAACTTCATTTTGAGCATTAACATCGTTATAACGGGTATTCTCCAATAATAATATTTGCTTAGGTAATAAAGATTTAACGGCTTCATCAACAGCAATACCGGTGTTCTTATTTAAAAACTTTACGTTAACACCTGGCAATAAACTTTGCAATTTAACTGCCACTGGCGCTAATGATTT
>JAITXG010000038.1 GCA_031284865.1 Mycoplasmataceae bacterium | reverse complement strand
TTGGCTTTAAAGCTGAGGCAGAACTATCAAGGTAAGTCCATCCTTTGTTGTTTTTAAACCAAGGAAAGTCTTTTTTAACGTTGGACGACACTTTAATTGGCATGCGTTGGCTCCAAAAGCTTGTTTAAAGCTTCATTAATGTTATTATACAAACGAATAGCACTTTTATGCTCGTTAGACTTAATCTTATGGAACATGGCATTGAGAAGAATTTTTGTGGCCTCATTCTTACTACAAGAGCGTGACATCAAATAAAACAATTGCTCCGGGTTAATGTTCCCAATATTAACGCTGTGACTGGCTTTCATGCTGTTACCGTCAATTAACATGGACGGTAATACCTTGATTTCAGCCGTGTCATCTAATAAGATGCCATCAATTGATTCATTGGAAGTTACATGTAAGGCGTCCTTTTCAATTAAACTTACAATGTTAATGTGGGTGTGAGAACGGTGTGCACCTAAAGTTTTAACTACCACTTCACTTTTGCTGTTGTTTTGATGGTTAATATGGATGTTAAATTGCTTATCGCGATTATCATTTAAAACATAGACGTAAATATTTAATTGTAGTTGGGGTTTTACATTGAATTGTAAGTCTGCGACTGAGTCCTTATTTTGAGTATCAACAACGATAAATTCACATGATTGTTTGATGTCTCATTGTTGTTTAAGTTTACTAGTGATTTCTACGAAATTAATTAACGTCGATTGCATGTTAAAAACGGGTCTTCCTTCGTAAAATCTTCATCCGCTTGCACATTTTTAATGAAGGGTTTAAAACCGAGTGATTCAATCTTTTTAATTAATGATTGATTACCAGTTTTGGCAATCTCACCATTAGCTAAAATGATGACTTTATTTGGCTTTAATAATTCAAGAAATTCCACATTATGTGAAATGACTAGCGTGATAGATTTTTTCCTTCTTTGATTAATGAAATTCGCAATAATTTTCGTCGCGTCAATGTCTAAACCCGAGTCAATTTCATCCAATAAAATGAGACTAGGATCAAATAATTGTGCTTGAAGAATTTCGCTTTTTTTCTTTTGGCCACCAGAGAATCCAACGTTCACATTACGACTCAAAATTTCACTTGGTAAATCTAAAGTTTTTAATGTTTGATTGATGGAAGTGAAAAGTTGATAAAACGGAGTGTGTTCGGCATGGCTTTGGTTAGAAATTAATTTTAAAAATTCTAACATTTGTACTCCGTCTAATTCGGTAGGATTTTGGGTAGCGTAAAAGATACCTAATTTAGCAATTTCGTCAGTGGATTTATCATTCAAGTTATGACCGTCATAACTCACCCTACCTTTAAGCTGCCTTACGTTAAAATGATGCATGATGGCCTTGAACAAAGTTGACTTACCTGCCCCATTAGGCCCCATTAAGGCGACAACATCATTTTGTTTAACATTTAATGAAAAATCCTTCAAGATTAGTTTATCTTGAATGGCAATACGAAGTTTTTGTAAAATTAGATTGTGCATATGATGTAATGTTAATTATTATAAATTAACGCATTTGATTATATAATATATAACCAATCTTTAAAAATGGAGTCAAACACACAATGAAATTAAAGAAAATATTATTCTCGCTATTAGCTATTAGCTTCACTACAACTGTTGCTGTGACGACACTTTCTTCTTGTACGGGTGTTAGCAAGGGTATTATGGATAATCTTGTTAGTCGTGGTAATGGGGGTAATTTTACTAATGATACGAATGGCACAAATGGTATTACTTTTCAAAACGCTTTAGAGATGGCTTTGACAGACAAAGATGCTACAACAGCTATGAAGAAATCCGTTGTCAGTCAATACTTGTTAGAATGATATCAAAAACACGCTAAGACACATGGTAATTTTCAAAATAATCTTGACACTTGAAACAAAAGTATCGACAAGGATTACGATAGTCAAATTTCTTCTTACAAGAATAACCATCAGTCTAACTGACAATACTTCTTCCAAAACGAGGTTTTAGACCCCGTTGGTGGAACCAAAGATGCATGAAAACATAATCAACTATTAACTAAAGTTCATGATGAATTTGTTAATAATTTAGTTTTTAATCAAGCGACAAACAATACGTATTTATCAGTACCAAAATCAGTAGAACTTAGTAATAAAATTCTTAGTGGCACACTAACACCGAGTGATAATTTTGATGTATTACATTACATGAATCCAGATGATATTAAAAACCCTACCACTAATGTTTTGTCTCCTTCTTTATGAGCAGCCATTGGTTTTTATCCCGAAGCAAATCCACAATACAAAGAAGATGATGTTTCAAATAATCTTGATAAATATTATGCACAAATACAACAAGAGAATTTTGATTTATATTGTAAATATGAACACCCATTAGCATCTGGAATGACACTTTGAAAATATACCAAACCCTCTAGCGGAGACATGACTAGTATTTATAATAAAGACGTTATTAATAATACCAAGAGTAGCACCAATAATACTGTAGGTGACGATCCCACACCTTTAAGTGAACCGAGCATTAAATTTCCATATTTTGAAGTAGACGGTAATCGCAGTGGTCCAAACGATAAATTTAATACGTTTGCCAAAGACCTTTATGCAGATCTTGACCTTTCTAATGGCAAGTACGGTAAGACTTTAGATTATGGAATATCTGAGGATTTTAGTGCTGCTTCAACTCACGATTTAGGTTTAATAACCATCAACAAAACCGCAACAAGCGATGATTCATCTTGCGTTTTCCCCCTAACTGAAGCTGAAAGTATTACATCAGCTTTTGAAACATTTGCACCAGAAATTTTTGAATTATGAAATAGACAAGGTAACACTCCATTACCAGCCGATAATTCTTATCTGCCAACCAACATAATTAATCCTTTAAGTTATGATAAAACTGGAAACAGTGGAATTACTCCAGATATTATGAAAAATTTTCTCTTTACTGGTGCTGCTGGTGTAAACCCGCTACCGGCTGCAGACCTTCCCGGTACTGTTGCGTCTACTAATCCAGCATTTTTCCAAAATAATACTTATGCCACTTGAGCAAGTGCAGCATATACTGGTTTAAACCAGAATGTGATTGATTTAGCGGATTTATACAATAATTATCCGTCCGGCGGTATAGATCATATTAATTTATTCAACAAGGATTCTGAATGGTACAAAAACGGTTATCGTTATTTTGTGCCTGCATTTCGAATAGCAGCTACCACTACTGCTCCTGGTGGCACGAGTCAACCTACGAATGTTTTTCCATATGTAATGATTCTTAATACAGCTGGCGTACACATATTAGGTCTAGATGGCCTGGGTGTTGGTTCATATCAAGCACCTTTGGAAAATGGATATTTAGGAAGAGCAATGGATATACATGAAGGTTCTCAATTTTCACAAGATAGAATGAATAATTTATTAAAATTTCGTTCTTTATATGAAATGTATTCCACGAGGACTGCATATAGCGGTACAGGTTTATCGCTTGTAGCCAAGGATCACGCCACCAAGGATGGAGGGGCATTGAAAACATGATTTTCTTCTCATGCGGACGATGTAATATTGCAGACAATCGAAAGAAATAAAGATTTTTGATTAGACGCTGATCAGATTCCTGAACCTATTAAATTATTTAATTTATTGGATTCAATTAATCAACTATTATGATTTCAGGATGCTATTTCAAAATATGATGCTGCTAATAAAAAATTACTTGATTGAGGACAACAATACGGTAAAAATATTCTTAAACCTAAAGCTAGTACAGATAAAGATATAAAAGAAGATCGCTACAGTAATGGTTTAGCTTTTGCTTTACCTTATCAAGTGATTGGGGGAGTCAATGATTCTGCTACAACCACAGAATTTAACGAGTTATCTAAAACTCACTATAAAGTAGTCAGCGACAGCATGCTATGAATGTTTACCCCTTATTATGGCATTCCAAAAGACGCTAACACCATTCTGCTTAATATTAAAACTAATTATGAAACATGATCAAATACTTATGATGTTTCTAGTACTAATAGTAATGACACTAAAGATTACCAAAAATATAGCGAACATTTATTGGTTAAATCAAATAACGGCAAAGTAACTACATATTTAAACAGCTTATTATGATCGGCTTTATCTAAAGCTTCTTTTGTTAATGCCAGTAAAAATGCGACTTTGTTTGATTACATGGCACCGAGAACATCATCTTCAGATACTGGAGCAGCAGGAATAGAGGCGGACTATGCTGACGCACTTGCTTCGCAATATTATTCTAAACAACTTTTAACAAGCTCTAATAACTTTGTTAGCTATAATAACAACGCTTCAAGTACCACATTTGCCACATATGAAGCAACTTTAAAGGAACAATTTAAGCGTAAATTAACAAATAACGTTTCTGCTCGTTCAATTTTTGCTGCTAATAGTGATGATATAAATTCAAACGGGAATAAGAAGAACGCTTCTGATGATGTGCTTTCTTACTGAACCTTATTATCAACAATTAAATATTTAGAAGGTACAGATAAAAAATACGATCGCTTCTTTACTTACATGAAAAATCTCATTGGTTCAGATAAAATTAACAACAACGCTTACATTGCATGAATTTCTAAAGATAATTTACAATTTAATAGTGATTTTGATAATACATCGCCAACAATCGAAAGCATTTACGGATATCACGAAAATTATGATGGTATGTTTGAAAATAAATATCAAAATACCAATAATTTAGATGCTACTACAGGTAAAACATATGTTTCCTTTGATCAGTATTGAAATTTTGCAGATATCCCTACAGGCGCCACAGCTGTGGAGACTGCTATGGGTTTTTTGGGGTTGCAAACAAAATCACATAATAGTTTGCCAAGCGGAGTAAGCAACGCTCTATTTAGTTCCTATGGTTCTGCGACCAGAGACATTACTGGCGCTAGTGGGACAGGGGGACTTGGAGGACTTTATAACTGAAACGATAAAACTCAGTTAGAAAATTTTATCAATGATAGTCAGTCGCCTTCAGATTTAGATGCACTTGCTGATAAAATTAATAGTTCGATTGATTTAAATTCCTTTACATCTGTGTTAAATGCCGTCAAAACTGCTAAAAATATTGACGACAAACGAAAAGCTTTAATTGAATGAATTGATGACGCAACTGATAAGGATAAATATTTTAATTCATACAATGCAGTCGGTGCAACCCCGGCATATTCTCACGAAATTGTTGATCCAATCTCTTATTCGCCAGTGATATTAGATGATGGTTCTACAGCGGTAGGAACGCGTACTAGATTTATGAGTGTTAACGCTTATGATTTTGAACCATCAAGTGGAAACAATACGTTAGCTAACCTTGAAGCAAAATTAGGTGCATCGGTAGTTAAAAATCTTATTGTTCAAGCAGCAATGGATACCACCCAACAAACTTATGCTATTCAAGATGCGATTCGTACAATTTGGGGTACTAATGGTAATGGAATTACCGTGTACGACCGTCGTTTCAATGATAACTTAACTGAAAATTGAGTAAAAGATTGAAAAAATAAAAATTAATTATTATCTTTACTTAATTAATAATTCGTTATATCCAAGTAATATAACATTTTCAATTACTTGGATATTTTTATTTTTTGTTAAAGCAATATTTTTAATTTTGCCACCACTGATGCAGGCTCTATTAATCTTGTAATGCTTTTGGCAATATGAAAATGCGCTTTGTAAGAATCCGTTGGCCATATGGTAAGAACCAGCATTTAAAGCTGCGTTGGTATTACCACCAAAGTTTGCTTTAATTAGAAGGTTTGATTGCTTTTTAAAACTAATCATTTCGGTTGATTTAGATAAGTGATTCATACCTTCATCAATAGCTGGAGCAATAACGACTCCTATAATTTCCTCATTGTTAACGGCTACAGCAAATGTGGCTGTACCATAGCTAAAACCAACAGCTTTCTTAAAACGTTGCTTCAACAGACAGGCATAACCCAGGATATCTACACCAATTTCGTTTAGATTAAATCTCTTTAAATTAAATATGCAGCTAAACATTTGTGGAGTGATTAAGACTGCATTAATGTTTAATGTTTTTTTTATCTCATTAATTATTTTCTTGTTTAATGAAGGTACAACAGAACCCACATACGCTTCTTTGATACTCAAGTGTTTAATCGAAGGAACAAATTTAATTAGTTCTTTCGAACGATAATTATTTGTACTAAAAGTGAAAACCTTGGCTAGTTTATTAGCCTTGAACAACCCTAATTTAATATTGGTATTACCGAGGTCGACGATTAGTTTCATATTGCTTATTATCCAACCATTTGATTTGTTTGGCTATTTCTTTTACATTAGTTGACGACACTTGTTTTAATTTAGAATCAGCCACTAATAGTATTGTTTCGATGGAACGGTCTAACATATGATGAATTTGCGCAATATTCATTTCATATTTTAAATCTTGTTCATTGCGAATGGAACGAATAATGTATTGACACTTAAGTTTTTGCGCTAATGTAATTGTTAACTTTTCGTTATGTAATACTTTTACATTCTTTAATTTCAATTGATCAATCGTCGCTTGAACTTTATGAAATCTTACCATTAATGGTTTCTCTTCTTTTTTAGAAATATTGTAAGAAACAACGACATAAAGCAAGTCAAACATTTTTGCTGCACGGTGAATGATATTAATGTGTCCTGCATGTAATGGATCAAATGAGCCAGGAAATATTGCGATTTTCTTTTTATTCTTATCTACCTGCATACGTCGTTCATTATAATATAATAACCATATCATTCAGGGGCTATTATGAATATTATCGATACTTTAAAAACAAAATTAATTAACTCGTCACATAAACCACGAATTGTTTATGCTGAAG
>JAITXG010000031.1 GCA_031284865.1 Mycoplasmataceae bacterium | reverse complement strand
CTATGGATATTAATATTAAAACCGATTGGAATAACATCATATTATTACAAACAACATTAGACTATTGGCATAAATTAGTGCAAGCTGTTGACTATGCATATGCGCAAAGAACTATTTTTCCACTTGCAAACAAAATCTTTACTTGCTTTGATTATTTTAACTTTAGTGAGACTAAAGTAGTTATCTTAGGGCAGGATCCTTATTACAATGTGGGCCAAGCCAATGGTTTAGCTTTCAGTGTAAACGATGGCGTAAAGTTACCTAAATCATTAATTAATATCTTTAAAGAATTAGAGCAAGACTTAGGTATTAAAAGATCGAATGGTAATTTAACTGATTGAGCAAAGCAAGGCGTTTTGTTGTTAAACAACACATTAACGGTGGAGTCTGGCATTCCCAACAGTCATAGCCAATTTGGTTGAAACGAATTTACGAATAATGTTATTACAACCATTGACCAAAAACTAAATAATGTGGTTTTTGTGCTATGGGGCAATTTTGCCAAAAGCAAATTGTCGCTATTAACCAACAAGAATAATTATGTCATTACGGCTCCACACCCTTCACCGTTAAGCGCTCATTATGGCTTTTTTGGTTCCAAACCATTTAGTAAAATTAACGATTGGCTGGTTAAATGTCAGAAAACAGCCATTAATTGATAAATGCTCATCCGATATTCCATTTTCCTGCTCACTATTCGCTTTTAAGAATTACAATAATATTAAAGGACAAATTATTATTAATAATAATTTATGAAAGAGGGCATTATGGAATATTTCAAAGATATTAAGAAAATAAAATATGAAGGCAAGAATAGTAAGAACTCCCTGGCATTTCATCACTATAATCCAAGCGAAAAAATTCTTGGTAAGACGATGAAAGAACATTTAAAGTTCGCATTAAGTTGATGACACACAATTAATGCTGGTGGTACCGACATGTTTGGTGGCGATACTATGGATAAAAATTTAGGGATGGCTAACAGTATTGAACGTTATAAGGCTAAAGCTAATTTTGCTTTTGAAATCATGGATAAATTAGGGATTGAATACTATTGTTTCCATGACATTGATGTTGCGCCCGAAGGAGCAACATTAGCAGAAAGTGAAAAGAATTTGCAAATTATCACCGATCATTTATTGTCATTACAAAAGAAATACGGTATTAAATTATTGTGAGGCACCGCTAACATGTTTAGTCATAAAATCTTTATGACTGGGGCTTCAACTAGCGGTTGCGCTGATGTGTTCGCCATTGCCGCCGGTAAAGTGAAAGCAGCCATTGATGCCACAATTAAATTAGGTGGTAAGGGTTATGTTTTCTGGGGCGGACGTGAAGGTTACGACACATTATTAAATACGGATATGGGTTTAGAACTTGACAACCTAGGCCGTTTCTTAAAGATGGCACGTGATTATGGACGTAAACACGGGTTCAAAGGGGACTTCTACATTGAACCAAAACCAAAGGAACCAACCAAGCACCAATACGACTTTGATGTCGCAACTTGTGCTAACTTTTTAAGAATTAACGGTTTAACAAAAGACTTCAAGATGAATATCGAAGCTAACCACGCCACGTTAGCTGGGCACACTTTCCAACACGAACTACGTACTGCTAGAGTTAATGGTATCTTTGGTTCCATTGATGCTAACCAAGGAGACTTATTCTTAGGCTGAGACACCGACCAATTTCCAACTAACGTTTATGACACAACTTTCTGTATGTATGAAGTATTAAAAGCCGGTGGTTTTACTAACGGTGGATTAAACTTTGATTCCAAAGCGCGTCGTGCTTCAAATACCATGGAAGATATTTTCTTAAGTTACATTGCGGGCATGGACACATTTGCTTTAGGTTTAAGAAAAGCAGCTGAGATTATTAAAGATGCACGTTTAGACAAGTTCATCGAGACTAAATATGCTTCATATAAAAAAGGTATTGGTCAAAAGATTGTTCAAAACAAGATTGATTTAATGGGACTATATGAATATAGCAAAGATTTAAAAATCGCTAACATTGTTGTTCCAAGCGGACACCAAGAGAACTTAGAACAAATCGTCAACGATATTTTATTTAAGTAGAAGTTATTAATATGTATCTAGGCATTGATGTCGGCACAAGTTCCCTCAAGGCTTTGCTATCTGATGATAAAGGTAACATCATCGATAGTGAGTCTTGCGAGTATCCTTTATTATTACCAAAAGAAAATTGGGCTGAACAAAACCCCGATGATTGGTTTAACGCTCAAGTTAAAGTTATTAAAGCTTTAGGTAAAAGACACGATTTAACAAAAATTAATGGTGTGTCTTTTTGTGGTCAAATGCATGGATTAGTCTTATTAGACAAGAATGACAAAGTCATCCGTCCAGCCCTGCTTTGAAATGATAATCGTACTGTTAATGAGTGTAATTATTTAAATAACGTTGTAGGCCAAAGTAAATTAATTGCTTGAACTGGCAACATTGCCTTTACTGGTTTTACAGCTCCGAAGATCTTATGAATTAAAAATAACGAGCGCAGTAACTTTGCTAAGATTAGTAAAATCATGTTGCCCAAAGATTACACCGCTTATAAGATGACTGGGGTATTTGCTAGTGATTATAGCGATGGTAGCGGGACACTTTACATGGACGTGAAGCATAAAACATGGTCGAAGAAGATGTTAGATGTTTTAGGTATTAATGAAACACAGCTACCTAAGCTTTATGAAAGCTACCAACCCGTTGGTAATGTCAGTAAGCAATTTGCTCAATTAACAGGAATGTCAACAAAAACTAAAGTGATTATAGGTGGTGGCGATCAAGCCGTGGGTGCAGTGGGCACTGGGACGGTTGGTGACAACCAACTATGTATTTCACTAGGGACTAGTGGAGTAGTTTTTGCTAGTTGCAATCATTTTGCGGAAATTGCTAGTGGTGCGATGCATAGTTTTGTCCATGCAAATGGTAAATACCACGTTATGGGAGTAATGTTATCAGCGGCCGGTTCATTTAATTGATGACGAAAAGAAATTTTACATGATCATGACTTTAAAGCGCTAGAGCAAGAAATCAATAAAGCCAGTGCGACAAACTTATATTTCCTACCTTACTTATCTGGTGAACGTAGTCCCATTAATGATCCCAATGCACGCGGAGCGTTTAGCGGCATTACTCTTTCACATACAAGGGGCGACTTAACGAGAGCGGTCATTGAAGGTGTTAATTTTGGTTTATTCGATTGCTTGAAATCAATTAATGCTATTGGTATTAGTCCAAAAAGCGCAAGAGTAATTGGTGGTGGATCAAAATCTAAAGCGTGATTACAAAACTTGGCAGATATTTTAGGGATTAAATTACATATCATTAATACTTCGGACGGTGGTGGTCTTGGGGCCATTATTTTAGCTATGACTGGTTGTGGCGAATTTAAAAACGTGGAAGAGGGTTGTAACAAGATTATTAAGAATGTACAAACATTCACGCCTAACGCCAAACAACATCGCTATTATTTGGAAAAATTCAAACAATTTAAAAATTTATATCAAGCATTAAAAAAATAAAATATTTTTTGGTACATCCATCTATATAATTATTTAAGGAGATAAACTTATGTGAATATTAGTTGGATTAGTCCCTGCCATTGCGTGGGGTATGCAACCGATTGTCATCACTAAAATTGGTGGACGACCGGTAAATCAGATTATTGGTACTACAGTTGGAACTTTCTTAATTTCAGTAATGGTACTAGTAACTATGTTAGGGGTAAGCAATTACACTTATAATGACGTTGTTTTCTGGTGTGCATTTGCATCGGGTGTTGGCTGGTGTGTTGGACAGATATTACAATATACAGCTTTTAAAATATTGGGAGTTGCCAAAGCCATGCCACTTTCGACGGGGCTACAACTGATTTTGATTAATATCTTTAGCGTGGCCGTCTACGGTGATTGAAGATCTCCTGCGTGGCCATACCAAATGTTATTAACTGGATTTGCGGCTGTAATTTTAATTGTTGTTGGTGTGTTCTTTATTGCTTACAAGCAAAAAAAAGCAGAACCTGGGTTTGTACCAGAAAAAGTTATTAGACCAAAAGTATCGATGTTATACATCGTTGCCATATTTGCTATTGGCACAATTGGTTATTTAGGATATTTTGCGCTAGGTGAATTGCCTGGATTTTTGTTTAAGCATGGCAATATTGTTTTACCACCTCAAATTGATCCACAGAATCATGCAACGGTTTATGGTTTCACACAATTCTTTCCACAAGCACTAGGAATGGTTATCGTTGCTTTGGCATTTGCTGTCTTTATGTGGCTTCGTCCTTGTTTTGGCAAGCACCGTGTTTCGTTTACCCAAGCTAATAAAAATAACCCATTTGCACAACACCAATCATATTTCAACATGGTTGATGGGATTGTATTCTCCGCTGCAGCATTAACAATTCTATTATCAAAGGCACATAACGGCACTGCCACTGCAACAAGCTTATCACAAACCAATATTATCATTGCCACATTGGGTGGATTGTTCATTCTAAAAGAACACAAACCGAGAAAAGAATTTGCTTCGATATTGATTGGGTTAGGATTAGTAACAACTGGCGGTATTGTCATCGGTTTACTAAGTACCTTTTTCCCCGGTTAATATTAAGTATTAGACACAATCATGATTACTGTTAAGCAACAACAATACAAAGTTTTTGGTAATTGTTTATCAATTAAAAAAGATCTAACCGAAATTAAAGTGACACTTGATACTGGGCCCCGGATCATTTATTGTAGTTTTAATCATCATGATAATATCTTATGAGAAGATCTTCACCATAATTTTACATACACTGACGCTAATATACAAAAGGTTTATGGCAAGGATGCTAAATGATATGCCTTGGGGGGACATCGTTTATGATCTTCGCCAGAAACTTCGCTAACATACGATTTGGATAACCTACCTGTAGTTTATAAACGTCGAGGCAATGTTTTTACCTTTCTAGGTAATAAACAAAAAAGGGCTGGATTACAATTCGAATTACAAATTGATTTTAGTAATAGTACCAAGATTAAAATTCAACACCGAATCATTAATGTCGGTAAAAAAACTGTGACTTTAGCTCCTTGAGCTATTACTAGCTTTTGTAAAAATAGTCTTGCCATTTTTCGCCAAGATCACATTGATAATGGGTTTTTACCAAATCGTCATTTTTCGTTATGGGGCTATACCAAGACACAAGACCACCGATTATTTATGGGTAATGATTATGTCTCATTACAAATGGATCCTAGCCCTTCTAGCCAATCTTTTAAGATTGGGTTTATGAGCCAACACGCTGAAGCCGTGTGTGTGGTGAATCAAACTAAATTAAAAATTAAGTTCCCTAAACAAACACAGGCAAAGTATCCAGACTATGGTTGTAATTTTGAGACATATACTAACAATCTCTTTTTAGAATTAGAAGCGTTGGGCGGCATAGTCGCACTTGCTCCTAAAAAACAAACGACACTTTGAGAAGAATGATATTTAAGCGAGCATAAAACGAAGATTGTCCCACGCGATGAAAAGAGTTTAGCTAAAGCTTTTCACGCTTAACAATTATTTAGTTGGTTTTTTAATAGAAGCTATAGCTTTTTCTAATGAGGATACAATTTTTCCTTGATCAGCGACGCTGCCCATCAAATATTTATGATTACATTTGTTGTTTTTATTAGTGATTCCAATAATTTTCTTAGCAGGGAATTGAAATTTATCTAGTAATTTAGTCGCCTCTTTAAAATCATTTTTATTCAAGATGTTTCTCAAATAATTGACAGTTCATACCACTCCCAATTCATAAGCCACACCAATGTCGTTCGTGTTAAGATCAGCAATAAAATAATTGCTATGTAATAACTGCTTAGTATCATTCCAATAAGCATCATGAGCAGAACTGTTTGTCAATGCGCCCTTCGGGCTATATCATGTTATGTGGGATAGAGATTTATCTTTTAATAATTGCTGTTTTTTATTAAAAAGAGGTCCAGTGATGTAACCTCTTTTTGTGTAGCAATTATGTTTTAATTGCTTTTTCATTACTATTTAACTTCAGTTGTAGTATTTGGTGCTATAGATTGATCGCGATCGCGGCCAAAACGTTTATGTTGAATGATGTTGCCGTCGTGGACTTTTTTCACCACGTCTGGTAGAATGATTTCTTCATCTTTCTTACCAACAACATTGATTGGTTCACCATTACCTTCACAGATGGCGTCAGTCATAATGGAAATTAGTAAATAAACTGTACGAATTGAACCGGTGTTTGCTGGAATAATGAAATCGATTAAATTGGGGTTAGCATTGGTATTAGCAAAAGCGATTACAGGAATGCCTAGTAATTTAGCTTCTGCAACAGCGTTGTGTTCGATTACTGGATCAGTAACAACAATAGCCTGTGGTAAGCCACGCATAGTACGAATACCGCCCAAGAAACGACCCATTCGTTCAGTCTCTTTTGACATTACGACTTGCTCTTTCTTAGAATATTTTTTAATTTCATCAGATAGCTGAAGCATGATTAAGTTGTTAAGTTTATCAATTGATTTAGATAATGTTTTAAAATTAGTTAGTGTTCCACCTAATCAACGTTGGTTAATATAAAAAGATTTAGCGCGTTTAGCTTCGTTTTTAATATGTTCTTTAATGATGTCGCCACGTGTCCCAACAAAGATAACTCGTCCACCGTCTTTGGTAATGTCACGTAAGAAATTATAAGCGCGGTCCATAAAAACCATAGTTTTAAGGATGTCAATAATTTGCATTTTGCCACCTTTTTTCGGATAAATAAAGGGGCTCATCTTTGGATTTCAAAGCTTAGCACTCATACCGATATGAGCACCAGCTTCCATTAATTTAGAAGCCGAAACTAATTTTCGTAAACCAGCATCTTTGTTAGCTTCAAAGAAGGCATCGATTTTCTTTTCGATACTTTCACGGATTAATTGGAAGTCTTTTGGAGCGGTGTTCTTACCATACGGTCCACGACGTTTTTCGTATGGCGCAGATTCTTTCTTGGCCTCGTGTGCCGGTGCCGACGAAGTAGTTGAAACATGAGCAGACTTGTGCTCTTCACTCTTAGTGGTAGTTTTAGCACGAACTGTGTGCTTAACTGCCGAACTAGATTTTGTTGTTTTAACTGTGGTCTTCTTTTCTTTTTCGCTCATTTTATTCCTTATGATGTTTATGTAACTTTATATTATATAGATTTAATTTTTAATGTTAATTTTATTAGGCAATCTTAACATCGTCGTAATTAACTTCAATGCTAGTCACACGTCCGAACATTTCGACTTCAATAGTCATAACGCCCTTGTTGCTATCAAGTGCTTTGACATCGCCCGTCATCCCCGCAAATGAACCACCAACGATTTCCACGTTGTTACCAACTTTGATATCGGTTGTGAAGACTTTCCTAGATTCATCAGCATTGGTGGTTGTTTCGCCAGTTGACGTCGTTTCTTGTGACGGTGCTACAACATCATTATCAATCTTGTTGTACTCTTCTAGACTAATGGGGATTGGCATTGCTCCTTTACCAGAAGAACCAACGAAACCCAGAATCCCTGGGGTATTACGGACAGCATATCATACTTCAGGATTCATAATCATGTTGATGAATATATAACCTGGAAACTTATTGACAATACGCGTATAGGTTTTTTTATAACGACCATCCGACAATGTTGTTCAAGTAGTATTTTTGGTATTCTTTAATGACTTAGGCAAACTAGCATCATTCTTTGAAAAGATATCTTCTTTACTTAGTTTGTCTTTAAAGATACGAATCGTGCGAACATATGAATCATAACCAAAGTTATGAATCTTTTCCTTTAAAGCATCAGCGATTGAGTCCTCTTTGCCACCTATAGCGGTAACAATAAATCATTGTGTAACATTATTTTCCATATTTTCCCTACTTTAATATAGCCATATAAATGGCATCAATCCCTAAAAAGATTAGCGCTAAGATTGCAACAATAACAACGATGACCGCAAAATCTTGTAAGATGTGTTTTCGTTTTACCCAAGAAACACGGCCAAATTCTTTTCCAACACCGAAGAATCAACGTTTTGTACGATAAGAGAAAGTCTTAGTGGGGTCCTTTGGTTTTTTAACTTTAGGTCCGTCTTTTTTAATCTGATCCATTTTAATATCTTTGGGATCTGGGGTAATTGTCTTACTATCAATTTTAGCCATAGATTAGCGCGTCTCCTTGTGCAATGTGACTTTTCTACATTTGGGACAATACTTACGTAAAGCTAATCGTTCTTCGCTGAATTTGTTACGAGTGAGATGATAATTACGACTTTGACATTCTTCACAAACGATAATTACTTTAGTTCGCATACTGCTCCTTGAGTAAAGTGCTTGATTTAAAAAAGGAGTTATTCACTCCCCAAGCAAGACTATTATAAGCATTTTTTATTTTTTGTACTATTGTTTTTGATTTATTTGTGACGCAACTAGCGAACTAAAATATTATAATTGTTTTAATATGAACAAAAATTCCAAACAATTAAGTCATAAACCAGTTGGTGTTTATCGAATCAGTCGTAAAAAATTATGAATAGTCTGTGGTACTGTTCTTGCTATCTTTTTAGTTCTAATGATTATTGCTGCCTTCTTTGATTTTCAAATTGATTATCTTTTAGCCAAAAATAGTTTACCAACTCCAGCGACTAACCGAATGGGTGTGGGTGCTGTCTATACGACAAATGTGTTTGCGATGGTCGTTGAGATTATTGGGACTGGCCCTTGCATCTTGGCTACCGTTTTTGCCTTAGTTATTTTTCACCAAAACGCTTATAAAATAAAATCAGTTGGTTGGAAACGTACGGTGCAAATTGGTACGATTGCTGTTGCTGTGATGTGGGTTATTTATGCTTGCTTCTTCCAATTCTTTCCATTAATGGTTGTATCATTAATCGGTGTACAAAAATATGGCGATATATCGCCATTGTTAGGCACCGGATGAGTAAACCATGCTACGACAATGTGACTTTATTTAATTTTGGGGGCCATCATGGGTGGGCTCATTGTGACACCAACTTATTTAATTGTCAGCCGTATTAATAAGCAAACTACTGGCGAATTATTAAGATGAGCGTTTATTGTTACCTCTGCTGGTGTTATTGCTATTTTATTAGTAGAGATTGCGATTAAGCCTACGTTCCAACGTGAACGCTTCCGCTTTCTATATGCCTATGGCAATATCACAGGCATTAACGATATTCCCACATGGTCGGTGGTATTATCAAATGGTAAATGAGTAGCCGATCCTAACGGCGTATATGGTTTATCAATGCAAACAGGGGCCCTCGATCAATATGGTGGCTTTCATCCTTGATATGCCTTACCTATTACCCCTTACGGTTATGGTAGCGCTGGTAACTTACCTTTTATTTCGGAGGATGCTTCTAAATCGTTCCCGTCAGGTCATGAAACTATGGCATCAGTCGGTTTCTATTCTTTAATTCTTTTACCGTTTACTGTGAAACAGTGTAACACTAAAACTTGACGAATTAGTTGTTTTACAACGGCTATATGCGGGTGTGTTTTAGTTGCTCTAGGACGAATGATTGCCGGAGCGCATTACTTAAGCGATGTGACTGTTGGTAATTTCCTAGCAATGGCATTATTATTTATCTTCTATGTACTGTATTGTTTCCATGCACCACACTTAAATGAGTGAACTGGTTTAAAATTACAAGGTAAATTTATGAATAAAGGTAAGCGAGCTTAACAATGAATTGATTTTTAATTATCGGATTAACTATTTTAATTGCTTTGCCTTTTATCGCTTCTAGCGTCATTATTCCTATTTTAGTGAAACGTAGCAAACATCGCACGACAAAGAAAAAAATGAAATCAAAAAAACACAAGTAGTGTTTATTCCCATTCAATTGTGCCGGGTGGTTTCGAAGTAATATCGTAAACTACTCGATTAATCCCACGCACTTCGTTAACAATACGTGTGGCAATCCGATCTAATATTTCGTAAGGAATCTT
>JAITXG010000050.1 GCA_031284865.1 Mycoplasmataceae bacterium | reverse complement strand
AAAATTGTTTGATTTCTTCGAGCATGATTGCGGATATAGATGGGACGATTGCCTTGCAGAAACAAACCTGCTAACAATGATTATGAATAACGAAACAAAAGCTATTAATTTTTTCACTAGAAAAACTAACTATAGGCCAGAAGACATCGATAAAATCGAACCGCTTCATGAGGGCTATACTAATATTTCTTTTAAAGTCTTAACCAAAGATCAACGTTGATATCAAGTTCGATTATCTCGTGGCATTAAATTGGCTAATACGCAGAATGAGAAGAACGTCTTAGGTCTAATTGATTTTCCTTATTACATGCATTATGACGCTAAAACCGGTGACGCAATTAAGCGTTGAATTAGCGGAGTGACCCCACCAATGAAGCTGGCCAAGAGTAACGCCTTTCTAAAACAATTAGCTGGCAATATTAAAACGATGCACATTACTAAAGTAACTAAACCGATTTTAAAACACGACAGTAATGACTGCTTAGCAAAAGCAAAGCTACCTAAAATTCATTTAGCAAAATACAACGCCTTAGTTAGTAAATATCGTTACCTTCCAACAGTTCTTTCTCATAACGACCTTTCCCCAGATAATATGTTGTATTTGCCAAACAAGAAAATTCAATTTATTGATTTTGAATGATCACGTTTAAATAATCGTTACTGAGATTTGGCTAACTATACGCGCGAAGTTGAATTGACCAAGGCACAAGCTTTACAATTTGCTAAATACTATGGACAATTGGATGGTGAAATTCTTTGCGATTTTATTTACATTTGTACAAATTATGCTTATCAATGAACATTTAATATGCCCCAAGACGAGCGAATCTTAGCATATCGTGCTAAGTTACTTACACAAATGGAACATTATTATCGTGAGTTCTTTGCTTAATTAGTCGGTGTAACTGTTTTAGGAACGTAAATATCTTTAATGGATTTGTCTTCGTCAGCTTTACATACAATGTAAGGACAAGTAGCACTAAATTTAGCGTTTTCTTTACGAACGAATTCTATCACAGCTTCATAAAGTTTTGCACCAGCACCATGGTCACGGTGTTCTGGATCAACGAAAGTGGTAATAGCGCAATACACATGATCACTAGTCTCTTGTAAACGAACGTATCCCTTAATTCCTGTCACAGTAATTTCGATGATACCGCTATTTAAATGTTTTATTTGACTTTTTCCCATGTGCCTATTATATTAAAGAAAATAAAAAAATCACATTTTTATATATTTTAAAGAGCGGAAACGTAACAAAACTCCAATAAATAAGGAAAATTATTTTTTTTCGGCTAACTATATATGAGGAGAATATAATATATGTCAATAACTTATAAGATCATGAACATTACCAAAGATAAGCAACTAATTGGGCAAGAGATTACATTAACCAAGAAGGGTAATAAAGACGGAGTAGTTCATTTTAGTGATTTAAATAAAGCGTTAGCACCAATTAATGCAAACATAGAAAAAATATTAAAGAAATTGGGGATATAAGACCCAAGTTCTTATCATTACATTAAAATTACTCAATATAATATCACAATGCAATGTAAACAAACGATTAACAAGGCTAAATTGAAAAGAAGTAATTTTTTCGTAGTCTTTCGTAACACCGTTAGCAAGATTTTTAATAGTAAACTATGCCTGTCAATGATTTTTTTGTTTCTATTATCCAATATTATACTAATAATAATTTTACCAAAAACGACCATGATGTCTGTTAATCCAAGGAATAATTCTTTACAAGAATTCTTACCAACTATATTAGGGATGACTTGAGTTTTTTCATCGGGCTTTTTGTGCCTTATAGCCACGGCAAGTTCTGAAAATAGCGAGACTACTTTTGTTCTGTCAAGACCAATCAGTCGCAATTCATACTTGTTAAGTAAGTTACTTGCACAATATTCAATAGTTATTGTTCTTTGAACATTTTATGTCATATTTTGAGTTGTATTACGAGCGTTGGCATTAGATAGAGCACCTTTTGATCCAGGATGTCTATTTCCTAGTACAGACATCATTAGTGGTGGTGTTTCATGGGCTACTATCATATTGCCAATGCTGATATTGACATTGTTTTCTGTTTCTGTTGGTAATTTATTTAATTTGTTCGTTAAAAACGGACTATCAGTTTTGATCGTGATTCTTCTTAGCTCAGTCGGAATAATTAGTGTGATATTAAGAACCATTTTGGTGAATTGAAATTATGATGATCCCGACGGAAGAACTATATATTTTGCAGCCGTTAATCTCACCACATTAACTATCCCTAGTATTTGTTTTAGTATTTTTTTTGTATCTTCGATATTCTCGGGATTTTATTATGCAAATAGGATGAATATAACAGTTTAAATTATGTCGGATGCTTTAAAAATTTCCAATTTAAATTTACAAATCAGACGAAAAAATATTCTTAATGACATTAATTTTTCGATACCCAAAGGGGCTGTGTGTGCTTTTATTGGCCCGAATGGTGCCGGTAAAACTACCACAATCAAGTCGATCATGGGACTATATAAACACAAAGGAGAAATTTATATTAATGATCATTTGGTTGTAAATCAGTATGATCTTTTAGAAGTAGGTTATGTTCCTGAAAAGGAGAACTTTCCTAAAATAAAGGTAAAACATTTCTTAAAATACTTGACCCAATTATACGGAGTCTCAAAAAAAGGATTTGAAAAACAAATGAAATTTTACAGTAGTTTGCTTCAAAGTGAGAATCTTGAGAACCGAAAGTTAAATATTTTATCAAGTGGCCAGAAAAAGAAGATATTGATCATTCAAGCTCTCTTGCATAATCCAAACTTGGTCATCATGGATGAACCAACGGAAAATATGGATCCAGATGCTAGGCAAATCTTTTACAATAAGGTAATTAAACACTTATTGAAAAATAATAAGACGATTATTATTTCTACACATCAACTTGATGAGATTAAGAAATTGGCAACTTTTGCTATTTTCATTAAAGATGGTTCCGTTCAATATTCAGGGCCAGTGAAAAGCGGCTCCGATCTTTACAAAATGTATAACAAACTAAATAAAACAAAAACAAGCCCTAGTCTCAAAGACTAAAACTTGTTTTGTTTAAAAGTATTGAATATCTATATTGTAATTATTCAATTTTAACTTTAGCGCCAGCGTCTTCGAATTTCTTCTTCAATTCGTTCGCTTCTTCTGGCTTAATGTTTTCTTTAATAGTAGCTGGTGTTTTTTCCACAGCTGCTTTAGCTTCCATTAAACCTAATCCAGTTACTTCACGATATGCCTTAATGACTGCTACCTTTTGTGCGCCAGCCTCTGTTAGGATAACTGAAACACTTGTCGGTGCTTCAGCTGGTCCTGCTGCTGGTCCTGCTGCTGCTACGGGAGCAGCTGCTGAAACGCCAAATGATGTTTCAATCGATTTAACAAGATCGTTAATTTCTAGTAAAGTCATTTCTTTTAATGTTTCGATAATTTGTTCTTTAGTGATTTTTGCCATAATATTTTCCTTTATATGTTTATTGTTTGTGTTCGCCTACGGCTTTTATACCGTATGCTAAGTTACGAATGGATGCTTGAAGACAAGAAAGAAGCATAGATAATAATCCTTCACGTCCTGGGATTGCTGCTAATGATGCTAGTTGATCAGCAGGGATGATATTTGATTCCAATACACCATTTTTGTATTTCACGAATTTATGTGTTTTGATAATTTCGTGTAATTCTTTAAATGGTAATATTTCATCACCGAAAGCAACGAGTAATGCATTGGGACCAGTTACGTTAGTAAAACCATCAATTTTAGCTAAGCTTAAAGCACGGATAAATATGTTATTCTTTTGCACGTACATTTTAGCGTTAGCGTCATGAAGTTTTCTACGCAAGTTGGTTAATTCCCTAGCGTTTAGTCCTAAGTATTCAAAAAGGATAACGGACTTAGCTTTCTTCAAGTCTTCAGCTAATTCTTTCGAAAGTGTGTCTTTTAATTGGATGACTGCTTTCATTTGTGTACACCTCCCATTGTGTTTGCAAGAGCAATTAAAATGTCTTTGTTTTGGTGAAAACAAAGACATTTGAAATGAAAGATGAATTCCACCTCGGTAACATTATTAAGGGTCAACCCCCGTTACTGTCTTTGGCTAATGCTGGGTTATTATATATGAAAAATATAATTGTCGCAATTTTCTCTTAGTTTGTTGCGGGCGAGCCGAAACTAGTTTGATAGAAATCTTCGATACATCTTAGTTTCTTAATATCGAGGTCCCCAAGTGTTTTCATTCCTACATAGTAGGATTTAGTTGTATCTGCTTTACCACCAGAAAACAGCATGACCTCGGTATCGTCAGGCACCTGTTCTGCCCAGGGGAGCAGGCCATTATCATTTACATTTCCAATCTTAGCAAAATTAGTTCAATAATTCATAATTGTATTCGACATTCGTTTATCTTCTGGTGAGGCCTTTTCCATTTCAGTGCCGAAAACAAACGGTAGTTCAGCTGTGTGAGCCGCTCCGTCTTCGCATTTGATGGATGGGTACCCAGGATATGGGTACATATAATCAAAGTTGTAGGCAAAATAATTTTTTGGGTCCAGCAGCGGGTGGTTTTGATGGTATAAAATTACTTGATCAATAAATTCCCGAGACGATGACGCAAACGCCGCATATTTATCTAAATCTCGTAGTTCTTTTACGCAGCGAAAGTTGGAAGAGCTAGGCTGAGGAACGATCTCAAATCCACTCTTGTAGTCTTCATAATTTATAGGGTCCCCTTTAGAATTGATTAGATGGCTTTGAACAATTTGTTTGAATGTTACGCTACCTATATCGGGATCTGTAATTTCATGCAGTTCAATTTCTGGATTCAGAAAAAAGCCATACCCTTCACCAGTATTTCAACCACACAGCATATCGACATTTCTAAAATTACCATTTTCGACAGCCTTAATCGGACTATCACGTCAATTCTTAGTATCCAAAGGTAAGGCCCAACCATCATAAGATGGTAACAAACAATATGTTGATCCAGACGGTAACATTGTCGCTTCTCAATTAACCTTAGTAAGATCTGCCAATTCAATCGATGGCACTCGGCGCAATGCACCCATATCTGCCGATTTATCCGATAGATTTAGTTTATTAATTAACATACTTTCGCATACCTGGATGGTACCAGAAAAACCAACGGAAGTACCACTATCTAGACAACCCTTTGCTTCATTGCTGATGGCGTCATAGCCTAGGAAATTACCACTTTCCATAATGGCATGTTCAAACAGCGGTTTACCATCACTTTGGCGTTCTGGATCGGTGGCGGGCGAAATAATTAACGATGATACGCTAAAAGCACCTGCTGATTCTCCAGCAATTGTGACATTATCTGGGTCACCACCAAAATTAGCAATATTCTTATGAACTCATTGTAAAGCTTTGATTTGATCTAAAATGCCCCAATTACCATTAGTATAAATTGGTTTATCGCCATCATTGACTGGTCG
>JAITXG010000013.1 GCA_031284865.1 Mycoplasmataceae bacterium | reverse complement strand
CGTGAAATGTATTTAGTAGTTTTACTAATTTCACATAATGAATCATGAATTGGTAATACAGTTGACGCATAACCAACGTTATAGGCAACACGGATATTATCATCAATGATGGATGTACTCACATTAATTCTGGCTATATCATGTGAAACGATTACATCTTTAGGTTTCATTTTAAATTTAGTTTTCAAAAAACTCATTGCATTGATAAGTGATTGATGGCGATATTGTTCATCGCCATGTACTAAATAAACATTTTTATATTTAGGGCTATTGAGATATGCTTGGAATTGCTTTATACATGAAGGAAGTACAACTAAGACGATATGGTCGATATGTTTATTATTTATAAAAGTATCTAACGCATATAAAAACAGTGGCTTGCCCTGTAACATAAGTAATGGTTTGATAGTATTACTTTTTAAACGTAGCCCACGGCCCGATGCTAAAAGGACAGCGTAATTCATAATTATTTGATTTCCTTTTGGAGTTTAGTCAATGTTAATAAATTGTACATTAACATAGTGATAGTCATTGGGCCCACACCACCTGGTACTGGTGTGATAGAACCCGGTAAGTTTTTCACATCGTTGAAATTAACATCGCCACAAATATGTCCGTTTTCATCACGATTCATCCCTACGTCAATTACGATGGCGTTGGGCTTAATGTAATTATGATCAAACATATTGGCTTTACCAATGGCGCATATGAGAATATCAGCAGTTTTACATACGTTTGGTAAATCATGAGTACGTGAATGACAAATAGTGACAGTAGCGTCTTCTAGTAATAATAACGAGGCCATTGGTTTACCCACAATATTACTACGGCCAACAATGACGGCATGTTTGCCACTCATGTCAATATTACTATGTTTCAACAATTGAATAATGCCAAACGGAGTGCATGGTTTTAGGACAACTTCAGATTTGCGTGCTGTTCATAGTTTACCTACGTTGATTAAGTGAAAACAATCAACATCCTTAAGTGGGGTAATACTTTCAATAACAACGTTTTCACTGATGTGATTAGGCAACGGCATTTGGACTAAAATGCCGTTGACACTAGAGTCATGGTTGAGTTCGTTGATGAGTTTAATTAACTCCGCTTGAGTGATGGTTTGGGGTAATTTTTGCACTAGTGTTTTGGCTCCTAGTTTATCGCTTAAGCGCAATTTATTACGAACATAAATATTACTAGCAGGATTATCACCCACTTGAATAATTACTAAAGTAGGGGTGATTTGCATGTTTTGTAAATGTTGAATTTCAGTACTGAGTTCATTACAAATCTGTTCTGAAATTTGTTTTCCATCAATAATCGTCATATTTAAGTAGGTAAGTTATACCACACATTTAGTAAATTGAAGATGAAAGAACACGTATGTAAACGAATGTGGAATAATAGATTATTTATTTATCGCCCTATATATAGGAGGGACGAATTACATATATACATGTTAATGTGGTGAATAACTAAAGGTAATTAACCTACAGTTCTTCATAATGGTGCACATGAAGGGACTTGAACCCCCACTCTGAAAGAACTAGATCCTAAGTCTAGCGCGTCTGCCAGTTCCGCCACATGTGCATTAGGTAATTATATTGTAATGTGCACAAGTTTGTCTTGTGATAATTTAGACTTTCTTACGGAATGCCATATCAGAAGTAATCATATCGCGTAATGAATGCTGTGGTGTTCAGTCTAATATATTTTTGGATAAACTAATATCTGCTAATAAATTGCTGGGATCACCGCCGCGGTTATTTTTTATTTCATATGATAATGGCACACCGTGAAGCTCACAAGCTAATTTAATTATGTCGAGAACAGTATAGCCTTGACCTGAGCCTAAATTAAAAATACCAGATGGCAAAGTATCAATATGTTTAATAATGTTCATAAACGCATTAACTACATCTTCTACATGGATATAGTCACGAAAACAAGTGCCATCGTTAGTTTTATATTTATCACCATAAATCACTGGCGTTTGGTTATTCATGATTTTTTTATTAACGGCAGCTATTAAAGATTGGGGATTTTCGTTATCAATGCCATGAAGATGTGAATCGCTAGCACCCGAAACATTAAATAATCGGAAGATAAAGTATTTAATGTTGGCATTTTGGATAATATGTTCATCTTTCATTTTACTTAAACCATAAGGATTGCATGGTTTAAGTGGATCACTTTCATTAATAGGTATTTTACTAACATCTCCATAAACAGCAGCTGATGATGCGAAGATAATGTTATTACAATGATATTTTTTCATTACATGCATAATGTTCTTAGTGCCAGTTACGTTGTTACGATGATACATAAAGGGGTGCTTCATTGATTCGGAGACGCTAATCTTAGCTGCTAAGTGGATCACTAAATCAATTTTATACTTCTTAAATATTTTATTTAATGTTCATTTATTTAAAATACTGCCTCGGGCATAGACTAGATTAGGATTATTATCAGTTTTGGGATAGGATTTCTTCTGGTCATAGATGATAACCTGGTGATTTCGGCTTAGCTTCTCACATAAAACGGAGCCAATATAGCCACAGCCTCCGGTAATCAATATATTCATAAATGGGTCCTTGTGTATAAGTATATCCAATATTTATAGTATCTATTATGCATGATACAAAAGGAGAGTTGTTTTTCCTAAATTAGCACTTTAACATGTAGAGTGCTAATTTTTATGCTATAATACCAACGAAATGGAGAATATATGAAATTTGAATATACACCAGCAGAAGATAATAAGAACCCATTAGCTAAATATGGGCGTAATTTAAACCAAGATGTAATTGACAACAAAGTTGATCCCATTATTGGCCGTGACGATGAAATAAGACGATTAGTTGAAATTATTTCTCGTAAGACCAAAAACAACCCAGTATTAATTGGTGAACCTGGCGTTGGTAAAACAGCCATTGTCGAAGGATTAGCGCAACGTATTGTCAATAATGATGTCCCAGATAATTTACGCAATAAAACTATTTATGAGTTATCTTTGCCATCATTGATCAGCGGGGCTAGTTTTCAAGGTCAATTTGAAGAAAGACTTAATGCCGTTATTAAACAAGTCAAGGATTCTAATGGAGACATTATCTTGTTTATTGATGAAGTTCATCAATTAGTGGGTACTGGCCGTAGTTCTAATAGTTCAATGGATGCGGCTAATATCTTTAAACCCATGATGGCACGTGGTGAAGTGAAGATCATTGGTGCCACAACTTTAAACGAATATCGTCAGTATATTGAAAAAGATGCAGCCTTAGAACGCCGTATGCAAAAGATTCTTGTAAAAGAACCAACCAAGCAAGAGACTTTGACCATCATGCGTGGTTTAAAAGAACGTTGAGAATTATTCCACCAAGTGAAAATTCACGATTCAGCCTTAATTGCGGCAGTGAATATGTCTGATCGCTATATTTCTGATCGTTTCTTACCAGATAAGGCCATTGATTTAATTGATGAAGCAGCAGCACGAGTAAAAACTGAAATGCACTCATTACCAGTGGCATTAGACCAAATTAACCGAGAGATCATTCACATTGAAACCGAGAAAGCAGCTTTGATGAATGAGAATGATGACAAATCTAAAGCACGTCTTAAAGTAGTAGAAAAAGAATTAAGTAGTTTAAAAGAAGAACAGCAGAAACAGCAAAAAGAATGAAAACGTCAAAAAGATCAACATCAGAAACTAATTGATCTAAAGAAAGAATTAGATGATTCTAAACAAAAGGTGGATCGTTTGCAAATGGATGGTGAATTTGAGAAAGCTTCTAAATTATTGTATGTAGCTATCCCAGACTTGCAAAAGAAAATTGACCAATATGAAAAGAACATTAATGGCGAAGGTAATTTACTCATCCGTGACTCCGTTACTACGAACGAAGTAGCTGAGGTGATTGCTAAAGCCACAGGTATTCATTTGAATAAACTAATTGAATCGGAACGAACTAAGTTATTAAATTTAGACCGGGAACTAAAACTGCGTGTCAAAGGTCAAAACGAAGCGGTGGATTTAGTGGCCAAAGCTGTTTTGCGAGGTCGTGCTGGTATTAACGATCCTAGTCGACCGATTGGTTCATTCTTATTTATTGGGCCAACAGGTGTAGGTAAAACTGAATTAAGTAAGGCATTAGCTAGTGAATTATTTGATAGTGAGAAATCCATGATCCGTTTTGATATGAGCGAATACATGGAAAAGCATTCCATCTCCAAATTGATTGGAGCGCCTCCAGGCTATGTCGGTTATGAACAAGCTGGGGCGTTGACTGAAGCCGTGCGCCGCCGCCCCTACGCTGTTATCTTATTTGATGAAATTGAAAAAGCGCATGCTGATGTTTTAAATATCTTATTACAAGTCTTGGATGATGGACAATTAAAAGATTCACAAGGGCGTTTAGTCAATTTCAAGAATACTATTATCATTATGACAACTAATATTGGTAGTCAAGAAGTGTTAGATGGCAAAAAAGAACAAGCCATTAATGAAATTAAGAAGTATTTAAAACCTGAATTCATTAATCGTATTGATGAATTGATAGTTTTCAATGCACTCAATGACGGCACAATTCACGAAATCATTCAAAAGATGCTTGAGGAATTATCGCAACGTTTAAAGGGCGAAGATATTAACGTAACATTTGATGAAAATTTATATACCAAGATTAAAAAAGAAGGATATGACATTAATTATGGAGCACGCCCCATTAAACGTTATATTCAAAAGCACTTAGAAAACTTTCTCGCAGAAGAAATTCTTTCTAATCAGTTAAAGAAGAACAAATCTTATCGTGTTGCTTTAGATAAAGATAAGAAAATTGTGATTAGCGAAAACCATAAACATTAATTACATTTTATCGAGTGCTGTAATATTAAGTAAGCTTAAACCATTTTTAATGACTTGTTTAATTGCCAAAGCTAAATAATATCTTTGTGCGCTTAATGGTTTGTTAGTTTCATCAACGATTTTAGTTGTGGCGTAGTAACTATGGAAAGCTTTGGCTAGATTAGTAAGATATAAAGTTAATTTATTGACTTCATACATGTTTGATATGACTTCAATAGTGTGTTTAAAATAGTGGAGTAGATTGATTAGTTCATTTTCGTTGTGGTCTGTTAATAAATCAAAATTTTCAGGCATTTCATATTGAGCTTTAGCCAGAATTTGGTTAATACGAGCATGAGCATATTGTACATAGTACAAAGGATTATCGTTATTCTTGCAAACTGCTTTGTCAACATCGATTTCTAAATGTGTGGACAATGATTGAGCTACTAAGAATCAACGTGCGGCATCTTTTCCAATCGTGTCTAATAAGTCCTGTAAGGTAAGAGAGTTACCAGAACGTTTAGACATTTTGAATTCTTGTCCACCTTTGATTAAGCGTACCATTTGCATGATTAAAACGTGGAGTTGTTCTTTTTGGTAACCCAACATTTCAACAGCAATTTTCATACGGTCGACATAACTCATATGATCACTACCCCAAATGTTGAAGATACGGTCATAGCCTCGCGACAATTTAATATTATGATAAGCAATATCGGGTGTGAAATAAGTGTAGCTACCATCACTCTTTATTAAGACGCGGTCTTTATCGTCCCCATATTTGGAAGTTAAAAGTCATAAGGCGCCTTCCTTTTGAACGGTGTTCTTTTCAATCATTTTTAAAGTACTAGGAATAATTTTGTTTTCATAAAGATTACTTTCTGAGAATCAAATATCCATTTTGACACCGAAAGATAATAATGTATTTTTAATAATATCTAATAAATAATTCTTTGCGTAATCACGGATAATCTTAGATTCTTTAGTGTCACCAGTAATCTTTTGGTTATCATATGATAGCTTTAAGAAACGATCTTTGTATTGTTCTTTTAATTTCTTAGCGATATCAACAATTTCAAGACCGTGATATGAATCTTCGGGCAATTCTACCTTTTGCTCAAATAGTTCTAAATATCGGATTAAAACAGACAATCCCAGTTTTTCAATTTGATTACCAGCGTCATTAATGTAATATTCTCGATTTACTTTAATACCGTAATTTTCTCATACACGAACTAGACTATCGCCGATGGCTGCATTACGAGCATGACCGATGTGTAATAGACCGGTGGGATTGGCTGATACAAATTCAATGTTGTAAAAAGTTTTCTTAGGTTTGAATTTACCGTAGGCATCTTTTGCATGACATATTTCTTTAATAATTTGTGTGCTGAATTCATGATTCATGGTCATGTTAACAAACCCAGGTTTCACCACAGTTACATTTTTAAAAATAGTTTCAGGTAAACTTTTAGCAATTAGATTAGCAATTTCTAATGTCTCTTCGGTGTTTAAATTAAAAGACATGGCAACATTACTAGAATAATCACCAAATTTAGGATTACGTGTACGATCGACTTCCACTACTAGTTGACCAATTTTGATTTTGTGAGTATCCACAAAATCAATTTGTTTTACAATCGCACGTTTAATTTCCGCTTTAATTATTTGAATTAACGTTTCTTCTTTGAAATTAACCATAAGTTAAACGATTATATTATTAATAACGTTTATTAACTCCTCGTATTTCATATTGTTCGTTCTTAGTTAACGATTTAATACGTTCAGTAAGCCTATTAGCATTTAATGAACGATTCATTAATTTGGAAAGCTTAGCATGGAAGTCTTCGATGCTAAGATTGGAATTAAAGAAGGTGGGCTTACTATTTTGCATGCGGTAGTTAAGTACAATTAATAAATATTCATTATAAAATCACATATTGGTATCTTCTGCTCCAATATCATCAAGGAATAAGATATCAGCGCTCTTCATTTTTTCAATCAATTCATTGTTTAATGAGTTCTCTTTATTAAACCCTTGTTTTAATTCATAGACAATATCTGGTACAAATACAAAGGCAATTGTATGACCAAGATTGGCCAACTCATTGGCTAAAGCAATCGAAGTGAAGGTTTTACCAATACCCATTTGTCCATAAACATAAATACCATGGTCAACACGATTGTTTTTGACCATCGCATAGTATAAATTTAATAATTTCTGTTTAGTGGGGTCAACTGTCTTAAAGAAAGTGCTGTCAATTTTCACGTTTAATAAGTTATTAGCAAAATTTCTGATTAAATACTTAGGTTTGATACGAACAATACGCTCCATTTTCTCACAAGGAATAGACACTACTTCGATTTCGCCGTTGTTTCTCACTAGACTGATGTGATAATTAGTATTATTAGCACAAGCGTCGCTTAATGATCGACATTTTTCATCGTCGTCCACCATACGTTTAATGACCGAAGCGTATCGTCTTAATTCTTCGTCAGAGAGGTTAAGCGGTTTAACAAGGGGGGAATTAATATATTTAGCAAAACCAGCATCGCTTGTATCAGCATGCAGCGATTTCATCTTATTTTGAGTCATTAATTCTTTAATGGTTTTAAAATTTTCATTTTTAGCCATAATTACGTCTTAATTCATTCTACTTCTTCAGCAAGCGATTGTTGTGGTTTTGCATTATCTTGTGGTTGGAATGTCATATTAGCATGGGAAGCAAAATGAAAGTGGTCATAAATCTGTTTGAGAGTCTTTAAATTTAAGGCATTGACTGTGTGAGCGACTTTTAAAATGTACTTACGGTTCAAATTGCCATTAGATTTAAACATCGTGTAATCAATCAATAAGTTAATGATGTAATCAGTTAATTGATATTTCTCTCTTAGAGTATTGATGGTTTCAATATCTTCACTGGATAATGGTGTCTTAATAATGGCCCTTAGGTATTGTTCAGCATTTAAACACACATAGTCATTAAAAGTTTGTTGTAACTCTTCCAATTGTAAGTGTTCAATGAACATTTTATTGTTACGGTTCACTTGGACATTCTTTAATAGATTGATGTTATTAACGCTTTTAACCAACTTATCCAAAAATAATTGCAATAAATCAGTGTCTACGTGATATTGGTTGTCATCATTTAAGACAATACAGTTATAAATAGCATGTTGTATTTCTTTTAATGATAAATCGTATGTTTTTAAGTATGAGGCAATGATGGATTTAGCATTATCACTAATCATGATAGGAATAGAAGTGTTTTTAGCGATTTGTGCATAAATCTCTTGGAAATTGACTTCACTCACTTTCACGATATCAGCATCATTGAAGACATTTTCAAAGGTAGTGGATACATTAGTGGCTTCTGACGGGACACGGTTAGCGTTATAAACGAATTCCAAGCGCTCATAATTGATTTGACCAATGGATTTAATTAATAAATGACGAAACTTCTGATTAGAAACGAAATCAGTGAAATTTAATGGCTCGTTGATTAAGAATGTATAGGTAGTTTGATCATTAGAAGGATTAACTTGTATATATGTTTTTAAAAGATTGATGGCTTCTAGCTTAGAGCGGTTAGTAGTAAATTCAGCTAGAGAGCTATCAATCTGTTTAAAGAAGTTGTTAATATCGCCAGCAATACCCATTGTTTGGATTTGCTTATCGGTCTCTTGGACTAGGTTAATAAAAAGGTTAATAGCGGCTGGACCAATGATTGGCGCGTACAAATCATATAAAAAATTATGATTGAGGTTAAATGCATATTTTTTGATCGCAAAAAATCTAGTATTACGCAGCATATTCCTCCAATGATCTAATTTAAAAAAAATTTATTTTTTTTTAAAAATCCAAACAAAAGTTTCGATGTAAAAGTAGTATAGTAATTTTTTAAAAATTTTTTGTAATTTTTACGATCTGATTTCGTAAATTTTTTATATCTTGGTTGTTCTCCACAACATAGTCGCTTTTGATGAGGCGATTTTTTATGGGATTTTTGGTGTTTCCCACAGTGTTTGTGGAAAACTTTCTTATATACCCAATTTTTCTTTTTAGATTTTGTTTTTCGAGAGTTTTATCAGAAATGATTAAAATGACTTTATCAAAATATTTTTTAAAAACCTTTTCATAGTTGATATATACCGCTAATTCAACGAAAGATAGCGGATATGTATCGCGCATTTGGACTAATTTGTTTTGCATCATTGGAATCATGATGTTATCTAGCTTTTTGAGTGATTTAACATCGTTAAACACGAGTTTTCCTAATTTTTTACGATCAACAGATTGAGCTGTTAAATAAATTTTACCAAAAGCTTTTTCAATCATTTTATAACCAATATTATTCTTTTGGTAGATTTCATGGATAAAATCATCCATCGCTAGTGTTATAAAACGTTGTGATTTTAATATATTTAGGGCTGTTGTTTTACCGACGCCTAATTTACCAGTAATACAGATAAGCATCTAATTTCCCCCATTTTTCTGGCACTTTGGACAAAAATAGGTACCACGGCCATTAACTTTAATCTTTAAAATCTTGGTTTTGCATACAGGACAAGGACAACCTTTTTTGGTATGAACTAATAACATATCTTGGTACCTCCCTGAATGATTAATATCTCATTTATATGATGATACAGTAGTTCCGCCATATTTAATTGCTTTTAATAAGACTTGCTTACTATATATAACAATATTTTTAATTTGTGTATCAGTTAAGGTATTGCTCTTGGTTAATGGATAAATTTTAGAGAGGAATAATATTTCGTCAGCATAAATGTTACCAATGCCCGAAACATTAGTCTGATCTAAGAGCGCAGTCTTGATAGCTTTGGTGCTATGCTTTAATGCATCTTTTAAGTAATTAAAGTTGAACTGTTCATCTAAAGGATCAAGGGCCAGTTTCTTAATGATTGTGGATTGAAGGTACTCATCTTCCTTAAAAATGTGGAAAGTGCCAAACATACGCGAATCATAATACCTTAATACACGGTTGTTCTTTAAGAAGAATTCAATTCTTAAGTGAGTTCGAGGATAGTTAGAAGCAATAGGTTCGTAAAAAAGTTTACCTTCCATTCTTAAATGAATTATCAATGCTTTTTTATTGGTTAAATGGAAAACTAGATATTTACCAATTCGTTCAATGTTGTTTATGGTTTCACCAACAAGAAAATTAGTGAAATTTTTAACGGTTGTATTCTTGATTAATTTATCTTTATAAACACTAACTTTGCTAAAGGATTGATTCAACAACCCCGAACTATTAAGCGTATTGATAATGGTTTGTACTTCTGGTAATTCTGGCATAGCAGAATTATATAATAGTGTATTAAAATGTATTAAGCGTTTGTTTGAAGCACTACTGAGGAAAAACCGTTCCATTATTGTTATAATCATGTAGTATGCCACTAGACTCGCTTGACAAAGAAGTTGGCTCCTCCTTGCTGGAATCAGTAAACACGAAATATTCATCAGGAACTTCAGTATTTGGTGAAGAGCCAAAACTGATTTTATTACCAGTTAATTCGCTCTCTGTTGCTGCACTATACTCGCAACAATACAAAGGGGCGGGTTTAATCGATTTTATTGAACTATCTAATTTTCCGGTTGTAATAACAAAAGGGTTTATATTCTTTATGTGGGTATACATATCCAATTCAATAAAAATTATGCCACCTTCCAAAGAGGTATTGCAAGTTATACCAGCAGTTATTGTGTAATTTCCAGCATTCGAGAAATCTAAAAAATTAATAACACTGACAAGATTAGAGTAGATAAAGGAATTCATGATAGCTCCTACGGATAAGTCAGAACTTACGCTTTTTAGCATTCCATCATCCGTTGCAGACTCAACCCGGTATCCGTTTGGCCACTCCCCAGTTGTATAGTTGTATCCTTTCATTTGGTTTCCATGTTTACTATAGTCGTATTTTAGGATGCTTTTCTTGTCCTTAAAAGTTACACTATTCTTTTTGTTACTGCATGAGCACGAAACGATGGTAGTGGTTACAAGCAAACTTAGACTTGATATCCCCATTATTGATGTGATTAATTTGATTTTTTTCATAAAAATATTATACTTTATATAAGCAATATATTTACTCAAAAATATTACTTTGAATATCATCCAAATACTTATCTAAACCAGTAAAATGATATTTATAAATCAAATTTCTTAAAGCACGCTTATTAGTGGGTTGTTTGATAAAATAGTTCAATATTTTATCATCCAGAGAGTTTGTTTGGATGATTGAAAGATTTCTACACATATAGGCAGTTTCTTTAGAATGGTTAAATTTAGATTGTAATGCCGGTGATAATTGATCTAGAGACGCATAAATACCATCTAGTGAATGATATTGTTTGATTAAAGCACTAGCAGTTGTAGGACCAACACCCCTGATGCCGCAAAGATTATCCGAACTATCACCTGAGATCCCTTTAAAGTCTATTACTTGCTGTGGTGTTAGTCCATGAAATATTTCACTAAAGTTCTTTAGCGACACTGTTTGAATATCAGAGATACCAGTTTTAAAGAGTTTCACGACAGTTTTATCATTAACTAACTGTAACATATCTCGATCAGAACTATAAATCTCAACTTCCACATTATCCTTGTTCATTATTTTAACAAAGCTACCAATTAAATCATCAGCTTCAATCCCTTCCATAGAGATATTCTTAATGCCAATGATATCCACGGCTTCTTTAATTAAGGGTAATTGGTACACCAATTCCTCAGGCATGGGTTTGCGTCCAGCCTTGTAATCAGCAAAAGTATCGTGTCTTAAGGTTTTCTTTTGATGATCAAAGGCCACCAAGGCGTAATCGTATTCCGTTTCATGTACTAGCTTTAAGATGATGAGTAACACTAGTTTTAAAGCATTCACTGGTGGTAGATTATGACTTTTATAATAAGCTAATTGATTACCAGTGGCATAGAAAGCCCGGTAGATTAGTGAATTACCATCTATGACGATTGCTTTCTTAGGCATGGTACTCCTTTAAATCAAGTGCTTGTAAGCCACGATCACCAGGTTTAATGGTTGCAATAAAATAATTATCTGGTTTTAGTAGTGCTTTAATTTTTTCATACACACCAGGGAAGATTACAATATCAGTAATCTTGCTTTCATCTTCGATTTTAGCAAAAGCCATTGGTAAATTAGTTTTGGTTTTAATTTCACGATAGCTTACTAATATGACTAAAGCATGACTGACTGCATTTTGTGCATCAATCTCATTTAGTGTTTGGAGTTGGAATTCACCTTTATAAGCTTTCTTAATCAAGATAATGGGGTGTTCATCAAAGCTAATGCCCAATAATTCAAATTGTTGATGTGATAAATCTGTTTTAGTCTGCGCTGTTTCTTTTACTTCTTCTAACTGTGGCTTAATAATCATCTCACCGGTTTGCAAAGTGGTTTTCGACTTCTCGTAGATTTCATTTAAGTTATGTAATAGGAATAAACGTGATTTTTTATCTTGTTTTAATAATTCGTCTAGACAACCAGCTTTGATTAATCACTCCACAGCTTTGATACCAACAGAGTTATTAGCTAAACTAGTAATAGCCTGTTGGTAGTTTTTAAAGTGGTTTTGCGGTATTTGCTCACGGATGGCTAGAATTTTTAATACAGTTTCACGTCCGATACCTTTAATCGAATTAAAGCCAAAGACAATGGCTTTACCTTTAATGCTAAAGCTATATTGTGATTCATTGATAGACGGAGGAATGATTTCAATACCGTTACCTTTAGCGGCTTGAGTGTATGAAATGACTTTATCAATACTGTTATCGCTGCTTGTAAGCAATACGGAGAAGTATTCTAGCGGTCAATATGTTTTTAAATAGGCCATTCAATAACTAATGTAAGAATAAGCCAAGGAATGTGAATGGTTAAATCCGTAATTAGCGAAGTTAAAAATATATTCATAAATAGTTTCGACTTCTTGTTGACTGTAGCCATTCTTGATACCAGCAGCACTAAACTCTTTATGCAATTGAGTTAATTTTTGGGCATTCTTTTTAGAAATAGCACGACGGAACAAATCCGCTTGCGCCAAAGAGAATTTGGCAACACGCTGAACAATTTCAATTACCTGCTCTTGATAAATGATGACATTATAAGTTGGACTCAAAACATGTTGAAAATCACTATTAAGATACTTAATTTGATCGGGATGACTCTTATTTTCTAAGTATGTGGGGATATTTTTTTGTGGGCCTGGTCTAAACAAAGCCGATGTAATAGAAATATCTTCAATGGACACTGGCTTAATTTTCATAATTAAATTACGCATACCAGGAGATTCTAATTGGAATATTCCAACTGTATCACCATGCGCTAATTGTTGGAAGACATTAGCGTCATTTAAATTAATTTGATCGAGACTGATGGTTTTATTGTGATTCTTCTTAATTAGTTGTAGAGTGTCGTTGATGGTAGTTAGGTTGACTAAACCCAAGATATCCATCTTAATTAAACCCAATGGTTCAAGATATTCCATGGAATATTGGGTAGCATATAAACCGTCAGTGCTACTAGAGATAGGCAAATATTCATTTAAGTTGTCGTTAGTGATGATAACACCAGCAGCATGTAATCCTACTTGTCGTGGGAAATTAAGAAACTTATTAGCAAAATCAAATAGCTCAGGATACTTACTAGCGAAATTAGCAATGGCTTTATTATTTTCAATGGCACCATTGATATCTAAGTCAAAATCCATTGTGAATAATTTAGCAATGGAATTAATGATCGGTAATTCAATTCCTAAGATACGACCAACATCACGGATTGCCATTTTGGCTTTCATTCTTTGAAAAGTTAATATATGAGCTACACGCTCTTTGCCATAACGCTCAAAGAGGTATTCAATAATCTCATTACGTCTATTATCCATGAAATCAATATCAATATCGGGCATTGTTGCACGTTCAGGATTTAAGAAACGTTCAAAGATAAGGTTATGTTGGATGGGATCAATTTCCGTGATACCCAAAACAAACGCGACCAGCGATCCAGCAGCACTACCTCTTCCTGGCCCAACTAAGATGTTTTTTTGTTTAGCAAAATTGACATAGTCTTGAACAACGAGAAAATAGTCATTGAAATTCATCTTATCAATGATTTCCAATTCTTTTACCAAGCGATTGATATATTCCGCAGGAGCCTTTTCGCTTTTAAGTCTTTGTTTTAAGCCTTCCTTACATTTAGTTTGCAATAACAAACGCGAATCATATTTCTTATCGTATTTCACGAAGTGGGTTCGTTCAAAGAAATTAATATGTCATGAGCAACTTTTCAACAATGAATCCAAATTCTTCATGGCTTCACTAGAAAATTTCTTAGCAGCTTCTTCTTCACTGAGCATGTATTTGTCTTCATATTCATGGTTAGGAGATACATCTGCTAAACGCGATTCATGACCAATGGCCATTAAGGCTCTTACATATTTGTCTTCCCCGCGGTTCTCAAAGAAACACTCTTGTAAGGCAATAGGATGATGAGCAGATGATAAAATACTATAGACATCTTTACTATCTGAGAAAGAAGATTTACTAGCATCATGGACAATGATATAAAGATGATTAACATAATCGTTGATGTTATATGGTACGCCACTCATGATGGCCGAAGATAATTTAATTAAACTATGATATCCTTCATTATTCTTGGCAATTAATATAATTGGCTCGTTCGCTAATGTAATTTTCAAACCAATAATAGGTTGTAATTTATTCGCGATAGCTTTATTATAAAATTCGATCGCACCATACATTACATTCACGTCTACTAACGCCACATATTTTTGCTTGTGTCGCACTGCAAAATTAATAATGTCATCAATAGTCATTGATGACATTAGCAACGAATAATGAGAGTGGGCAGCCAAATTAATAAACATTGCTGACCTAAATTATTTTAATGATTTCAGTAATTTTTTAATTTTAGTAATAGTTTCAGGATTAGTTTCTTCGAATTTTAGACGATATTCTAATTCACTTTTTGATAACTTGCTAAGTTCCTCATCAATGGATTTAGCAGATAAATCACCCAATGACGAAAGATCAACAACCTTTGTGTTTTCTACTTTAATACGCTCAAAATTGTTTGGGTCAATTGCTTCTACTTTTACCGTTCTTGTTTTACTAGCCATAATCTACTCCTATATATTGATTATACAAAAATTAGTCAATGATTTTTAATACTTGTTTTAAATAAGTAATGACATCAAGACGTAACCTTTTGAACTCACCAAAGCTTCGTAAGGTGAAGCCAGCCGCTAATTTATGTCCACCACCACGATACTTCTCGGCGATCTGGTTAATGGGGAAGGTTTTACTACGCAATGATCCTCGTCATGCACGGACAGTATCGTCATAATAAAGGGTAGTTCAAATTTCTAAACCTCGGATGTTATTAAGTAGATGCACCATAGACATACGCAACTCAACACCATACTTGTCAAACGAGTTCTTGGCTAAAATAGCATAAGCGAATTTGAGTTCTTTATCAAACTTCACACGACTCATGACATATGAATCAAATTTAGCTTCTTTTAAATTCTTTAAATAGATGGCATCATTAATTTTACGTCTGTCAAAGTTAGTAGTCATCAATTTAGAAACCAAAGCAAAGGTGCTTGGTTTAGTGGAGAGGTACAAGAAACGGTTGGTATCTGTTACTATGCCAGCATAAAGGAATTGCGCGGTTGGGGGGAGAATGTATTTAGCATCCCAAGAATAAAGTAAATCACCCACCATCTCACAAGTGGCAGAGTAATTAGAGTCAATTCATTCAATTTGAGCAATGGATTCGACTTGCGGGTGGTGGTCAATACGTATTAATTCACGACAATATTTATGACGACCCGTTCAGATTCGTTGTTCGTTAGCTGTATCCAAAATAATACCTAATGATTCAGAAATGATATTATTAGAAACGTGTTTCTTATCAAATTCAAAGAAGTCTTGGGCAAATGATTCATCTAAAACATCAAGGCCAATAACATAGACTTCTTTATCGGGGTACATATCTTTGATAAAACGTTTAATTGCAAAACAAGCACCTAAGGCATCAAAGTCAGGAACTTCATGAAAAAATAGCGAAATCTTGCTATATTCTTGAATTTTTTCGACTATCCCTTTTTGTAAAAAGTCCATAACTTACCTATTCAATTGTAATGTATTTATTAAGCGTTGTATCATATATGTCGTTAATTAATTCTAGACTTTCCTCTAAACTAGCGGCGGTATGAATTGTTGGTCGTGTTGCGGGGTTAGTCGGAACAAAAAGACTACATGAATCAGCAAAAGGTAAAATGGATGTCTCATATGTACCGATTTGTTTAGCTAATTCAATAATTTCACTTTTATCATAAGTGAGTAATGGGCGCATAATTAATAAATTGGGAACTGATGCTGAGATTGTTTGCATGCTGTGAATAGTTTGACTAGCCACTTGCCCTAGGGCTTCACCAGTTGCAATGGCATCATAGCCATACTTCTCGCATAGAAACTTGGCGATACGGAAGAAGTATCTACGCATGATGGTGATCTGATAACTATGATTTTGGATGTGGCTAATTTCATGTTGGATCTTGGTGAAATTTACAACATAAAGTTTAGCACGCTCTAGCGTGTTGTCCAAAGTGAGTATTTTTTTTAATGTCCTTACTTTGTCCAAAGCGCGTTCATCGGTATGTGGTGGCGAAACAAAAGTAAGAAAATCAACATGGAAACCTTTTTTCATCATTAAATAAGAAGCTACAGGCGAATCAATCCCACCTGAGATTAGCATTAGGATACGACCATTAATGCCTAGTGGAAATCCACCACAGCCTTTAATTTTAGAGAAATAAAAGATACTATCATCCTTTCGGATTTCGACATAAATACTTAAGCTTGGTTTATGAACATCAACTTTTAAAGTCGAAAAAGCATCAAGCAGAATACCACCCAATTCTTTTGATAAATCCATGGAGTTCAATTTATAGGATTTATCAAGACGTTTACCAATGACTTTAAAGGTCGTTAATGTGATATCAGTATCTTTAATGACTTTAATAATGTCTTTGGAGAGCGAATCAATGGGTTTTGTGGAAACATAAGCGGGGATAATTAGATTAATACCCGGTACTTTTTTAAGAATATCAATAATTTGGTCATAGTTTTTCTCAGAGAAAGCGCTTATTAAAATCGAATCATAGTGCTTAGTAATCTTTAATTGCCAAGCAACTAAAACTTTTTTGACGCTATCAAACATGCAGTTGATGAACTGCATTTTGTTTTTACCTTTTAAAGTAAGTTCGCCATATTTAATGTAAATAATTTTGGTCATTTTTATCTATTAAGAAACGTTCTTTCGTTCTCTAATCACATTTTGTCTTCGACAGTCATTTGAGGAGAGTGTCCAGTTTTGATATAGGAGATATATCAAGACTTGGCAGCTTCCACGTATTGAATGAGACTAGCTTTATCACGAATGTCCATGTTGACTAATGCGATTTCATGATCAATAATTTTAAAGGATTCGGGGTGAACATAATCTTCGGGCTTTAAGAAAGCAATCGCAAAGAGTCCTTTATTAGCGTTTCTTAAATAAAGGTATAGTCCTAGTTGTAATTTATAGTCATCAGGGATATTGATACCTTGATTATTAAACCACGAAGCACGTTTACCGCCAGCTTCCTTTATAAGGGGCAAGCCATTGGCGTCTTTTTGTAAACGCAGTTCATGGTTTTCTTTCTTGTAAACAAAGCTATCAATGGAAGTAGTTTTAATTTCCAGCATTGGTAGACCGGTTGAATATTCTAGTTGACCAGATTCATTTATGGGTTCACCATCGGGAATGCCACCAAAGATAGGATTTTCAGGGAAAACATCTCAATTACATTTAGCTGGTTCATAAACTTTGAATTTACAGTTAAGTTTACTAATTACATGTTCACGGACTAATGGCTCAATTGTATTACCAACTTTAGCGAGTGTTGGGTCCATAACATCGCGATATAAGTTAGTCATAATCATTCATGTTTTAAAAGGACTATTGTATTTGCTTAAACCCACGATGGATGAAAAACGCGTACCAGTAATCTTTTTGAACATAAACGATTGTTTTTTCAAGTATTGTTCTGACAAAACAACGTGATTATCAATAACGCTAAAATTATTTATATTTTTTTCAACCAATGGCATAAGTATCACAATTATACATGAGCATATTAATGAAATAAAATAATGAAAATAATGTAAATAGATAATCGTTTGATGGTATCAAAGTAATATAGTTGGAGTACAATAAAAACATGACATTAGCTGGTGGCATTCTCATTCTGATTACAATTATTTCATCATTTTTAATTGTGGCTGTAGCACCATATATTAAAATAGTTACCAACAATTATTTCTTTTGGTTAGCGTTGGGTTTATTGCTTTTAGTTTATTTAATTACTTTTAGATTTGCTGATGAATGAAAACAATTTGGCACCGGCATGTGAACTAGCATTGTAATAAGCCGGGCTTTTATGTTGGATATGTGTCCATTTTCGGCTTTCTTTATTTGTGTTTTAATTACGGTAGATCCGACAAGAAAACTAGCATCAATCTTGGCTCCATTTGCCATCTTCGGTGGACTGATTACGATTGTGGGCGGATATGCTTTTAATGGTGATAATGGTGAACCCCCACAGTTAGACTGACATTATGTTTTGATTGGGACCCCCGACAATCCTATATATTTCATGATGCATTACATTAACGTTGTTATTGGGATGGCGGTTCTAGTCAGTACGCCAAAACTAGGTTTTCAACGATATGTAATGGGGAATGTATTTGCAATTCTTTATTTCTCATATGTAGGAATTATGGTAGCCATTTTCCATGTGACTGATCACGCAACAGGAATGGTGCCTGGTGATTGAGCTAATGATGGTGAATATGCGGCTGTTAGTGAAATATTGCATTTAGGATACCCAGGTTGTATGATTTTAGGTTTGTTAGGTGCATATTTGGCCATTGTGTTAATTATTTTCTTAGGCGCCTTATTACAAAAGAGTAAGCGTTATCGTTGATACAATGTTCGTAATCAGAAATGATATAAAGGTTGGTATAAGTTACAATTGAATAAACAAGACTTAAAGAAATTTAATCAGCAAGAGAAGGTATTTAACTTGAGAGAGACACTTCAATTTTGAAAACATCGTATTTAGTTAATGACGAACATTTCATCAAATGATTGCCCCACTTGATAATGTTCATCAAGGACGACAATACCGCTTTCAGGATATTTACTCAAACTGAGATTAAGTTCTCTAGCACTACAGAGCATACCGAATGACTGATATCCCATTAGCTTATTGGGTTTAATAAGCAAACCATTTGGCAATATGGCGCCAACTTCTGCAACGACAGTTTTAATACCGCTTTTCACATTTTTTGCACCACAAACGATGTCTAATGTTTTATTATTTCCTATCGCCACTTGGCAAGAATGCAAATGAGTGTCGGCAATATTTTCGCAACTAATTACCTGCCCTACCACGAATTGATTTTGATCAATGTGTTTATGTAGGTCTATCTTGGTTACGGACATAATATAGGAACATAATTTTGCGTTTAATTTTAAATATCCTGATGATAACGATATAGTACTAGAGACTTGGAAGATATTAATGAAACAAACATCATTCTTAGCGTCGTAACCAACACAAAATTTGTCATGGGAACTCACTTTTGTTGCATATTCAGAGGCAACGTGGATGATTAGTGTATCTTGCAAAGAAGTTTTGTTATAAAAAAGTGCTGTCATAATAATGTTTAAATCATTATAATATCTAGTATTGTTTATGAAAAAAATAGCACTTATTGTCGATTCGTCTTCAGGTGTAAAAAACGGTCAATACCCCAATGTTTATGTCCTCCCTTTGATGATTACAGAACAGCAAGGTGGAAATATCGTTTCTTACCATGATGGTGTTGACATCACCGTTAATGAATTGTCTGAAAAACTAGAAAAAGGTGCAGATATTAAGACTAGCCAAGCTAATGTAGGTGAAATGTATAACTTAGTGGAACGTTTACAAAAAGAATATGAACAAATTTTTATTTTACCAATTCCTTCAACAATCTCTGGTAATTACAATAGTTGAGTAGCAATCGCTAGCGAGTTTAAAAATGTAAAAGTATTTTCACAAGGCATGATTGGTCGCATCTTAGAATGAGCTGTGATCGATATTGTGGCTATGATGAGTGACAATTCATTGAATGAACAAACGCTACAAACTTATTTAGATAGCATTCGTTACAAGCGTGTAGGGTACATGATTGTGCCAGATATCAAACAATTAGTAAAAGGTGGACGTGTATCTAACTTCAAGTCATTTTTAATTAAAGTGCTTAACATAAAGTTATTAATTACTCTTAATGAGAAGGGTTTATCGTTTTTTGATAAAGCCAACAATTATAAAGATGGTGTGATGAAAATTCATCAAGCTGCTAAAGAACGTTTTGATGTTGATCATGCCAAAATTAAACGATGTGTTATTTTTTGTAATGCTAAAACTAATCCAAAATTTAAAGCAGATGACATTGTTAAAAAAATGAAAGACGAATTTCCGCATTTAACATTTGAAACTTATGAATGACCAGTAGTTATTCTTGCCCACGTCGGGCCTAACGCAGTAGCAATTGCGTTTGATCCTGAATAAATATAATTAATTATTCTCGTCTTCAAAACGAGCAGAGTTGAAAAAATCTAAATTATCGCCTGAGATACCATCAGAGGATTCTAGTTTAATTTTTGGTAATTCATTTAAATTTTTAATACCAAATAAATTAAAGAATTTCTGTGTTATTTCATACAAGTATGGGCGACCAGGTGTGGAAGCTCGTCCGACATTTTTAATTAAGGCTAGACTTTCTAAACGCTTAAGCGCATTTTCGGAACTAACACCACGTATATCTTCAATCTTAGCAATGGTGCAAGGATTATTGTAGGCAATGATGGCTAGGGTCTCTAATACAGCGGGCGTCAACGGATTTTTTAAACGAACATCAATTAACTTAGCAACATAACTCTTGTTCTCTACTTTAGTCAATAGATAATAGTGAGTACCATATACTTTAATAGTCAATCCACTTTCGTTATTCTTATCAAGTCTTTCTTTCATATCCTTTATTAATTTACGAATATCATCAGTTGGTAAATCAATGACTTTTTTGATATCAGAGATATCAATACCTTCCGTACCTGAAACATATAATAAACTTTCAATAATTGATTTATTTTCCATATTAACTCCTATTTTAGAAATAACGAATCTTGCATTTCGTCATGTTCCTTATTCTTGAAAATGAGAATATCATCTTCAATATTCTTTTGTGTCAAATTAATTTGACGATACTTAACTAATTCTAATAGTGCCAAGAAACAAGTTACGACATATTGTTGATTTAATTTTAATTCATCAACCTCTTTTAAGAAGTCACTGAAGGTAATGTGATCAAATTTATGAGTTTTTAAGAAAGCCATAATATCTTTTTCAATATCGTCGACAGCCAGTTCTTGCACGATGATTTTTTGCTTACTAAACAAGGCTAAACGTCATTTCTCAAAAGCAATCTCCATTGCATGTAGCAATTTCATTGGTTCAACATTATCTGGTAATTTTTCGGTGATTTCTTTGTCAGAAACATAAGATTCTAGATCATCAGCATTTTTAGCATACATACCTAGGCGTTCAGATTGCTTATTCATTAAGTGTGGTATGATGTCCTTGTATTTTTTATATTCAATAATTCGCTTCACTAATTTATCGCGCTCATATTCGAAATTAGAATTATTGATATCCAAGTTTTCAATTGGCAGAATTTTCTTAGATTTAAGTTCTAGTAAATAGGTGGCCATGGCAAGGTATTCACTTGCATCATCAATACTAATTTGGTTAATGTTTTTGTGTATGAATACAAGGTATTGAGCAGTTAGTTTAGCAATATCTAAATCCATGATATCTAGTTTATGTTCACGGATGAGAGATTCAAGAACATCAATCGGTCCGTCGAATGATTCCAAGCTTAAATTTAAACTAACTTCGTTTTGCATCACTACTTAATTCTACTGTAATATTCGACATTGAATTCATCATGTGGTTCTGTTTTATCAATTTGGAAAGGTGAGAAATCAATTTTTAGAAAACGGTTACAGTGGTAATTTTTTTTGATTTTGGAAACGACAATGTGATCAGCGAATTTAGCGAAGAATTCATAAATAGATTTACCACCGATGATGAATACATCCATATGTTTTAAATCGTTTAACAATTTATTCATATCACGGTAGATCGTTACTCCGGGGTGGTTAAAATTAGGGTCGTCTGATATTACAATGTTTTGACGATTAGGTAATGGTTTCCCAATTGATTCAAAGGTTTTCTGCCCCATTACTACTGTATGCCCCCTAGTAGTTTTAATAAAGTGATTCATTTCATCCTTGATCTGTCAAGGTAATAAATTATCTATTCCGATTCCACACTCTGGATCTTGTGCTCATATCATTGTAATCATATTAAACCGCTACCTCTCCGCGAATGGCTGGTTGAGGATTATAATCCACAAGTTCAAAATCATCAATGGTAAACTCACTAATGTCTTTTGGTACGCGCTTGATGATAAGTTTAGGTAATTGGCCAGGTTTCCTTGATAATTGTTCATTAACTTGGTCTAAGTGGTTTACGTAAATGTGTAAATCACCAAAAGTATGGACAAACTCTTTTGGTTTTAATCCGGTCATTGCAGCAATGATGTATACAAGTAGGGAATACGAAGCGATATTAAATGGCACGCCCAAGAAAGCATCCGCACTACGTTGATAAAGTTCACACGACAAGCCCTGGTGGTCATCAACGTAGAATTGAAACAATGAATGGCAAGGTGGTAATGCCATTTGTTCTACTTCCGTTGGGTTCCAAGCACTAACAATTAATCGACGTGAGGTAGGATTTTTCTTGATTTGATCAATAACCTTTTGAAGTTGATCAATTCCTAAGAAATTTCTTCATTGTTTACCATAGACTGGGCCTAGGTTACCGTGTTTCTTGGCAAATTCTGAATCATTGCGGATTTTATCAATGTATTCTTTTAATGTTTCGTTTTTAAAATCAGGACTCTTTTTATAAATTTCATATGGTCATTCATTTCAAATA
>JAITXG010000026.1 GCA_031284865.1 Mycoplasmataceae bacterium | reverse complement strand
GATGGTATCAAAACCGTGCAGAAAGTTGATATCAATTGATACTTGACACCCCGAGAATTGATGAGCAAGTGGTATCCTATTTTTGAAAGAACCGATCAAATCTGACGTGGAGCCGTTATCCGTAGATACCCAGATTTATTAATTGTTAAGAATCCTAATGATAAATTGGCCGTGGAAATCGAACATTCACGCAAATCTGCATTTAGAATGAAGCTTGTATTGAAATCATTATTTGCTTCTGGTGATTACATGAAACAATTCGATCGATTGATAATTTATGCTAATGAAAACGAAAAGACATTTAATAATTGAGATCGTATGGTTAAATCTTGTAAAGGCGGCGAAAAGCCAGAATACACATATGTATTTCCGTTATTTAAACCAATTAAGGTTAAAGAAACATTGGCCGAGCTTGACGTTGAACGTGCTGCGGTTCACGAGAAATATATTAAATATAAAGCCAGATGGTTCAAAGCTAAACTTGAGATTCGAGACCAATGGTATGACAAAGAACCACAATATAGGCCGTGATTTGATGAGTGGTATGAAGAATTGCGAAAAATGTACCCCGATGATTTGTTCGATGACAATCTTAATTTATCAGATTTAGACAAGAAAAAAGCAGAGTAGGGAATTACGTTAAGTAAATGTACATCTGCTTTAAATAGTTAAATGATTTGTGAAATTAATGAAGATTGTTTCGCTCGAAAATAGCAGTATGCTCTTTAAGAGTTGTCTCGATTAAATCAAGTCTAGGCAAAATTAAATCTGCTAAATCTTGAACAGTCATTTTATGCGTCTTCGGTTTTCTATGTTTTTTATCAATAATAACCGGAGGTTTTTTGCCACCAATAGATTCGAGCTTTAACTCATCACCTATTAGTTTTTTATTAATCTTAGCATCTAACACTTTTACTTTTTTCATACTCATAATTATACTCCTTTTAAAACACTTGTAGTCTTTCACAGATGGAAATTTGATGTCCATCTTGCGAAGCGAGGTGTCCTTTTATACCCACAATATCATTTTTATTGATTTGCTTTAATTCAGATTTGAATTGTTGAGAGTCAATCTGAATATGGATGATTTCAAACACATCGTCATTTACGTTATCCGCAAAAGTTTTTCCAACATTCAGGGATAGAATTGCGTAGCTCTTGTTAGCTTCAGGCATCTGAACGGATTCAGCAATGCCTATTAATGCAAGGAAATTCATATTAACGAGCCTCCATCATAGCTATTTTAAGACACACGCCAGCAAAGATATAATCTCGCGTAGCTTGGTCTTTAATTCCTGCCATAGACATGAATTTAGTTAGATCTTGTTCGTTTCAATGATTCTTGATGAATAGATCAGCAATCTTAGTGATTAATCCTATAGTCTTATCCATACTATAATACCTCCACTGCAATTAATGATTTAGCTACTCAAGCTTTGTCAATTCCAACTGGATCGCTTAGTAGAACCGCTTTAGGCGTTTCTGCTTCAATGATTACCAATTCGGTCATTAGACGTGGGTGTTTTTCTCGAAGTCATGTATGACTAGTAAAAACATCAACTCATTTTCTTTCACATTTCAAAGAACTATCATTTGCTGACATATTTTTATCGTAGTTTAGTCGTTCTACGTTTTGGTGAATATTTTCCATATTCTTTTACCATACATAGCTTCTAGTCTTAGACCAGGAAGCTATGCTTTCTGATCGTTTGACGTCGTCGCGTATTATGCAGGTAAAACCAAAACTAACTATACTACGTATAGTTCGTGAATAACTGGTTTGCCTGCAAGATATTTATATCAAAAATATAAGAAATGTGTTAAATTTTGATTTCGCCTTTGAGACTTTCATAAGTCTCAATGTCTGCTTTAATGTGCGTTAAAATTACATCGTTTGATGTTGTGTTGAGTTTTTTACACAATAACTTGAATTTCTTAGCTAGATCTGCTTCAACAGATGCACCAATGGTTTTGTAAACCGTGGATTTTGTTTTATTGATTTTTTCTGGGTGCTTAATTAAGTCTAGAATTACTGATGATGACATGTTTGGGTTTTCCTCCGTGAGTTTTTTCATATTCTTCGATTAGATTATCTATCGTGATAAATCGGTGTTGTTGGCCAATAATAGCTAATTTACCATCATAGGCACCTAGTTGTTTTAATATACCTATGAACTGGTAGCTCCTTTCTGAAATATCGTGTATTTCAAAATAGCGGATTGGAATTAATCCTAACATAAGGTTCGTATCATAGTAATCGTCTTTATAAGATAGTCACACACCTTCACATTCAGAATAGTGAATTTCTAAATTTTTTAAAAATTTAATAAAAGTAGATTTTGGTTTTAAATTTTCCATATTTATTCCTTTTCTTTTTATAACGGAATGCTTTCCGTCTGATGTAATTATAGCACTTATTAATAAAAATTATTAATATATTTTATTAATAAGTGGTTAAAAAAGCAAAAAGCAGGATAGGGAATTACATATGTATGTAAATATATCTCTGCTTTATTAATAGTTCGATTTGTAATTTTATTTAGGCAAATGAGCGGTTTCAGTTGTTTACTTCTTCAACTTCATCTTCTTCCTCTTCTTCATCCAAATCTCTTCTTATTTGTGTCAAACCATATTGGTTATCATCAAATATGGTCGATTCACAAGGTTGTCAACTAGATCAAATTCCATTTTCTCAAGAACCGAGCTCTTCATTAATGATGTGATAATTTTGTCTTTCAATAAATAATAATTTATTGCTAGCAAATTTATCATTTAAATAAAGTTTACCTAGTCTGGCTTTCATGTCGCTGATAGTAATACCAGAACATTTAAACCAAAATGCCATTAGTTGCGTATCTGACATAACACGGTTATCGAATTCAAAATCATGGCATATACCGTTGTGAATTAATCATAGATTATCACAAACATGAATCGGATGAATTTGATCGATACCTTTGCCGCCTGATGTACCGTAACGGAAGTGAATTGCAATATTACATGCACTTTTATTCTTTTCAACACTTTGAACGGTTTTTCAAATTGTGTCAAATTGGGTATCACTGGTTCATTTTTGGCATACCATCTGATCTAAACTTAAATCATAATAAATAAGCCCAGTTCCATCAGGATTATCTTTGTAAGACTCTTGCAAGACGTTCTTATCAAAATTGACGTCATTAGTAGGTTTGAATAAAATTCTACACATATTATTCTCCTACTTCTTCGTCAAAGATTGAGGATTCAACTTGTTTGGGCGATACTAGTTTTCCTGTAGAAGTATAAATGAAATCAGCTAACCATTGAAGTTTAGTGGGCACATCACATGATGAATTGAAACCTCGTATTTCAATAGAATTACGATTTTGGAAATTAACCAAAGTGTAACGATATCGATTCGCAATAATTTCAACTATTACTTGGCAAGATACAACACCATGCTGATCTGGTCGACCCATTGGCTTGTAAGTTTGGTTATAAGCACAGCTATTATTACGATCCCAATCACAATAATCATTTGGCGATCTTTCAAAGATAGATTTTTTCTTATCATCCGATAAAGCATACATTGTATCTGTGAATTCTAATTGCTCAGATTCAGTTAAGCGGTGCTTATCGATATGAATATGAAGTCCACCATTGGTTTGTTCAAAGCCAGTTTTCACCTTAAGTTCAGTAAACTTCGCTAGAATATCTTTTCAAAATGCTTGCGCTTTAGATAAACATAGTGGTACAGAAACTCATTCTACGCCATATGTTGATGAAGCATCCAATGAAGTATCGCTTTTAGCAATTAACTTACCATCATCCAACCATCCTTGTTCTAAGGCATATTCACAAAACAAAGTAAACGTTTCGCGATTTACCATATCCACTTCTAATTCAACACCATAGTGCATTTCTTGTGCGTCTGCTTCTAACCATTTACTTTTAGGTGAATGAGTAGAATCGCAGTGTCACAAACATCACTCTGGATTGAAAGTTTCAATTAAGTCACCTTTAGCATTTCAGCGACGATACACTTTACGTTTTGGCAATAATGCAATCACAGAATTAATTAATGACATGCAATCATTAAAAATTTTAATTGATTCCACTTCGTGAACATTTTCAGTATCATTAATGCGCATTTGACGGCGGTTATATCATGATTGATAAATCATAATACATTCGTTTGGAAATGCTTCCGTCATCCTAGCAGCACGATACATAGCGTGAAGTATTCGTCGACCATTGCGATTAGTAATTCATTCAGGATTATTATTAATTTCATCTGATACGTTGTATCAGAATCTTTGATTTTCATCCCTCACTGGTTGAAAATTATTAGAAAGATAATCTAATATTGCTGTAATTTTTTCTTCTACAGTTTTCTCATCGTTAGATAAAGTATCATAGACAGGGTAAGAAGTTTTGGTAGTTGGTAGTCAAGAGTCAGAACTAGCTAAACGATCATAATAACCGTTTAAGAAATCTAAGCAGTAACTAAGTTTGTGAGCGTATGTAGCAGACATTATCTGTTACCTCCAACTAAAACTTGCTCTCATTTTGCTGTTAATAAAATTTTCAAAGAACTATCATTTGCTGACATATTTTTATCGTAGTTTAGTCGTTCTACGTTTTGGCGAATATTTTCCATATTCTTTTACCACACATAGCTCCTAAGTCTTAGACCAGGAAGCTATGCTTTCTGATCGATTGACGTCGTCGCGTGTTATGCAGGTAAAACCAAAACCAACTATACTACGTATAGTTCGTGAATAACTGGTTTGCCTGCAAGATATTTATACCAAAAATATAAAAATCGTATATAAATAATTGTCTGACGGATAATGGTTTACCATTAAGATAATAAAAAGTAACATAGCAATGTGTTATTTTTTTATTACATAGAAAAAACGAAAAGACAAGCAGATATCTGTGATATGCACTTGCCTTCTCTTAACCATTATTCGTCAGAT
>JAITXG010000016.1 GCA_031284865.1 Mycoplasmataceae bacterium | reverse complement strand
GTCGACTATTTGTTTCATACATGTGATAAATTGTCTCATATTGTACTCCCTTAGTTAAAACGGGTCCATGGCTATTACAAACATATTTAAATTCTAATTTACTAAGGATGTCCAAGCCTTGACGCACATATTTTGGGAACGGACTAAAAATGGCATCGTAATATTCCTGGGCCGATTGTAAATAAGCAGCCTGATAATTTACTTTACTATCAATTCTTTGTGGTTCACAATAGTGAGCGCCTAAAAAATCACATGTAAAAACAACTCCGTCGCTCTTTAAATAGGTAAACATTGTATCCGGTCAATGTAAGAATGGTGCCAAGATAAATTCTAATTTCTTGCCATTGCCCAAATCTAGTATTTCCAAGTTCTTTATCACGGTAATATTTAATTGGGAATTATTGGTAATAAACTTTAAATTAATATTACCAGCAGGGGTAGTAAATATTTTTACGTGTGGAATTAATTCAATTAATTTTTTGAGTGCCCCAGTATGATCTGGTTCACAATGATTAATGATTAAGTAATCAATTTTATCTAATGGCGTAATTTCTTCAATGTGTTTTACATATTCATCAAAGAAGCGTTCATGACTTACATCAATTAACGCAATTTTTTCACCACGCACGAGATACGAGTTGTAACTGGTCCCATACGCCGTTTTCATAATGATATCAAAGATACGGAGATTTGGGTTTAGTACCCCAACTTCAAAGACATCGTTCGTAATTTTAAACATTATATTTTCTTAAAATGACTGCGATCTGCACCACAGAGAACACAAGTGTAGTCGGCAGCCATCGGTCCTTCTTTATCTTCGTCGTAAATGTAATCGCAAACATCGCATTTAAATTTCGCCATATTTCCTCCAAATAGTTCCACTGAGAACTAATTAAATTATAACAAGTTATTGACCATTGACAAACGGTTTGATGAATTAGTTTAGATGCTCTAAACTGCGGCTTTAACAAGATCACTAAACAAATAAAAAATGTGCCTAGAGCACATTTAATAATTATGGTGCTCGAAAAGGGACTTGAACCCATAAGAAGTTGCCTTCGGTAGATTTTGAGTCTACTGCGTCTGCCATTCCGCCACTCGAGCATTATGGTTAATTATATGATGTAATTAATTCTTTCGTGTCCAGGAAGTGAGAAAATTAGAGTGACTTTACGAAAAACGCCCAAGGTTGTCTGGCTTTGGCGTTATAATATAGTCTCTCAAATTATTTAAACACATAATTTGAAAACTAAGTTAAAGGATTGACTAGATGATTAAAACTAAGCCAATAAAAAAGGCAATCATTACAGCGGCTGGATTAGGGACGCGTTTCTTACCGGCTACTAAAGCCTTGCCTAAGGAAATGTTGCCCATTGTTAATATCCCCACCATCCAATATGTTTTTGACGAATGCGTGGCCTCTGGTATTACTGACATTTGTATTATCATTAGCCAAGACAAAGCAGCAATCATTAATCATTTTGATCATAACTTTAAACTAGAGCACGCCCTAAAAGCCAAAAACAAAATCAAGGAATATAACTTAATTCACCGGATTGGTGAGCATGCCAATATCTTTTATATTCGTCAAAAACAAGCCATCGGTTTAGGGGATGCTGTTTTAAGAGCTGAAACATTTATCAATAACGAACCATTCGTTGTAGTTCTAGGGGATGATATTGTAATTAACGACGGACAAGAAAAGCCAGCTCTATTACAATGCATCAAAGCTTATGAACAAACCAATTCATCTATTGTCGGTGTTCAAAGTGTCCCAAATAGTCAAATTGAGAAGTATGGTATCGTTGTACCAACCAAAAATATTTCACAATCGATTACTAAGATTGGTGGCGCAGTGGAAAAACCGCAGCCTGATAAAGCTCCATCCAACTTGGCTATTTTAGGTCGTTATGTCTTCAAACCAGAGATCTTTGAACACTTAAAACGCGTGAAGAAAGATAAAAGTGGGGAAATTCAATTGACTTCAGCAATTAATACTTTAGCGAAGAAACAAGGCGTATGTGCTTGCAACTTTACAGGTAAGCGTTACGATATTGGTTCACCCAATGGTTATGTCATTGCCACCATCGATATGAGCTTGAAGAACGAAAAAATTAAAAAGAATATTGTTGCTCATATCAAGAGTCTTAAAATTTAATAATTGCAAAACTTCCGTTTTTAGCTTATAATACTTTTGCATTTCAAGAAACACTTTAGTAGCGACTATATAGTAATATAAGTTGTGAAGGGTTACGTCGAGTTAGGAATCCTTAAGTTCTTTATTGGCTAGAATCAATTAACCAATCTTAAAAACAAGCGAGTAACATCGCTTGTTTTTAATTTGTCTTAATCTATTAAAGATTCCGTGTTTAATTCTATAATTGAAATATGTTCTGGAATAAGTCTGATCATAAATTTATCGCTAAGATGCAGCGCAATAGTATGGCACGTCATACACAGTTTTTTCGTCGTAACTTGGCAATCAATACTAAAGCGACGAATATCCGCATTATTAAAATTAAAACACGCGAGGAACTTTTACCAACTGTTGGTGGATTAAACACTTTAGATGAAAATATTTGTTATTACATTGAAAGTTTCAAAGGGTTCTCAACACTGCTATTTCAAAGTGTAGTTGATGTAATCGCCACCGATAGTCGTCACCGTATCGTAGGATTATTCCCTAATACGCTAAAGGATAAAATTATTAACATTCCTAAAGAAAGTCGATTCATTATTATTTTTAAAAAAGGTGCCATTGATTTTCAAGGCTTAAAGCTAAATGATCTAGTAGATACAAAATCTTAATGGAATTAGTTGGTTAATTCTTGATATTTGTATCATAATAAATAACATAAGGTTTTATGCTAGTACATCACGCTTGTAATCAATTCATCGTTGGCTTAAAAAGTATTCACCCCATCACAAGGATGATCAAAGAAGGTAACTTTAAGCATGTTAGTTTAATTGTTGAACAAAAACTTCGTTCCAAACATTACCACAAAATTATTAATTTTCTACATCACAACCATATTATTTATGATCAAATTTATATCAATCGCCATTCTCAACAAGTCACGATAGACGCTCAAATTGATTTAATTATTTCATGTGGCAAAAATTATGTGCATCATATGTCACGCATCGGAAACGTAAATAAAGTCAGCCATTACTGTATTCAAACTGCTTCAGGAATGATATCTTCCTATGGTGCTGATGCTAATTGGTTTAGCAAAAAGACATTAGTGACACCAACCATCATTTTCAATGACTGTATAAAATGAAATAAATGAGGCACTTTAGATACTGCTTATTTTCTCCACACCATTCCCTTAGCATTAACTGCTTGTATTACTGCTAACAACGATACATTTATCACCACCAATGCAATGAATGGCATTGTTAATTTACTAAAAGTAATGCGCACAGTTCTTTTAGACCATGAACGTTACAATAAGTATCTTTTTAACAAGAAACTTGCTTATGGTGATATTCTTGTAAAAACCGCTTACAACAATGTGAAATGTCCTGACTTTGTCACAACTTTAATGCAACACTGCGAGAATGTAACGCAATTTGAATTGGCGATAACATTGCTATCTACCAAGATATTCAAACAAGTTGTGATGGCTAATAATGAAACTATTCAAAAAGGACTAGAATTATCTGAATGCAATATTAATCAGTTACAACAATTATTTGATGATGTTTATTTAGCGTTTACAAAACAATATGAAAATGATGAAATAACTAAGAAGATTTTAACTCCCGCTTGTTTGCAAGCAATCAACGAATTCGAATTAGGAGGTAAATAAATGATTTACAAAATATTTACAACATTACTATCCTCTAAGCCAACGCGTCGTTGTCTCTTGGCATTAAAACGCTCACGTAAAATTTGCAAGTTAGTTCCAATGTTAAATGAATGGTATGAAAAAACATATATTTTTCAATGCCCTGAGACTAATTTAATTGGTCACTCTTGCATCCAGAATTTTGATAATGTTATTCGTCGTGTAAACATGAAAAAGGCGCTTGTTGTTACTGACACAGTATTAATACAACTTAAAACCACCGATAATGTTACTGAACAATTAACTAAAGCTGACGTTTCATACAACATTTTTGATGGTGTTTTACCAAACCCAACGATTGCCATCGTGAATAAAATTATGGAAGCATATAAAACTAATGATTGTGATGGACTCATTTCCATTGGTGGAGGTTCTGCTCATGATGCTGCCAAAGCAGCCGCCTTATTGTTATCAAATCGTAAACCAATTCGTAAATACCAAGGATTGAATGTTACGAAGCATAAATTATTAATGCCGCTTATTTGTGTAAATACCACAGCCGGTACTGGTAGCGAAGTCACCAATGTCGCAGTAATCACTGATGAGACAACCCACTTTAAAATGACACTAGTCGATAAGAACATGCTGGCGAATATCACTGTGAATGATAGTAATTTAATGTTGGGATTACCGCATAAAGCAACAGTTTATACTGGAATCGATGCATTAACTCACGCAATTGAAGCTGATCTCTCTCTAGTTAATAATGATTTGGTGCAAGCCTATAGTCATCAAGCTATGCGCACTATCTTTCAAACACTGCCTAAAGTGTATGCTGATTTACAAAATGCAGAATGTCGTGAGCAAATGGTCTATGGTGAATATTTAGCGGGGATTGCTTTTAATAGCGCATCACTAGGCTTTATACACTCTTTATCACATGCAATGAGTGCTGTATTCAATACTCCCCACGGTTTAGCTAACGCCATTTTAATGCCTTATGTACTAGACTATGAATTAACTAACACAAATGTCGTAAAGAAGTTAGCTAAAATCGCTGACTACCTTGGCTTAAATTGTGGTGATGCTTTAAATGATCACGAAAAAGCCAAAAGTTGTGTCCTTAGCATTGTGGCATGAACTAAATCTTTGGGCATCGAGCTTAATTTAAATGCCATTCAACCCAATATTACACAAGATCAAGTTAACAACATGGCTAAAAAGGCTATGAAAGATTTCTGCGGCATTTCTAATCCTATCCAATTTAATAAACGTCAATTAATCCATATCTATAATAATGCCATCATTGGAAATTTTGATCACATCACCGTGAAAGGTTAAGATGAAACAAATTATTAATAAAGATTCTAATAAAATTAATTATGGTATTTTTGACGAACCACTTGATTTTAATTATCGTGATTATGTATTACATGATTTTTTTGATCATAAAGTTTCACACTTCAAGCAAAAAATTAGTTTTCACAAATTTAATTTTACCGCCATTACTACCGATCATTATATAGTTGGCCTTGCTATTGTTGATGTCGCCTTTAAGAAAAATATTTTTGCCTTTGTGTATGAAAAAAATAAAGGAATACTGACACAGGTACAAACCAATATTAGTAATCGTAAAATTCAATTTGACAACAACCCAGATACATACACAATTACATGTCATAATCGTAAATTGAATTTAGATATTTACAAAGATTTAAAAAGCGATACACTCAAAATTAATTTTGAGTGGTTTAAAAAAATGAGCATCAAGTTAAACGCTCATTATAGTTTTAACGACAAACCACTGCGCGTATTAAACCCGAGTGATTTTGATCATTGAACTTTTACCGAAAAACAAGCTGGTTTAAAAATACAATCTGTACGGGTAGAATGTTTAGGCCAAACGCTCGGTATTAATCCTAACAACGCTTTAGTGTGCAGCGATTGATCGGCTGGTCACTACCGCCGCAATACTAATTGAATTTGAGGTTGTGGCACAACTAAAGTTGATAATCAAGTAGTTGGATTTAATTTTGCAACATTTATCAATAATGCACTTTATGCTGAGAATGCCATTTGGGTTGGAAAAGAACGTCAAATTATCCCTCGTGTTGTTTTCGAATGAGATTACAATGAGCCGTATAAACATTTATTTAAAATTCATAATAATGAATATGGCATCAACTTGACTTTTCAACCATTGAGTGAAAAGAATGATAAAAAAAGCCGAGGATTCGGCTTAATTAAGACAAACTTTCGTCAGTTCTTTGGTATATATAAGGGATATATAACTTTTAAGAACCAGAAAATTGAGCTTGGCGAACTATTAGGATTATTTGAATTACACAAATCACTTTGGTAATAATGAATAAATACCTAATGGCATTTGCAATGTTTACCGCAAGAGCATCCAGCTTGACGATTAGGATTGGCTTTAAATTCGCGTCCTAATTGGTCAGCCACTTTCATTGCCGCAAAAACATCATCCGGCGTTACTTTAAATGGCATATTACCCATTGGAACACCTGGACCAGTCGCTTTTTTAGCGACTTCGATTAATTGCTTATCATTAACGTTTGGGATATGTAAATCAGCGAATGTCATTGGTAAACCAACTTCATAGCAAAATCGTAAAACTTTATTGATTTCACAATTACAAGCATTTTCTAAAACTAAATGCGTAAGTGTACCGAAAGCTACTTTTTCACCATGATAGCAAGCGTGTACCTCTGGTATTAAACCTAATGCATCTTGTACTGAGTGTGCTGCACCTAAACCACCAGATTCAAAACCGATGGTCGATAAATAAGTATTAGCTTCAATGACATTTTCTAGTGCGATAGTAGATACCTTGTTCTCACAAGAAACTTTAGCTTTATAGCCATCAGCTATTATGGTTTTATAGCATAATTCGGCTAAAGCCATGCCAGTTAATGATGGACGTCCTTTTCATTCGTTCACATCGCGATTAGAAGCATATGCGCTTCTAGCTTCAAAATACGTAGATAAGGCATCGCCCAAACCAGCTACTAATAATCGCACTGGTGCTTCAGCGATAATATTGTTATCCACAATGACCATATCTGGACTCTTAGTGGGATAAAAGTATTGATCAAATTCTCCGTTCTCTTTATAAATGATTGCTGAATGCGAACAAGGCGCATCAGTTGAAGCGGCCGTCGAAAATACGATTAATGCCGATTTATTAAAGAAGGCTACAGCTTTAGCTGTATCGCAACCTTTACCGCCACCCACTGATACAATCGCGTCACAACCTTTTGTTTTCATTAAAGCTGAAATACGTTTGCATTCTTTCATGGTACATTCACCACCAAATTTTTCAAAGTAAACTTTCGTAATTTTCTCTGCTTTAAAAGATTTTTGAATGCTTGGTATACAACGATCCCAAACTGCTTTATCAACTAAAAAGAAAAAACTTTTTCCAAAATCCTTGATATCTTTTGCTAAATTATCGATTTCATGATTACCTTGAATATATCTCAAAGGCGATCCAATTATTCTTGCCATGTTTCGTTCCTACCTATTCTTATATATTATAAGTTTATAATCGTACGGAGAGACATTTATGTTAAATATCGTTCTATTTGAACCAGAAATTCCGGAGAATACTGGTAACATTGCCCGTATGTGCGTCGGATTGAATGCCACGTTACATTTAATTCGACCATATGGTTTTTTCTTAAATAACAAAGCGCTATTACGTTCGGGCGTGGATTATTGAAAACATTTGAAATTACACGAATATGATTCTTTTGATTTATTTTTAAAGAATATTAAATCTAAGAGTCAATTATTTTATTTAACACGTTATGGTACTAAGAGTCCAGAACAAGTTAAATTCTCTAATAAGCTTGACGCTTATTTAATTTTCGGTAAGGAATCAATTGGATTACCGAAAGAATTATTGAAACAAAATGTTGCCAACACCATCCGTATTCCAGCTAGTAAAAACATCCGTAGTTTAAATCTGGCTAATTGTGTGGCTATTTTAGGTTACGAGTATATGAAACAAAACGGTTATGTTGGTTTAGAATTAGAAGAACCACACAAACCATTATTTAAAAAATAAACATGAAACAATCAGTAAGCATTTATGACACATTAATTATTGGCGGGGGTCCCGCTGGTATTTTTGCGGCTGCTTTAGCACATAACAAAGGACTCAATCCTCTATTGATTGAAGCAAATGAATATTTAGGTGGGCAACCAAAATTGTTATATAGTCAAAAACCAATTTATGATTACCCTGTACATTACGGAATCAAAGCGTATCAATTAGTCGACTTGCTAATTGAACGTCTAAAAAATACTCCTGTTCCAGTCAAGCTTGGCGTGCAAATCACTGATATTAAGAAAAGCAATAATGGTTTTGACGTTAAACTCAATGATAAAAGTATTATTAGAACGCAAACTATCATCATTGCCACTGGTGCTGGTATTTTTAATCCAAATCGCTTAGAAACAGCTGGCGTTAATCATACACATGTCCATTATGCTGTAGAAGATTTTAGTAAATATACTAAGCGTCATGTTGTTGTTCTTGGTGGTGGTGATTCGGCTGTAGACTGGGCTAATGAAATAGCCAAATGCGCTAAACCCAAAAGTGTTAGCATCATCCACCGCCGCGAAGAATTTCGTACCAGTGGTGATAACGCTAAGAATTTATCTAAACATAAAGTTAAAGTGTATTTAAATTACTCGATTGAAAACATTAATAAAACTCATCTGGTTGTTAAATCAAATGTTAATAGTAAGTTGCAAAAAGTCTTATTTGATGAAATCATTGTCCAATATGGTCAAAGCATTGATACCAATAGTTTAAAGATCTTTAATGGCATAAATATTAACAAAGCTGGACGAATTAGTGTGGGCATTAATCAAATGACAAATTTACCTAGCATTTATGCCATCGGTAATATTTGTACATACGAAGGCAAGCCTAGTAGTATTGTTTGCGCTCATGGTGAAGCAGCAGTGGCTGTGCGACATATTCTAGATACAATCAAACCATATGCCAAAAAGTAATTTACCTCGCGCTGTTGTAGTGCTTGGCCCAACGGCTACAAATAAAACTAAATTAGCCATCGCGATAGCTAAAAAGTTTAATGGTGAAATTATTAATGCGGATGCATTTCAAGTTTATCGTGAATTAAATATCGGCGTTAATAAACCAACTGTTAAAGAAATGCAAGAGGCAAAATTTCATTTAATTGATTGTGTTTCTATTTATGATAAATGAAATATCAAATGCTTTCAAGATACTGCTAAAAAAGCCATAGAGCAAGTAATCGACAACAAACACATACCCATTATCGTAGGTGGATCACACCTTTACATTGATACACTTATTTACAATTATGACTTAACTGAAGTGCCAGAGCGTAATGAAGAATTTAGTGATTGAGATAATCAGAAATTATTTGATAAATTGTCTTCATACGATCCAGCATTAGCAAATAACATTGGTGTTAATAATCAAAAACGGTTGGTGCGTGCATTACAAATTGTAACGAAGAGTAAAAAACTAACGGAGAAAAAGGCGCCCATCTATGATGTACTTTTAATATGCTGCACTAATGAACGTAAGCAATTGTATGAACAGATTAATGCAAGAGTGGAAGTCATGTTAGAGAGCGGCTGAATGGACGAAGTTAAAAAGCTTCTTAATAAAGATAAAGAGATTATTAAACTTAATGCCTTAAAGGCTATTGGCTATGAGGAAATTATTCATGCTCTGATTAACAACCACACCGTTGACGTTGATGCAATCAAACAGAATTCACGCCATTATGCTAAGCGTCAATTGACATGAATTAAACATCATTACACTAATCCGACTTATTACGACCAAACCAATGAAACAGAAATCATGAAAGTTATTACAACATGACTCCAGTAAAACACTTATATGTTCATATCCCTTTTTGCAATAACTTATGTAAGTATTGTGATTTTGTCCGTTTGATTAATCAACCCAATGATATTAAAAAGAAATATATAAAAAAAGTTACTAATCAAATACAAAAAAAATATAAACTAAAACAATTCCAGACAATTTACGTAGGTGGTGGAACACCCAATTGTTTAGATGACCAATTACTAAGTGAACTATTAAGCACATTGAATAAGTACATTGATAAACGAGCGAATTATGAATTTACCATTGAATGTAATCCAGAATTGGTGAATGTTTCTCAAGTTAATATTTTGAAAAAATGTGATATTAATCGTATTTCGTTAGGGGCACAGACAGTGAACAACGACCTTTTAAAACAAATGAACCGTCGTCATACTTGAAAAAATGTTTTAAATGCTGTGCAATTGCTTCGCGCTACGCAGATTAATAATATTAGTTTAGATTTCATCTATGGTTTTAACGAATTAACGGACGCTGATGTAAAAAAGACATTGAAATTTATTAAAGAATTGAGTATTCCGCACGTTTCGTGATATGCATTGGAAGTTAAAAATAACAGTATTTTAAATAAAGAAAAATACCAGATTGATGAAAACAAAATCGATCGTCACTTAGAAATGATTATTACCAACATGGCTAAAAATGGATATCAGCGTTACGAAGTAAGCAGCTGGGCTAGCCATTTAAAATATGAATCTGTGCATAATAAATCATATTGATTAAGCCAAGAATGAGCAGCGGTTGGCTTTGGGGCATGTGGTTTTGAGCAACAAACCTATTACGAAAATAAGGGTTCGCTCACTGCTTATCATGTGATAAAGCATAAATTAAACGAGCGCGATTATTATTTCCAAATACTAATGATGGGCTTAAGATTAAAAAAGGGGTTACCTTTGAAACAGAAAATGTATTTATTAGCCTACCAGTATTTTCAAAAGAAACTTAAGGGCGTAAAAATTAAAAATAATTTTTTAGTAGCAGAGAACATTAATTTATTGGATAATATATTAATTGAGTTACTGTAAATGAAAAAATTAATTAAACTTACCGCCATAGCTTCTTGTCTTTCAGCGACAGGCATTATTCTTGTAACCAATTCATCGTGTACAAGACAAAAAAGCGAAACCGAAGTGTTGTGAGAAAAATACGACTATAACAAAGCACATGCCGCTACTGAATCAACAGATTTAGCGGGATACCGATCGAGTTGGGAAAAAGAAGCCAACGACCAAAACACACTAGAAAATATGATTAAATACACTATTTTCAGTTTTATTTTAGTACCCGGATTAGAAGTTTTTAATGGTTATAGTTTAGATGCCACTAAAAGTATCTATGATCTTTGCAAAGAAAATAAAGTAAATTTATTAATTAATTCTTCTTTCGTTAATATAAAGAAAAATAGTCCCACTGACTTTACCATTGACTACATTGGTAAATTAACAATTAGTGTTATTGGCGATGTAACTTTAGATGGATCTACATCTGAAACACTTAAAAAAGGTGACCAAATGGGTTTCACCTATTCAATCATTGACGTTCCTTTTAATCCTAACGATAATAAAAATGTAAACGTAACAAGTGCCGAAACCCCTTGTTTCTACGAAGAATTCAGTAAGGGTAAAGGTGAAATTTTTGGTATACAAGAAATTATCCAAAATAATAAGCCATGAGGTTTGTCTTCAATTAAATATGTTGGAACAAAATATGACAGTAAGACAGTCCCAACATATTTGAATTTAAATGTTAAAGAGTAATGGGGTTGAGGAAAATATGAGTAAATTACGAGCAACAAGAAAAAATACAAAGCATTTAGGTGTTACCAATGCCTTACATTATTTTGATTTTAATGCTTTGATTCAGATGTTTCTCTGATCAATTTTCTGTATAGTCATTATTGTGTTCACAGTCTTATTCATCATTGAACGCGGAAGAATAAACAATTTACAACATACAGATAGTCCTTTTCCAGCTTGTCATACCATTAATGAACTTAAAAACGCCATTAGTAATGGTACTATTAACTCTTCAACCGATTTGACATCAGCTTATAAAACCATGTATGGTTGAGCACGTTATCCATTAATAGATTTTTCTTTAATGGTAGGATTCTTTCCGGCAATTCCAACAACAGATCCAACATCTGCTTGATCCATTCGTTCAAATGCTGTGGATGTGGCTTATTCGTATATGTTCATAACCGCCGTTATTGCGATTGTTGCCTTAATCTTTCAAATTTATTTAAGTGCCTTAAACATCAAACAACGTTACCAGCAAAAAAAATATGGTTTAAGCACACAATATCCTAACGATTTCCTGAGTTATAAACTATTCAGTGTAAAGATGTTAATGGATTTTGTTACTAATTTAGCTATTGTCTTCGCGTTCTTTAATTTCTTAGCTACAATTATTGTAATTGGATATTGAATCCTGCTTTATTTAATCCAAATATTTGTTAAGAAAATACTTAAACATGACAGTGGGTTGGTTTCTACCTTCCAATCTAATAAGAGTAATTTCTTTTATTTAATCTTCGTGTTGCTATTCCAAAACTTGTATACATTGTTGAAAGCTATTTTCTTAACCAAACTAGGTGTTAACCTAGATCTTATTTTCCAAATCATCCTACCAATCGGGACAATTACAGTAATCGTTGGTCTATTCATAAAGAATATGCTAGATTCCAAAGTCAATGCTGTATTAAAATCCATTAAAACAATTTGTGGCAACGTTACTTCTTTCCGTGTTTTCTTTTATACACAGCAAGTTGACGCATTAAATGACTATACTTTTGTTAGCGTATTACCCCCCATGATTAAAAACCCATTAACGGCTGGTACCATCAATAAACAACAAGCTTATGTTTTAATGCAAAAACTGGATGAAGGCATTAAATTTGTAGAAGAACACTATGCCAAAGATACCAAACAAAAAAATTATCTCATCTATACATTATTTAACAATATTACGCATATTGAAGAAATTGATGAAATAAAAAATAACACTTTACGTGTTGAACAATATCGAACTGTAAAAAAGTAACATTATTTGTCGCTTACGATAACTTTTTATCTAATAAATTGATATAATGTTTACATATTTCAAATTAGGAGAATAAAATGTCAAAAATAAAAGTAGCAATTAATGGTTTTGGCCGAATTGGTCGTTTAGTATTAAGGGAATTAATACAAAAAAAAGATGTACAAATTGTAGCAATCAATGATTTAACTGATGCTAGCACTTTAGCACATTTATTAAAATACGATTCAGCACATGGAAAAATGGCTGAGGAAATTTCAGTGCAAGGGAATTCATTAGTAATCGGCGGTAAAAGCATTACTGTTTTTGCTGAAAAGGATCCAGCACAATTGCCTTGAGCAAAATTGGAAATTGATCTAGTTGTCGAATCAACTGGTCGTTTCATTGATAAAGATGGCGCTGGTAAACACTTAACTGCTGGTGCAAAGAAAGTTATTATTTCGGCACCCGCTAAAGGTGATGGCATTCCAACTATTGTTTACAATGTTAACCACAAATCAATTAAGAAAGATGACCGTATTGTTTCTGGTGCTTCATGTACCACTAACGCTTTAGCGCCTTTAGCTAAAGTGATTGATGAAAAATTCGGAATTGAACGTGGAATGATGACTACCATTCATGCTTATACAGCTGATCAAAGATTACAAGATGCGCCACATAGCGACTTACGTCGAGCACGTGCTGCCGCTTTCTCAATGATTCCTACATCAACTGGTGCTGCGAAAGCAATCGGGTTGGTATTACCGTCATTAAAAGGCAAATTACACGGTTTGGCTGTTCGTGTGCCAACCATTACTGGTTCAGTTGTTGATCTAGTATGTGAATTAAACGCTTCACCAACTGTTGATGAAATCAACGCAGCTGTAAAAGATGCTGAAAGTGAAACATTAGGCTATAACGCTGATCAAATAGTTTCATGTGATGTTATTAATGAATCACACGGTTCAATTTTTGATCCAAAATTAACAATGGTACTTGAAGCTAATGGTAAAAAACTTTATAAGTTATTCACATGATACGACAACGAATCATCATATGTTGCACAATTAGTTCGTACCATTCTTTACATGGTTAGTTTGTAATTATTTATATGAATAGTATTTTAAATAAAAAAACATTAGCCGATGTTGATTTTCAAGATAAACGCGTGATCGTTCGATTAGATTTCAATGTACCATTGAAAGACGGACAAGTTGTTGATGCTAAAAGAATTACTGCTGCTTTACCAACCCTGCAATATCTTCTTGATAATAACTGTAAAATTATCGTGTTATCACATTTATCAAGAATCAAAAGCCTTGATGACATTAATTCCAATAAGAAATCATTAGCACCAGTGGC
>JAITXG010000048.1 GCA_031284865.1 Mycoplasmataceae bacterium | reverse complement strand
TGTGAGTGAATTTAATAAAACTGCTCATAATGCAGCGCAATCATTATTTAAACAGAAGTTTTGAAATCCGATCTTCTTAAGCGGTGGTGTTGGTTTGGGCAAGACACATTTATTGCATGCAATTGGTAACGAATATGCTAAACGTTTTCCTAACAAGAGCATTCGTTATGTAACAACCGATGAGTTTGTACGCGAAATGTATAACGGGATCAGTCATGGTGACAATGAAGTTGAACATGTTAAAGATCGTTATCAATCATATGATCTTTTGTTAATTGATGATATTCAATTCTTAGCTAAGAAGGAAAAAGCTAACGAGATATTCTTTAATATTCTTAATCATAATGTGAGTCGCAATCAAATTATTGTGATGACATCTGATAAAGCACCTAATCAATTAGAATACTTTGAAGACCGCATGAAAAGTCGTTTTCATTCAGGTCTAGTTATTAAAATTACTAAACCAGATTTAAATACAGTGAAGACAATCTTACAAGAAAAGATTAAAGAGAGCGGTGAAGGTTTTCAATTCACGAAAGAAGCGGTAGATTATATTGCACGACGTAATAATCAAGATATTCGTCACTTAGAAGGATTTTTGCATAAGATTTTGTTCTACGCTTTGAATAATTTGCCACCTCAAGCCATTATTAATGTGGACATTATTACTAATAGTGTCGAGCAAGAACACCAAGACGCCATTAAAGATTTAGGTTATGATGTTGACCCCAATGTAGTGATTGCTCAAATCTGCGCGGCCTATAATACTGATCCTGCCGTGGTAAAATCCAAAGCCAGAACTAGACAAGCCACATTGGTGCGTCATGTTTGCATGTATGTCTTGCGTCAAAAGTTCGACATGCCCTATGCCCAAATCGGTAGTTACTTTAGTGGTCGAGACCATTCTACCATTATGGATTCCATCTCGAAGATTGAAAGCATGATTAAAAAAGACGAAGATTTAAAAAATTTCATTTTAAATCTTTGTAAAAAAATATAAGTTTATTGTTGTAGAATAAATTGTTGATAGCAAAAATCAGTCATTTTCTAAGGAGAACACACTAATACATGAAAAAAAGTAAGATATTAAAATTATGCATTACCACATTAGGGACTACCACATTAGTAGGGGGGGGAAGTGTTTTTGCAATAACTTCTTGTTCTAACAAAAGTAACTCAGCTCAAATTTATGTTACCAAACCATCAGTAAGAGCATTGGATAGTACAACTAGTTCTTTAACGTTGACTACTGAATTGAATGATAATGTTGTTAGTGGTGTTGATTATGTAATTGAACCAAACTACACTTCATACATTGCCAAGGAAGGAAATATCATCAAATGGAAAGATGGTGCTCCTCATCCTACGCAAAATATAACAGCAGTTATTGATACAATGTTAGATGGCAAAAAAATTACCACCGTTGACATTGTATTAGTTGCACAAACGGAAATTTATAGTGTGCAAGCCAATGCGGATGTTTTACGACAAGAAAATGATTCTACTCAAATTCAAACTACATTAAACGCAATTGTTGTTACAGGGGTTGACTATAATTTTAAAAATGCCGACGACGAGGATTTTGCTACAATTACAAACTATTCAACCGGCGTTGGTGTAATTAGATTTGATTCTTATGATCCCAATGGGGATCGAAGGGTAACTATTCAGGCAAAATCATCATCAGGTAGTGTTATTGGAGAAACTACAATTACCCTTCTAGCGGAAGTGCCGCCAACTCCGGTTGATACATTTGTAATCACACCCGATACTACAGGTTATGGTGCACACACGATACATGATGATGACGGTGGTAATGTCTCTGCCTTTGGTGTACCGGATTCTTTTGATTTGAGCGAGTTAGCAGACGCAGGGGCTACCTTCTTTGTCCAAGGGGAGATTACACACCCCATCATCATTCCTGTTGGTTTTTCTTGCCGATTAATTGGTGAACCCGGGAGCAGCATTAGTACATCTAATTATGGTATAGTTATAGGAAACGACACAACTCAGTCAATTCCAACAGATCAATATAATGTAGACATTTGCGGGAATAACATTTCTGCTCCTGATGCAATTCTTTCAACTAATACTATACAAGATGCTATCATTACAGCAAGACGTAATACTATCCATTCTAGTCTGGGTTCCACTTTTGAGAACACAATTGATTTTAGAGGAGAGATAGGAAGCGACGCGCAAGTCTTTATAGATCATAATTCTATTTTGGCTGGAGCCACGGATGACGGTTCGCGCTGTGCGTTTAAGTTTTCAGATGTTAATGGTACTGTTGGTATTGATTACAATAGCATTAGTGTCGATACCCTCAATAGTGGTGATTCTATACTATACGGAATATTATTCGTTGGTTCCATTGATGGTAATGCAGTCTCTATTGCCAACGACACCATCTCTTGTGTGGGTGCGAATTATGGAAATGATGTCTGCGGAGTGGATTTCATCAATAGCGTTAATGCGGCAAATGTCATAATTGACAATTGTACCATATCTGTTTATAATTTTGATGGCACACTCACTGGTGTTAGTTTTAGCGCAATTTCGGATACATCTAATGTTACGATTACCGACAGTAACGTCTTTGCTGAATGCACTTCTCCAAGCTCTGCTCCATCATATTTAGATTCAATTGTATTTAATGGTGACATAGATACTCCCGCTAGAGTTGAAATTAAAAACACCATCATTTCAGCTGATGTTCATGGTCAAGTGCAGGGGGATGTTTCCTATAACTACGGAATTAATTTCAAAGGTGTAATTCAAGGTACCGTAAATATTGACCACGACACCATTTCCGCCTCTGCCAGCTGTGTAAATTATGCTATTTCAATTCTTAACGAAGCAAGTGGGGCGTATATAGATATTACTAATAACGTTGTCTCTTCTTGAACCGAAAACTCTTCGGAAGAAGTTGCTGCAATTATATTTGGTTCGGAATCGGTTAGTCCTAAAGGCATCAATGGTATGCTTACATTAAACGCCAACCTTATTAACGCTTATACACCGTCTAGTAGAAGTGAATCTTGTGTTTACTTCGCCGATTCGGGCGCTACTTCTTTTTTTCAGAACTCTTATATTATTGTAGACAATAACAAACTAGTGCTTAAAAGTGATAATTTGTATAGTGGTAATTCAGGAATCGAAGTGCAAACATCAGTGGACGTAAACACCAATTTCGCATATAATTCTCAAGCTAGCAATAGTTTTTATTCCGCCAATAGTTTAGACGTTCGATTTGAAGCTACCGGCATTACGCAAGATAACTTCTTTGCCGCTAGTCAAGAATTTAATCTAGAGGGCACTCCTACTATTACTTGGTTAGATGCACAAGGGCGGATTTTCCCATTGTATGTCTTGAACACAAATCTAACGCAAGGTTTTGACCAAACATTTTTAAGAAACAATGCTGATAGTTCGACGAATTTATTCAGTAAAGGGATCATTAATGATTTAATATCTCGTTGTTCTCTTTAGGGTGGGGGTGTAAGTCTACGCTCTTAAAAATATTGATTTGTGATTCAGCTTATTTATAATTCGTATTGCACCGATGATTTCGGTGCAACAATAGTCAGAAATGGCCATTTTTCATTGTACAGATATTATTTTAATTCGAAAAGAAATTCTACCCATTTTGCAATTTAGGATCTCTAATATTTTCACAAACACCACTATCACAATTGTGTATTAGTATTTATAATACAATAGTTTAGGAGAACTAATATGAAGAAATTAATTAACCAAGTTGACAATATTGTTGATGAAATGGTAGAAGGTATTGTCGCTGCTTGCCCCACTAAATTAGCTAAAGCAGACGGTTGCAATGTTATTTATAGTAAGACATTTAACAAGAACAACGTTGCTTTAATTTCGGGTGGTGGTTCAGGGCACGAACCAGCACACGCTGGTTATGTTGGGAACGGAATGTTGACAGCTGCTGTCGCTGGCCCGATCTTTACTTCTCCTACGCCAGATATGATTCAAGCAGCCATTAATGCGTGTGATTCACAAAAAGGGACACTATTAATTATTAAAAATTATACAGGTGATGTAATGAACTTTCAAATGGCTGCTGAAATGGCTCAAGCCGAAGGAAAACAGATCGACTATGTAATAGTAGGTGATGATGTCGCACTATTGAATAGCACCAACACAACAGGGATGCGCGGAATTGCTGGGACAGTGTTAGTTCATAAAGTGACTGGTGCTAAAGCTCAACAAGGGGCAACATTGCCCGAAGTGAAAGCCGTTGCCGAAAAAGCTATTAAGAGTCTTGCCACTTATGGTTTGGCACTAGACGCTTGTACTGTTCCAGCGATTGGACACAAAGGATTTGCCTTAAATGACAATGAAGTAGAAATGGGTTTAGGAATTCATGGCGAACCTGGTGTGAAACGTGTTGCTATGAAAAGTGTTGACGAATTTGTTAACGAAATGTTGGACGTTATTATGCAAAGTTTACATTTACAGGCTAACGATCATGTATCAGTATTAATTAACGGATTAGGGGCGACACCGATTATGGAACTTTACATTGCTAATCGTCAAGTACAGAAAATCTTACATGACAAAAACATTCATGTCGTGACGACTTATGTTGGTAATTACATGACGGCTATTGATATGCCGGGATTTTCTATTTCATTATTAAAGTTAGATAGTGAATTAGAAACATTAATTAAAGAGCCATCTGATACTTTAGCGTTTCGGGTTTAATACATAAATATGTGAGTTAAATGTACGAAATAAAATCATGATTTACCGTGATAAATTATTGCTTTAAAGAATACATTCGATTGTACCACATGTCTATAAAAAAAGTTATCGCTTTCACTGAATGTATTAATTTACTTCGGTATAATGAATGATACTTAAATATCATCCTATGAAAGAAATAATTTCCTATTTAGAAAATGTGTTACGCGAGCTTGAGTCTAACAAAGATCGACTCAATGCTTTAGATGCTGCTATTGGCGATGGCGATCATGGCACTAATGTTGTACGTGGTTTCCAAGCTGTTTTGTCACAGAAACATTTATTTACAAACGAATCGTCCATTGATAAAGATTTAATGGTATGTGCTACACAATTAATGTCCAAAATTGGTGGTAGCTCTGGACCATTATTAGGTTCGGCTTTCATGGCATTAAGCATGGCATTGAAGGGCAAAACCACCTTTACTAACCAGGATATTGCTCAAGCATTACAAATGTCCATTGAGAGAATTCAAGCCTTAGGGAAATCACGCGGCGGTGAAAAGACTATGTTGGATGCATTAATTCCTGCTGCGCAAGCTTTACAACACGCTTCAGCTTTATTAGATTTAAACATTGCTTATGATGCCGCTACTAAGGGTGCTAATGATACCATTTCCATGTTAGCGACGAAAGGGCGGGCTTCATACTTAGGGGAAAGATCCATCGGACATATGGACCCTGGGGCTTGTTCCATATCTTTAATATTTAAAGGGTTGGCAGGTAAATAAGATGGTTAATATATTATTAGTATCACATAGCAAAGCACTAGCGCAAGCCACAGTCGGATTTATTAATGAGATGAAAAAAGGTGATTTCTTGTTTGAATATGTGGCGGGGATTGAAGATGGTAAAGCATTTGGAACAGATCCCATGGTCATTCGTGAGACGATTAGTAATTTAACCAAAGACCGTGAATTATTAGTGATCTATGATTTAGGGTCATCACAAATGAATACTGAGATGGCATACCAGATGCTAGAGTCCACAGTGCAATCTCGTACAGAAATAGCAAAATGTGCTTTTTTAGAGGGCGCGTTGGTAGCGGTAACCAGTAATACTGATGAAGTCACGGCGCTCCAGTTGAAGCAAATTGTTGAATCACAAGCACAAATTGCTAAATAATAGAGATATATTTTAGTGAGAGCAAAACATTGTGAGCAAATTTAAAGAAAAAATTATCAAGTGTAAAGAACCCAATCAATGTCTAGGTGATCTATTATTCATCCACGGTTTTTGTGTAGATTATTCTTACATGTTGGCAGCGAAAGAACTGGCTAAACATTTCAATGTTTATATGATTAATCTGCCAGGGCATGGCGATAATGCAGATCATGTGAAGACTGAAGATATGACCGTCTACCGTTATTGTGATTATGTTATTCAATATGTTGAAGAACGTAAATTGAATAATTTTTATTTAATGGGTCATTCCATGGGTGGGGCCGTTGTCTCGTTAGTAGAGAATCAATTGAAAAATAGAATTAAAGGATTGATTTTAGTAGCACCACATAATGTGGCTGTACTATTTATGGGATTAAGAGGTTTGAGTGTCTTTTATGTTAAGAATATGCACCAAAAATACCGCTTATTAGATTATCTTTATAAAGAGTATCGTCATTATTTGGATGACCCTGATTGGGTTAAAATGAATGAGAATCAGCTAAAATTTCAATTGGCACATTGATGCGAAATGAAAACACTATTTCAACATTTGGGTAGTGTGAAGACATTGCGTAATATTCGTAAAGCGCAAAAAGCTATTAAAGCCCCAACACTACTATTAGTGGGTAAGTATGATGGTATTATTTCAGCCAAGCACACTATTAAAGGTTTTAAACGTTACATTCCTAATGTACAAATTTATACATTTGAAAATTCTGGTCACTTACCTTTTGAGGAAGAGCAAGAGTTATTCGTTTCTAAAGTCGTTGAATTTGCTTCCAAGTAGATACATCTTCTTTGGTCGTAATTTTGAAATTGAGTAAGTCACCAATCACGATATTTATTTGTTTGACAGGAATATTTAAATATGTGAATAAGTCGGTGACATGCTCACTTTGTGCGTGTCATTTTCAATATCGGTATTGAAACGACTGAGGTGTTTGAACACTAAATTTGTGGTCACGTGTAATGTATTTAGTAGTTTTATTAATTTCACATAGTGAATCATGAATTGGTAACACGGTTGATGCATAACCAGTGTCAGATGCAACACGGATATTATCATCAATGATGGATGCACTCAC
>JAITXG010000027.1 GCA_031284865.1 Mycoplasmataceae bacterium | reverse complement strand
AGTAGTAATGTCACTAACAATCCAGCCATAGCCGTCATCTTGTAATTTAGATGCAGTCATCAATTGGCTTCAATCATAAGATGTACCGCTACCACCCGGACCAGCATTTTGATACATTGGGAAAACATTGGAAGAAAATAGAATTGATTGCACGTTATATTCTTTTAGAACGCCATTGACGGTTGAAGTGTTGCCAAAAATTTGAATCGAATGCATACCTGGGATTACTCCCCAAACAAAGCCCATACCTTGTAAAACGACTAAATATACCACCGATAACTTAGCAAACTGTTTACTAATTTTAAAATAAGCGAATAAGGTTAATGGAATATTTAAGAGTAAATATAACCCTCAGAATAACCCATTGAATATTAATAAATTGATATGATCATTGCCAGGGTGTGACAAACTCAATGAGGTATACACAACACGAGCTACCCCTTGTAAACAAGCCGTAAAACCACCGGTATATAATCCTGTGACTTCGACTAATAAGACAGTCGAAATTGACATGAATAATCCTAAAAGGATAGCTGCAACATATTTAGCTCAAGTCTTATTTAAAATATAAAGTCGGGAAAATTTAATAATACCGGTATTAAATTTTCGCTGCGCCACTGGACGTAAAGCGAAAGTGTCTAAATCTTTTTGGGTAAGAATCGGGTTAGCTACTTTAGCCAATCCGATTCTTTGCTTAGCGTCCGCTTTCTTATTAGTTGTTGCCATAAAACTTAATTATTATATATAATTTTTTGAATTATAGTGGTACCTAATGCCACCAAAATTATGTATTGCATTATAAAAATTAACTATGAGTAAAGAACATTTTACCTTGGCCGTTTTGTAAAAATGTTATAAACTTAATTATCTTTACAATGATCGTTCAAACTAAAAAGCGTGTGGTTCTAGGTATGTCGGGTGGGGTTGATTCTTCCGTCTGCGCTTTTTTATTACAGGAACAAGGCTATGAAGTCATTGGATTGTTCATGCAAAATTGGGATAGCTACTTAAACTGTGATTTTCAAGGACACACTAAGAGTGACGAAAAGCAATGCAATGCGCAAAAAGACTTTGCGGACGCTCAACAAGTTGCTAAAAAATTAGGGATTAAAATTTATCGTACACAATTCATTAATAAATACTGAAAAAAAGTGTTCCAATATCTGATCAAAGAATACAAACGCGGTCGTACCCCTAACCCAGATGTTTTATGCAATAAATATATCAAATTTGATGAATTTATTAAAGAGGCGAAGAATAAATTCAAATGTGATTTGATTGCGATGGGTCATTATGCTGATATCATCAATAAGAAAAATAAATACTTTTTAACAACGGCGCTTGATGAAGACAAAGACCAAACATATTTTCTGTGCGGTCTTAACCAAGTTCAATTATCAAAGACTCTTTTCCCTTTGGGACATTACACCAAAACGCAAGTGCGAGCTATCGCCAAGAAAATGAAATTGGATAATTGATCAAAAAAAGATTCAACTGGTATTTGCTTTATTGGCGAAAGAGATTTCAAACCTTTCCTTGGTAATTACATTACCAATAAAAAAGGTAAAGTAGTAGATATCTTAACCAAAAAACAAATTGGAACGCACGACGGTGTTTATTTTTACACTTACGGTCAAAACAAAGGTTTGGGCCTATCTGGTCAAACTAAGAAATATTTTGTTTGTAAAAAAGATATTAAACAAAACATTCTTTATGTATGTGACGAACAACACAAAGAAAAATGCTTATCTTCTACACAATGCGAAGTAGAAAATTTTAACTGGATCAGTGGAATTCCCAAGACTAACATAGTTAAAATTCGTTTTCGCCACCGTCAGCAATTTGTCAAAGGACAATTTCATATTATCAAAAACAAAGTTTATTTAAAATATGTTTCAACACTTGCTGTTACGCCAGGACAATTTGCTGTGCTTTATCAAAATCACACTTGTTTGGGCGGGGGAATAGTTAACAAACTAATATAACTAGCCACTAATCTTATGATTGGTGATATAGTCAATAATCTTTTATTAATTTATAATAATAAACATGCTTAAGCTAACTACCGATCAGATTCGTCAAATATGATTAGATTACTTCCAATCTAAAGGTCATTATGTATTACCATCTAAATCATTGATCCCTGATAATGATCGTTCGCTACTATGAATCAACTCTGGCGTAGCCACCTTAAAGAAATATTTTTCCGGTATTGAAAACCCTCCTTCACAGCGTTTAACAAATAGTCAAAGAGCAATTCGTACCAATGACATTACTAATGTAGGAGTAACCGCTAGACACCACACTTTCTTTGAAATGCTTGGTAATTTCTCCATTGGTGATTATTTTAAGAAGGAAGCAATTGAGTTTGCTTATGATTTATTAATTAACCATTACCAAATCAATAAAGAATCTTTATATTTCACAGTTTTTCAAGATGACCACGATGCTTACGAAATGTGAATCACATTAGGAATCAAACCGGATCACATTGTTAAAGGCGACCGTAATCGTAATTTTTGAGATATCGGACAAGGTCCGTGTGGTCCTTGTACCGAAATTTATTATGATCGTGGCGAAAAATATGATGCGAAAAAAATAGGAATTAAACTCTTTGTTGACGACATTGAAAACGATCGTTATGTTGAGATATGAAATGTTGTCTTTAGTCAATTTAATAATGATGGTAAGAATAACTATAGTGAATTAGCCCGTAAGAACATTGATACGGGAGCCGGACTAGAACGTTTAGCATCTATCAGTCAAGATGTTCCCACAGACTTTGATATTGATATTTTTACTCCCATAATTAAAAGTATTGAAAATCTATGTGTTAAAAACCATTATGACTCTAACGCCTATTTTACTAATGATCAATCCCAAACACAAATTAATCGTGATTATAAAATAATCACTGATCATATTAAAGCGAGTGTTTTCGCCATTGCAGACGGAGCGATACCCTCTAATAAAGAACGCGGTTCAGTCTTACGAAAATTAATTCGTCGTGCCATGGTTTGTGCTAAACGTTTGGGTATTGACGGTGATTTTATTACACCAGTTACTGCAGCAGTTATTAAGGTAATGAAATCTTATTACCCTTATTTAGTGGAACAACAAAAAAATATTATTGATGTATTAATGCATGAATCTCATACATTTCAACAAACACTAGAACGTGGTTATAAATTATTCAATGACGCTGTTAATCATCAACAATTAAATGGGGCTACTATATTTCAATTAGTAGAAACCTATGGTTTCCCTTTTGAAATCATCACTGATCTAGCGCAATTGCACAATGTTAAGATTGACCAAGATGATTATGAACGACGTTTAAAACGACACCAGGACATCTCACGAGCGAATGTTGAAAATAAAGGTATGTTGGCTCAAAACGGTAATTTGTTAGCGTTTACGACGCCCGCAACGTTTGATTATGATCATTTAACATTAGAACACGCTAAGGTAATTGCTTGTTTTAATGAAAAATTCGAACCCGTTAATGAAATTAAGAATAAGGGTTGAGTCGTTTTTGATCAAAACGTGTTCTAAGCAACTATCGGTGGTCAACAACATTATTATGGCTATATTGAAATAGATCAACAGCGATTAGAGGTTCTTGATGTGTTAAAAGGACCCAACTTACAACATTTCCATTTAATTGAACCTAAACAGCCTATTAAAATAGGTACTGATGCGCATTTAATTGTTGATCCTCAAATTCGGGACGCCGCTAGTAAGAACCATTCGGTGGAACATCTTTTACAGCACGCTTTACAAACAGTCATCGATAAAAATATTAAACAAGAGGGTGCATTTAAATCGGCTGATAAATTATCGTTTGATTTTATTTTACCCAATAAATTAACACCAGAACAGATCAAACTGGTACAAAAACAAGTCAATGAATACATTCATCAAGCATTACCCATTACCACTAATTTACAAACATTAGCTGAAGCAAAACAAAGTGGGGCAATTGCCTATTTTGAAGATGTCTATGCCAAGATTAAAACTAAATTAAGGGTAGTTAATATGGGCGGATTATCCATTGAGATTTGTGGTGGTACTCATGTTAAAAATACCAAAAATATCGAAGCGTTTATGATTACCAAATACTTTAATAAAGGCGGGGGCGCATGGCGAATTGAAGGCATTACTTCGCACAATACGATCGAACGCTTCATCAATCAAGAAATCAGTGAGATGCAATCACACATTCTTACAATGGCGCAAGAACTAAAAGCAATTAGCGTTGCTCCAACTGAATTTGAGAAAATTGTGAATGATAAAAATTTTCAATTAAATGAATCAACATTAGATAATTTGAAAACACAATATGAAAATCTTAAAGCAATTTACACTAATCATATGATTGAACACCAAAAACAATCAATGAGTCAGGAAATTGAAAAGATTAAAAGTACTACTAAAATACCAAGCCATAGCAAAGTAGTTAGTATTATTATTTTAAATAACGTAAATATTAAATCTGCCAATCAGGCTTTAACACAATTAGCAAATGAAAATCAAAATATGGCATTCGTCATATTGAATATGACACAAGAAAAAATCCAATATTTAGTTATTACTAATAAAATAACCAATGGTGCTCAAAAATTGTCAGCTAAATCAATCGTCAGCGATTTGAATAAAATTACCAACGGTTCTGGCGGCGGACGCGACGAGTTTGCTCAAGGTGGAACAAGTAATTTAAACACGCTCGAACAAATAAAAGATTATTTATTAAAACTATAAACATCTTTTTTTGAAGTATCGATAGATAGTGCGATAAATTTAAAAACCACCAGATCTTGGTGGTTTTCATATTTATGGTGGAGGATAAGAGACTCAAACTCTCAACCTTCTGAGTGCAAATCAGATGCTCTATCAGTTGCGCTAATCCCCCATTTTGGTGGGAGTAAATGGATTCGAACCATCGACCTCACCCTTATCAGGGGTGTGCTCTAACCAGCTGAGCTATACTCCCATAGGAGTCTATAAAGACTCGTTGTTTAATGGTTATTAACGTTTTGTAAATTGTGGACTTCGTCTTGCACCATACTTACCATATTTCTTTCGTTCTTTACTACGCGAATCACGGGTCACCATTTTTTTCTTTTTCAAAACGGTTTTTAATTCACCCTTGCTGGCGACTAATGCTCGCGCAATCGCTAAACGAATAGCCCCAGCTTGACCGTTAAATCCGCCGCCGATTACTTTCACTTTAATATCAAAGCTATTACGGTTTTCAGTCATGGCTAGAGGTTGTTCCATATCTTGAATCACTAAAGCGTTAGGAAAGTATTGTTGTGGCGTACGACCGTTAATCGTAATCACACCAGTTCCTGGCGTCATTACGGCACGCGCAATGGCAGATTTACGGCGTCCTAGTCCCTTATATTCTACTTTTTCCATTACTTACTCCCTTTGTTCACTTTCAATGTATGTGGTTTTTGTGCTTGGTGATCTTTACCAAAATCTTTATAAACGTTTAATTTTAAAATAATTTGACGTGATAGACGGTTCTTGGGTAACATCCCTTTAACAGCTGATGTTACTAATTCATCTGCATATTTTTCCAACATTTCACGACCACTACGTTTACGTAAACCGCCAATGTAGCCAGAGTGTGAATATCAAAATTCACCCTCAGCTTTATTGGCTGTTAACACAACTTTATTAGCGTTGCGCACAATGACATAATCACCGTGATCAGTATTGGAACTAAATGTTGGCTTGTTTTTGCCACGTAAAATATCCGCCACTAGCACAGCTAGTTTACCTAAAACAACACCAGTCGCGTCAATTTCATATCATTGACGTGCTTGGCTCGCTTGCTCCTTTGTGATCATGGTAGTTTTTTGCATAATGGTTCCTAAAAATTATTGTTAATTATACCTATTTAATATTCTTTCTTGTACATTTTTTGCCCAGCGGCAATGACATCATCCTTATTGAGTAAGCCAGTTCCAGCAGGAATCAAATTACCCAACATCACATTCTCTTTCAATGCCTGTAGACGATCAACTTGACTACGAACAGCAGCATCAGTCAAAATCTTCTTCGTATCTTGGAAAGAAGCGGCAGATAAGAACGAATCAGTTTTCGAAGGTGTACTATCTAAACCAAAGACTAAATTGATTGCTGTTAATGGGACTTTATCGTTGGTTAACAATTCATTGTTAGTCTTACGTAAAGTGTTGGCATCAATGACTTGGCCAATGAAGAATGATGAATCACCGGGGTTCAATACTTTCACTTTGTTAGTCATTTGACGAATAATAACCTCAATGTATTTATCCGAAATTTCAATACCTTGAATACGGTAAACCTTTTGTACTTCTTTAATCATGTAATTACGAACAGCTTCAATGCCACCGATTCTTAATAATTTATTAATATCAATTGAACCTTCGGTAATTTTGTCGCCGATGACCACTTTTTCGCCTACTTTAACACGGAAGATGGAGTTAAACGGTACACTGTATGTTTGTACTTCATCAATTAAGTTATTCTTGATTTCAATTAAATAACCGTCATCACTAGTCACCATCGATTTTACTGTTCCATTAATTTCCGAGATAGTTGAACATTCTCATTCCTTAGGTGGCACCATGTCAAACAATTGTTTGAGACGTTCAAAACCTTGGGCAATGTTGCTACCACCAGCCGCTCCACCTGTATGGAAAGTACGCATGGTTAATTGGGTACCTGGTTCACCGATGGATTGCGCAGCAATGACACCAATGGCCGTTCCGATTTCAATTGGTTTGTTGGTTGTTAAATCGTTACCAAAACATTTTTGACATACACCGTTCTCAGCACTACAGTGTAACACAGAACGTATTTCCACACGTTTAATCCCTAAGTGCTCAATGTGCGCAGCCATCTCTGGTGTAATAATTTCATTTTTACGTACTAGAATGTTATGGGTCTTAGGGTGTTCGATATCGTCCATTGCAAAACGATTTGCAATTCGATCGGCTAAATTTTCAATTAAGCCACCATCCTTGGTATCATAGATTGCTTCCACC
>JAITXG010000009.1 GCA_031284865.1 Mycoplasmataceae bacterium | reverse complement strand
CTGGAATGGTGAAGTGAATTACGATAGCCTTCCTGGTTTTGGTAGCGATTGCATTAGCTATTACTCCATCTAAAGATAACCATTTCGCTAGTTGAGCAGCTGAAACCAAAGGTATTAGTATTAGTACTTTTATCAAAGTCTTCAACAGTTGTTTCTTCTTCTACACGGGTTTTGAAGTTTTTGCTACTATGGGTAAAAACATCGAAAGCCCTGAAAAAAACGTTGGACGAGGAATTGTTATTGTTATGGCCCTTTCGATTGTTTTCTATTTAGTTACGATGTTAATTTTCTTTTGTGCAATCGGTGCTGCCGATGGTTTTTGACAAAATACAAGTTTAGGTATTTGAACACTATTTAGAGACAGTGCTCATTTTAAATGGCTTCTATATGCTGGACCGATTATTATGATCTTTAGTGTGATTGCTATGCGTTTAAATACTGCTGTTCAATCGGCCTTATATGGCGCAACAATGTTACAACCACTAGCAGTTGAAGGATACATTAGTCCGCGTTTTAATGTTTTAAATAACCAAAACATTCCCGTTAAAGCGGCTGTTGTAAATTTGTTTGTATGTGCTGGAACGTGCTTTTTATGATTAGTTATTCCTGATATCATTCAAGGGGCATCAAATAGTAGCACTGAGATTTTTGATGTCACTGCAATCATTGCTGCTAATGATGTAATTGTAATTTTTGTTTATATCATGGTTTTGGCTAGTACAATGGCGTTTGGTTGCAAAAGATTAATTCGTTTAAATATTTTAGAGTGGATTTTTTATCCATTAGTTGGCGCTTTATTGTCTACAATGTTTATTTATCATTACTACAACTTAATTGGCGCCGCTATCAGTGGTGGCAGTGTCGAAGTCGTGCAATGTGTGGTTGAGATTACTTTCGTAGCTGTTTATACTATTGTGGCTATTATTTGATACATGACTTATTATCGCCGTGTTTATGAAAAACGTATGAAATCTAATCGTGAAGTGCAAATTGAATTGAATTACGAGTTCCGTCTTTTAGATAATTGAGTATTCATCAAGAGTAAACTAATAAGTCGTACAGAAGCATTATTACATAAACAGAACATGCAAGGATATGAAAAACAAGTTGATCACTTTCTAAAATGATCACAAGACTTGGTCATTAAGCATCTGCTTTACAACGAGAACATCGAAAAATACAATGTCCAACATGGTTTCAATGTTAAAAAAGAATCAGAAGACAATAACCGTGATGTGATTAAAACATTAAAGAATGCCCGTGAATTAGCGAAGCGAAGTACACGTTATGTAATTCCTCATTATTACGACTTGTTAAACGGTCGTGGTAAGTAATTAAGTTAAGCTTTGACAATTACGTTAGTAGTGCGTGTACGTTTTACTACACGATAAACTACATAACCAATGAAACCAATCATCCCGACAACAACCAAGAAGATAATTAAATCACGATGGTTCTTTTGTTTTTTAATAGCATTAAGTTCTTCTTGTGGGACAATCATGAAGTTGTAAAAGTTTTCAATACGAGCATAACGTATATAGTTAGTTAATAACAACGATACATGCATCACTAAGGCAAAGATGATAGCACCAATACTGGAAAAAAAGATGATGGCATAAATATATTCACCGTTGTATGAAGAAGGATCTCATGTTCCGAATCCAATTTTAAAACTACTAACAGCTCAAGCAACAGCAAAATTAATTAAAATTACTAAACCACCAGAAATATAGGCAGTAAAACACATTCAATTAACATTAATATACCCCGTTTTTAAACGACGATATAAACGTTGTACGTGTATGGATAGTGTTTTTTCATCTTTAAAATTAATAGTCTTAGCTTCACTACGAAAACCATAATACTTATTTATATAAACAATTAATACAGCAGTCACTAACGCAAACGGCGGTATTAATAATAACATAATTCAATTAGACAAACCTTTGTCCAAAACAATTGCGGCAATTGCTCAGCCCGTTAAACCAAGCGAAACTACGAACATAATAGCTCAGCATAAGAAAATAGCAAAAGCGTTTCGCAATTCTTTTACATAGAACGAAGGGAAATAAGAATAGAAAGCATTAATCTTTTTTACGTGTCGAGGATTTCTAACAATCTCTTTAACTTCTGAAAATCTTTCCTTTATTTGTGTAGTAATTGGTTTTTTCTCTTGGGTTTGGGTTTCGATTTGAATTGTATTTAATTGATGGGTGGTTAAACTACCAGTAGCAGATGCTGCCTTCTCATTAAAAGCAACTTTGGCCGTTCCGTTCACTACTACTGTTTGCGTTTTTAAGTTATCCATGCATATTATTATATACGGTGTGAGACAAAAATTAGTGGTAGGAGTGTAATTTTTCAATGTTATTTATATTCATAAATAACTTTCTGCCAGTTTTTGCTTGGGCTTTACCATTCTTTATTACAAGGTCAGCAGTAAAATGAATATTGCGTGTAATTAAACTGCTTCCCACGCCGTAATAATCCACAGGTGCTTTAGCTATTTGATAAGTCTTAATTTTTGCAACATCAATACCGCTAGAGGCAATAATCTTTGTTTGTTTAAAGCCAGATTCATCTAATACTTTACGTGTGAGTTTAATTAATTCAGGTGAAACGCCATAAAGTTTCATGTTATTTCTAGCGTCTTTAATCGTTCGCACCAAACCTTCATCAATTAAATTGGCAGATGTGTCAACACGGACAGCAAAAAGATTATTGAAATCCTTTGATAATAATTTAATTTCGCTTTGTACATCGTTGTGATAATCAATTAAAGCTACGGCATTCTTTGCACCATATTCTTTAATGTAGTCTTGCATCGCCAAGTTTAAATTGCCATCGTATTGTTGAATCAACGCATGAGGAATTGTACCGGTGACATCAATGTTTTTTTTGTTTTTAATTAACTCAATTGAAGCGTCAGTAACAAAATGACGCACACCACCAACATATGCAGCATAGCCATCATATGGCTGAACTAAATAATCATCGGTACGATCTGCCATATAAATTAATTGCTGTGGCGTAATTAGTTTTAACATTTGATCACAGTTGTTACAAACAGATGAACGTCTAGCTAGGATCCCGTCGATGATGTTTTCAAAGGTCCCAAATATTTCATATGGACCAACGATCAATAATACTGGTTGAGCGTTTTCGACAATATCACCATCTTGTTTACCGTAAATTTTTATTTGCTTTCAATCTTTAGTCTTGATACTTGCCTTAAGTAAGGCAACGCTTTCTTCAATGCCACAAACTTTAACTGGTGATTTATGGAAATGAGTAAACTGCATTACAACTTCGTTTCGTGGCTGATATTTCTTAATGATATGAATAGTTTTTTTAAAATAGCTCGCAGTGTAATATCCGTTTTTTATTTTGCGATCGAATTTGAATTTAAACATAATTAAAAGAACTTCCTCTCTTGGTGTTTTAATAGACGTTGAATGTTTGGATAGTGTCTTGCAATTACAATCATGGCATTAATTAATAATAACGCAAACAAGCCGCAGCGGATGGACCAATTGATAAATAGCGGATTATGGAAAAGTAAACTTCGATCAAACAAATATAGGAAGTTTAACTTATCAATAAAGATTAAGAAGACTGTCAACAACATACAAAACATTGAACCAAGAGAAACGTAGCGCGTTGCCAACAAGATAGTCAATCAAATGCCAAATGCAATCAAACCTAACCATGGTGAAACAGCGAATAATATGCCGCCCGTTGTCGAAACACCTTTACCGCCACTATATTTTTGAGCTTTCTTTCAATCAAATTTAAAACGACACAAGGCAATGATGTATTGGACAGGAAAACAATGCCCAATGACACTCATCGTCCCGCTCAAATACACTAACGGAATCAAACTATAGCTGTTATTAGATCATAAATCAAAGATGGTATAACGGAAAATAATTCAGCATACAATAATAGCAATATAGCCTTTAAGCGCATCTAATAAAGAAACTACCAGAGCCAGCTTCTTATTTAATGTCCGCGAAACATTAGTAGCTCCTGGATTGCGCGAACCTACATTACGAATATCTTTATTAAATAGACGTGCAATAATCACGCCAAACATTATGCTACCAAAGGCATAACCAATTAAGCAAAAGATGAATGCCATTACAACTATCAAAGCAACTTGCATATTTTTAAATTATAATGTTTCATATGAAAAAATTACTGATTGTTGTTGATTACCAAACTGATTTTGTAACTGGTAGTTTGGGTTTTCCGGCAGCCAAAAAACTTGAACCTTTGTTAGTACAAAAAATTAAAGCTTATATAAAAGAAAAACAGGACATTATTTTTACCATGGATACACATCAAACTAATTATCTCAAAACATTGGAAGGTAAAAAGTTACCAGTTAAACATACAATCGTCAACACCGAAGGGTGACAACTATATGGACAAGTGCGTCAATATGCCAAACACGGAACTATTATTACGAAGGAAACATTTGGTTCAGATGAATTAATGTTATATCTAAAAACATACACTTATGACTTAATCGAAATTGTTGGCGTTGTTTCTCATATGTGCGTAATGGCTAATGCCATCATTACCAAAACAGTGCAACCAAACGCCACCATCCGTGTGTTACGTAAATTAACGGCTGGTTTTAATCCTAAATTACATGAAGCTACTTTTAAATTGCTACAAAATTTACATATTGATGTTCTATAGTTTAGTAACTATTTAATCAATTCAAATTCTTTATCAAGTGCCGTTTGAATCTTAGGATTCTTGAGATAACGCATTTGGTAAACGTGTTTGTAGTAAGTGTGATATCAAATAATACTGAAGCAAACAGCAAAGATAATAAATCCTAGTTCCAATATACCGCCTAAAGCCATACCGCTATCACCAGTGGTAAAACCTTCAACAACATTTGACACCAAACTATAGTAATGATAAATAAATATGAATGTAAGAAAAACCAAAACAAATGCAAAGATTATGTCTTCATAGATTTTTAACCTAAATTTATTGTGCTTTACTGAAATAGCTAAAATGGCACATATGACGCAAATGTAAACAAAGATGCACACCGTCGAACTAGCTTGCGCCATATTACCAACATTGAAGGCATCGTGATAAACATAAGGATTAATTCCTTTAGTGGTACAAATAATGCCTTTGATTAAATCTGGCACCAATAATCACACTCCTGCAAAGATAACAACGACACATAAATTAAGTGCCGACGCTTTAATCGGTAAACCGTCTTTATTCAATTTACCAAAACTGTTAGGAAAGTAGCCTTCAACAAATAATGGTTGTAAGACGGTTCCACCGTATAACGAATTTTGCATGGCAATATTTATCTTTAAGGCAATGGAACTAATAATCATTATTATCGGACCTAACCAATAGAGAAATTTCACAGTTTTTATATCCTTAAAGATAAACCAAAAACTCATAACCTCATTTTGATGAAAACCTTCGTCTGAAAATGGGTTAATCACGCCAAAGAAAATAATCATAATTAAAATATATGTTAAAGTAGAGGCAATCATTACAATGAGGATGCCCAACCCGAGATTACGATTGGGATTTTGAATATTCTTGCCGGCTGTGGCATAGATCTCAAAACCACAAAAAAAGAAAAAACAAGTATTAAAACATTGGATAACACTATCCAACTGCAATTTGGGAATATGGTTATTAGCATTACCGTTGGCTCATAAAGCATAATTGGTTTTGCCATTCATAAATGCCATAACAATCGCCGCTAAAATAAGAAATCCCGCCGTGCCTCATTTCACAAACGAAGTTGATAATGCAAACTTTCTATAAATTTTGATTCCCCCAAAAATGACTAAAGAACTCAAAATGTAAATGCCAAGCCCAATCAGATCAAAATATAAATCACCAAAGTTACCCCAATGTGTTGCTCACCAAACAGATGCGCCAACAAACTGTGGTGCAAACGCTCCACGAATAAGTAACATAATTTGATAGGCAATCATAAATGGCATACAAATGTACAACATAAACGCTACAATGATTCCTAGAAATTTACCGAAGGTACCACGTACAAAAATATATGCCCCGCCGTTATTAGAAGATTTATAAATTCGTGACAATTTAGCAAATGCTCACGCTACCGAACCAGCAATCAGTCCTTCAATTAATAAAATTCAAAGAATGTTCATTCCCACTTGTTGATTAGCCCCGGCCCCACTTTGGCCAAAATTGGCCAATGTACCACAAACACCGATGAAACCAATACCAACCGTGTAGTTAAAGCCATGTCAAACAAATTCAGTCAGACTGAATTGTTTATTTTTACTTTTTAAAGACGTTTGTTTCATAATTAATAACTAATTAACAATTTAAAGCGTTTTCTCAACATTAAATGAATTAACTATTAATTGTAACAAAATTAAGCCGAATGTAAAAAGAAAAATCCTATCTAGAAAGATAAGATTTTTCATATTGGTGGAGCTTATAGGACTCGAACCTATAACCATCCGATTATGAGTCGGGGGCTCTAACCAATTGAGCTAAAGCTCCTATATGGTAGCAGGGGTGAGATTCGAACTCACGACACCCCGGGTATGAGCCGAGTTCTCTAACCAACTGAGATACCCTGCCACAATGGTCGGGAAGACAGGATTCGAACCTGCGACCCCCTGGTCCCAAACCAGGTGCTCTACCAAGCTAAGCTACTTCCCGTTATGGCGCGCCCAGTAGGAGTTGAACCCGCAACCTTCTGGTTCGTAGCCAGACGCTCTATCCAATTGAGCTATGGGCGCATTAATGGAGGTACCGGTCAGACTCGAACTGACGAATACGAAGGTTGCAGCTTCGGACCTTACCACTTGGCTACGGTACCACGATACATAGGATATATGGGACTCATACTCTCCATATCGCAGAAACATTATAATACATATGTTTTTAAAACCAAAATATTCTACTTGCGGTAATTAATGAATAAATTTCTTCTTATACATTGATTAGTGTCCGCTGATTTAATGAAAAAACGCTCATAAAATACAGAATTAAAGAACACTATGAATTAGTAAATTAAATATTGTTCTAATCAAACATCATATTTAAATTATCAGTTGTTTTACTATCTTTTGTGTTTCTATTCAATTTATTGAATAATGTGTACAAATCACTTCCAGATTTTACTTTTCCATCATATTGAATTGTGCCGTTCTTAATAAAAACAGCATAATCAATGTAATTTTTAATTTCATCAAGTTGGTGAGTGGAAATGAAAACAGTTTTTCCTGCCTTCTTCAAATTAATGATTATTTTATAAAATTTTTGACGAGAATCCGGATCCATATTTTCTGTGGGTTCATCCATAATGATAAGTTTTGGACTGTTTAATAATGCCTGAATAATTAATATCTTCTTCTTTTCTCCCGAAGAAAGAATATGTAGAAAAGAATTGTAAAATTCATTAGCATCAAAGAAATTCAAGAGACTTTTAACTTTTTCTTTGAATTTTTCTTTATTTAGCCCGTTCACTTGTGCCCCTAGCCAAAGAAAATCTCTAACCTTTAGTTTAGGAAAATTTTCTTTCTCTGGCACATATCCGAGTGATTCAAATGATTTGATATTCTTGTTTGAAATGCCATCTACATAAATATTCCCTTTGTAAACAGGATATAAATTTGTAATGCATTTAATTGTTGTTGTTTTGCCCGCACCGTTGGGGCCAATGAATGCACAGATAGAATTATCGGGAACATTGAAAGAAACATTATCTAGAATTTTACGTTTTTTCGATGTGAAACTAAGGTTATCAACTTTTAATATACGTTCCATAATTTTATATCCTAATTCTGATGTATTTAGTAGTAAGTACGGAAAAAACACAAGCCAACAGACCAGGTATGCTAAAAATACATATTGGAATCCAAAGTGTAACATTTTTAATTACAACTTGAAATGTTTCTATTCCTTTAGCTTGAAATTGTTCATAAAGTATATACGGTATGGTGGAAAGCAATAGGGAAGTGGGAATAATCCATGACTTGCCATATCATTTAAACGTAGCCGTTAAGGAAACAACTAATAAAGTAGATAAAATATATGGAACAAAAATGGCAGTTTTTGTAAAACCATACATAAACATCGTTTGGGTGCCAAAGTTATTTGGGAAAGCAACTGTATTTGCTAACAATCAAAAAGAAGAAGTTATTAACGAAAAAGCGAAAAGAAAAATTAATAAAGCAACAATTTTACTACTAAAGTATGAAGAACGTTTAACTGGACGTGTTAGTATAAATGTTGCATCACTAATATCAAAAGCCATAATAGCCAGCATCGCAATAAAAGATACAAATATTGCTAAAATATAACAAAATGAATTTGCGGCATAATACGCAGCAAAATAAATATCTGAATTCTTAAAAAAAATAAAAGTAGGTATTACAAAAATTATAATCATCAAGAATATCAGGAATGATATTCACGAAATAAGCAATGATGGTTTTACAAAAAATTTTTTAATAGTATCGACAAATAGCACTTTTCATGTTTTCATATTAGTACTTATATCATATTTCAAAATAATTTATATTATGTTTTATAGTTATAAAATGAAGTTATTTTTTTTAAATTATTAAAGCAAGATATGCCCTATGGTGACCCACGGGAGTGGAGCGCTTCTACTTAAGGTGAATGAATAAGTTTTTTGTTATACATTGATCGGTGTCCGCCGATTTAATGAAAAAACGCTAGTGTATTTAGTTATACTTAAAATTAGATTTAATTAAAATACTATGAGTTCCATCCAACCAAATACATTTAAAGAAAGATTTTTTCACTGAACTAGCGAAAAAACAACACGTTTCACTATTATCTTTATAGTGTTAATTCTATCAGTTTGAATAATTGGTTCAATAATTACCGACGAATTATTGACTACTCCAAAAAATGCAAGCCATACAACACAATTGACAAATGAATTAGTCAATCAAATTATTGCCTATGCTACGCCAATTGTTTTGATGTTGATATTACTTTTAGCACTAGGCATCTTCAAACGCAGTGGTTTGACTTTTAAAAATTTGTGAAAGGCATTGTGACGATTAAGTTTTGAATTAGTCGTAGCTTTGTTTGTATTTATACTGTCTTTAACCGTGATGCATAATTATTTAAATCCCGATGCTTTTAAGAATCATTCAGGCGATTTAACAAAATTAATAATGCTTAATGCTGCAGCATTTTTATGCACCGGATTATTTGAAGAAATTTTATACCGAGGTTTTGTTATGAACGGTCTTTTATCACACTGGGGTAACTCGCGTAAGGGAGTTATTAAGGCGGTGGTAATATCGGCAGTGCTTTTTGGTGTATTACACATGATTAATTTAATGGGTTGAATTGATCAACCTGATGGCAAAAATTTTGTCACTGAGGCCTTAATCCCGGTTATTTTTCAAAGTTTTATGGCTTTTACTTTCGGCATTTACTTTGGCTTAGTGTATTTAAAAACCAATAACTTATTAGCCTGTATTTTCATGCATGCTATTTTTGATTTTTTGTTGGCTGTAATGGAATTATTTGAGAATACAAACGCTCCGTCCACTTACGCCTTGTTATTACCGGCAATTATATTAGTATTTGAGGCAGTCGGTGAATTAGGCTTATCGTATTTCATTTTCAAAAAAACAGATTGATCGCAAATTACCGTAGCTTTCCAAATAAATTAACTACACCCCTTTTATTATTCATATTAAGAAAGTATTCGGTATAATTTAACTTATGTTAAACCCTCTAACAATTTATGATTCTTTATCCAATCAATATTTAAAAATTCCTGGCGATACCATCTCTATTTATAACTGTGGACCCACCGTTTATAACGATATTCACATCGGCAATGCTAGACCTTTAATTACATTCGATGTTTTAAACCGTTTGTTAAAAGCGCGCAAATATCATGTCACTTATATCCATAATATTACCGATATTGATGACAAGATTATTAATAAAGCGAAAGAATTAAAAAAAACTGAGAAGGAGATTGCGACGCTTTATTATGACCATTATTTAGACATCAATAAAGCATTGAATATTTTACCGATCGAAATGATGCCCAAAGTCTCTGACCATATTTATGACATCATCGATTACATTCAAAAATTAATTGAAAGTAAATCAGCCTATATCGCTGATGGCGATGTCTATTTTGATATTAGTACTGTGAGTAATTATGGCACACTGTCACACCAAAACATTGATGCACTTTATGCTGGTGTACGTAAAGAAAATAATACCAATAAAAAATCACCATTAGATTTTGTTTTATGAAAAAAAACCGAAACAGGACTTAATTGGAAATCACCATGGTCAACTGGGCGTCCGGGCTGACACACCGAGTGTGCGGCATTTATTAATAAATACGTTGGTAATCATGTTACCATTCACGGTGGGGGGATTGACTTAAAATTCCCTCATCACGAAAATGAAAATGCTCAAAATTTTGCGTTATTTAAAAGAAACATTGCAGATGTATGAATGCATGTTGGCCACATTAATGTTAATGATGAAAAGATGGCAAAATCTACTGGCAATTTCATTTTAGTCAAGGATCTACTAGATAAGTACTCGGGAAATGATTTACGTTGGTTAATGTATCAAAGTCAATACCAAAGTCCAATTAATTTCTCATTTGAATTGTTAGATCAAACTAAACATGATTTTCATAAATTAGTTCAGCAAATTAACAACGGTTATGTGCAAATGATTTTGAATGGAATCCCTGATAAACCTCTCGTTGGTGAGGTTGATGAAGAATTTCTTGGAGCGCTAAGTGAAGACCTCAACTTCCCCAATGCCGTCGTATTACTTTGAAAACATGCCAAGGAATTAGCTAAACCTATTCGCAGTCAAAAATTTGATAATTTTTTACAATTAGCTGCTAATTTACAGGCTGAGCTAGATATTTTAGGCTTACATTACGTTAGTCCAACACAAGACTCAAGTGTACGTTCCATTGTTGAAGAATGAAAAAAGGCATTACAAGAAAAGAATTACATTCTTGCAGATAAATATCGTCAAATGTTAATTGATAACGGAGTTATCTAATGAAGAACATTGCCTATGGTAAAAAAGCCTTACTAGATCACATTGATGATGACATCATTAACGTGGATTTGTTATCTACACAAATGGACATCATTAAAATTTTAAAAGAAAAGAAAATTAATTATCGTTTGCGTGGCATGGATTTTTTTAGTAATTTATCGCCATACTTAAACCATCAAGGTGTAATCGTTACATTAAAACAAAATAATAAATATCAATCACTAGAGGACTTGGTTAAGGATAAAAGTAAAAAAGAAAGCATTGTGTTAGTAGTTGATGGCTTACAAGACCCCCAAAATTTTGGCGCCATTATTCGTACGAGTGACGCTTTTGGAGTTGACGCAATTATCTATAAGAAAGATAACCAAGTGCAAATTAATGATTTTGTTATAAAAAGTAGCATGGGAGCAATTAACCGTGTGCCGCTTTTTAAAGTCAGTAATTTAACACAAGCGCTAACCACGCTGAAAAAAGCTGGATATTGAACATATATTTCGACATTGAGTGATGATGCACAAGAGTATACTAAAATTAAATATGATCAAAAAACTGTACTAGTGGTCGGTAGCGAAAATCGGGGAGTATCAAAGATTTTAATCGATAATGCTGATTTTAAAGTGAAAATTAAAATGGTTGGCAAAGTTCAATCACTCAATGTATCGGTAGCTACTGGTATCTTACTTGGTGAAATCACTCGACAGTACCAATAAAAAAATAGGAATTTTTTCGTAATATTTTCGTAATTTGCCATTATTCTTTTATTTTATAACTTATCCTCCATAAGGAGAATATATGCACGATCGAGAACTCGTTTATTTATATCGCACAGAAGGCTTATCATCTGCTCGTGAGGAGCTGCTAAATCGATACCACAACTGAATGCAAAGGCGTAGTTATCGAATCAAAAATGGGATTGATACCCGTGTGCCACTAGATTATGACGATTGTAGTACAATATCATATTTGAGTGTTATTGAAACCATTAATCGTTTCAATTTGCGCCAATTCAACTATAGCTTCATGCAAGCCATGTGTACTGTCAACCACAGCAATATTTGGCACGAGGTTAATCACAACCTCACCATTAAAAACACTGTACTGAATCGTGCAATTGATAGTACGTGTTTGGATATTAATAATACTCTGCACTATGCTGAAGATGTCGAACAAAACTATATAGAAAAATTAACTTTCGACGAGATGCGTGAACGAGTGCTTGATTTCGCATTGGACTTCAAAAATCATACGAAACAAATCATTGAATTTAAAATGAAAGGTTATACTGATTTCCAAATTTCGCAACAGCTCAAAATGGGCGTGAAAAAGGTTTCGAATGCTTATGCGCATTTTGTCAGGAGATTTCGTCAACAGCACCGGAGTAAGACAGAATAAATGAACAAATATAAATATCACACAATCATCGTAGATGACGCTAGTAATAGCCCAATAAAAGTCGGTGATACTGTAAAATGACATTATAATTATGGAATAAAGCGGAAAATAAAAAGCAGCGGTAAAATTATGGGTAAATATGTCACACACACTGAATTAAAAGTGGCACTAACACCTATTAATCAAAAATTAAGAATTATTGAAGATAAGTTAGAAACATATTTAACAATAAAAGCATTTAATGAATTCGAAAAGAAGAACACCGCAATTTTAAATCAGATAAACAAAACATTACAAATATTGCTGAAACGAAATAAATAGCTAAAAGAAAAATCTCATCTGTTACGATGAGATTATTCATAACTGGTGGAGTGTGAGGGGCTCGAACCCCCGACCCTCTGCTTGTAAGGCAGATGCTCTCCCGGCTGAGCTAACACTCCAAAATTGGTGACCCGTACGGGATTCAAACCCATGAATGTACGCGTGAAAGGCGCATGTGTTAAGTCGCTTCACCAACGGGCCGTGGCGGCCACAGCAGGGATCGAACCTGCGGCCAACCGGTTAACAGCCGGTTGCTCTACCGCTGAGCTATGTGGCCACGATGTCTACATTATCATAACAAAAAGATTTTCACTGTTGTTGGATAAGATAGATACATAATTATAGAGCACTCGTAAAGTGTATTTAATATTTTGTTCATTACACGTTTTAGTGTAAAAGGTTTTGTGGCTTAAGTACCCCGAACCAGAAATGCATGAACATTACAATACTTATGATACTACATTAAGTGTGTCATTCGCCAAAAATATGAGGTAGTATCACTAGTAATTAACCAATGAAATTGATTTTTTGGTCGCTAATTTTGACGCTTAATGTTCTTTCACCTTCGACGAGAATGCCATCATATTGAAAAACAGGACTACTTAATTGAATATCAACTTGTTTACACTTTGTGTTTTTCACAAAAGACAATTGCAAGATCTTTCCATTTAAAACACGGCGCAATGCTCAAATAGTTTTTCAACGTGGGAATCTTTCAATATATGTAAAATCCAGATATCCATCGTCAATTGTGGCGGTAGGACACATATTAATGCCACCGCCTACCGTTTGGCCATTGCCGACACTCAATAATAGTGTAACGGTATCAAAAGCCGGCTGATTATCAATTTTGATTGTGCCCTTATGTCATTTAAAGAATAAAGTTTTAAAAAATACCGCATATTTGTAACGAAACTTCTGACTGAAATGCTTCATTTGATAGTATTTTTGTAAAACTTCGGTATCTAAACCGAAACCCGCCACATTAATTGAACGTCATTTATCATTAATTATCATGAAATCAATGGGACGTGTTGTTCCGTTTAAAACATATTCAATTTGGGCAATTGGATTTTCATGTGGTAATTTAGTAGCTCCTAGAAAATCATTACCACCACCACAGGGAATAATGCTCAAAGTTGTGCGTTTAAAATTTACAATACCATTAATAACTTCTGAAAGTGTGCCATCACCGCCGACCGCAATAACTGTAATATCTTCATCACGATTGGTTAAATCGTGCACTATCTCTTGGGCATGATTAACATATTTAGTTTCGTGACAAGTGTAATTAATCTTATTTTTTGCTAAATAATCTTTGACAATGGCCCAAACTTTGATACTTTGACCATTACCGGCGGTAGGATTGTAAATAAAATGATAGGGCATATTAACTATTGTAACAATTTATTGTAAAAAATAAAGGGTGATAATAGTTATATTGATGTGTTTTATGGCTTCAAATTATTTCTATCTATACGATCCTCTAGCTTATCAATTCTAGCGTTGATAGCTTTGAACCCTTCGCGCATTTCAAGTAAAACGTCAGCGATAGTTAATTTTGGTGGTTTATTGGGTTTTAATTCGCTTGCTAGAACAATTAAATTATCATTATCTATACGTTTATCGAT
>JAITXG010000046.1 GCA_031284865.1 Mycoplasmataceae bacterium | reverse complement strand
TTTTTACTAACTCTCATGGTTTGGTCTCTTCAACATAACGATTAGCACGCTTAGCAAAAGTTAAGATATGGTCAATCAAATCATTGATTCGGTAGTTATTAATGTCATTAACGACTTCTTGAATAACTTTTTCGCCATGTTCAATTAATTCTTTCGTAATAGCACTAATTGGTGCCGTCCCTTTTTGAACAGTACCGTTGTTATATTTATGCACCATGCCTAATAAACGCGAAACTAAATTACCAAAAATATTAGCCAAATCAGCATTAAAACATTCAATAAATAAATCATGACTGAAAATGCCATCACGATCTAAAGACATTTCTTTCATCAAGAAATATCTTAAGGCATCAGCCCCATATTGTTTCACATAGACAATTGGGTCAATGACGTTACCTAAAGATTTAGACATCTTACCTTCTTTTGTCACAATTCAACCGTGTGAAACAATTTTAGATGGTTGACGTAATTTTAAACAATGCAACATTATTGGTCAATAGATGCAATGGAAACGCGTAATTTCTTTTGACATGATATGTACAATTTCACAATTAGGGTCCATTCAATACTTCTGAAATAATTGATCATTCTTTGTGCGATAGCCCAACGCCGTCAAATAATTTAATAGTGCATCAATTCACACATAAATGACATGCTCAGGATTAGATAAGACTGGAACACCCCAAGTAAATGTACTACGGGAAACTGATAGGTCTTGTAAACTATCATGCAAAAAACTATTAATTAACTCATTAACGCGGGCGGCAGGAATAATAAATTCAGGATGGTCGCTATATCATTGTTTGATTCATGAAGTGAATTCACTCATTTTAAAAAAAAGTGATGGTTCTTTACGATAAGTTAATTTATGTCCAAACTGACACAGTCATTCATCGTGTTCGTTTTTATGTGCTTGTTGCTCAGTATAATTTTCTTCACAACTAATGCAATATAAACCAGTTCACTCTCCCATATAAATATATTTATTGTCCTGGAATTCTTGAAACACTTGTTGAACTACTTGCTCGTGTTGAGGATCACTCGTTTTAATAAAACCAGAATAATTAATATTTAAGAGTTTTCATAAATCAAAAAATACTTTACCCATTTCATCAACATATTCTTTAGGACTTTTATTGGCTTCTTTGGCTGCACGTTCAATTTTTTGTCCATGTTCGTCCATGCCAGTTAACATAAAAGCATCAAAGCCAATAAGTTTCTTATAACGGCACAAGACATCAGCATAAATTGTTGTAAATGCATGACCAATGTGTGGTTTACCAGAAGGATAATAAATTGGCGTAGTAACGTAAAATTTCTTATCTTTCATTATTAGACCGCCTCTTTATATGGATCACCACCATAACGCGGGTAATTCACTTTAGCAATTAATTTCATATCACTAGGTGTGATGGTAAAATCAAATATTTTACTATTCTCAATAATTCTTTCGCGATGCGCAGACTTAGGTAAGGGTACAATCCCCTGTTGAATAGCTCAACGTAAACATAATTGCGCCACTGTCTTGTGGTATTTATTAGCAATTGTTTGTAATTGATCATCTTTAAGTGTTTTGCCTGAGGCAAGTGGTCCCCATGATTCAACGATAATATTGTGTTTCTTGGCATATTGTAATAATTTATTACAAGGTAAGCCGGGGTGTAATTCTACTTGATCAATAGCTGGGATAATTTTAGTGTGTTTCATTAAATAATCGATGTGTTCGGGCATGAAATTACTTAAACCAATAGCCCTAATCTTACCTTTTTGGTAAAGTTCTTCCATCGCTTTTCATGTCTGAACATTTAATGTTTGATAATCTTTTAAATGACCCATCGGGATTGGCCAGTGAATTAAATATAAATCAAGGTAACTTACACCTAATTGCTTAATCGTTTTATTAAAAGCCTTAATTGTACTTTCATAACCTTGATCGGTATTTCACACTTTACTAGTAATGAATAATTCTTTACGATCAACACCGCTATCTTTAATCCCTTTACCAACCATTTCTTGGTTTTGATAAATACTGGCCGTATCAATTAAACGATATCCTTGTTTAATAGCGAAGGCAACGCTCTGTGCTGTTTCAAGAGTATTGGGTAAACGTCAAGTGCCATAGCCAATAATAGGAATTTGTATCCCGTTGTTTAATTTATATCGATTGTCTAGCTTCATATTCCTGTATTATCTCTTAATTAATAAACACTGACTACCAGTGATGTATGATAAACCAATAACATCATTCTTTGATGCTCCACGGCTTAAATCATTCACTGGTAATGCTAATCCGATTAACACGGGTCCAATAGCGTCATAGCCACCTAAACGTTGAGCAATTTTATAACCAATATTACCTGCATCAATGTTGGGGAAGATAAAAACATTGGCCGGCGTACTTCATGTAATGCCTTTGGCTTTTTTCTTCATTACTTCCGGAACAAAGGCTGCATCAAATTGCATTTCACCAAAAATAGCAATACCTTTACTTTTACAATCAGTATCTTCTTTAACGATATTAAAAGCGTTTCTTACTTTATCAACTGATTCACCAGCCCCACTACCAGTAGTGGAATAACTTAACATCGCCGTATGCACATGCTCAATTTGTGCCATATCTTTAGCAAACAATGAAACCATCTTAGTAATTTCAGCTAATTCTTCGCTTGTCGGATAAAGATTAATGGCACAATCACCAAAGACATAACGCTCTTGTCCTTTTTCCATGACAAAAGCACTAGTGACTAATTTACTACCTGGAGCTGTCTTAATAATTTGCAAGGCGGGTTTCAATGTATCCTTAGTTGTGTAATCAATACCACAGATTTCACCATCAGCATCATTGGCCTTAACCATTAAAGCCGCTAGGTAATTGGGTTCACGTACTAATTTCTTAGCTTCTTCCTCACTCATGCCTTTGGCTTTACGTAAATCATATAGTAATTGACTATATTTACTAAGGTCATTGGTATCGATGACGATATGATTAATCTTAATATCAGCTGGTACTTCTGATTTGCTATGAAAAATTAGGATAGGTTGAATTGTATTATTATTGCTAACTTCTAATGCGGCAGCATAAATG
>JAITXG010000022.1 GCA_031284865.1 Mycoplasmataceae bacterium | reverse complement strand
CCCATATTGAAAATACGAACTGTCATATTAATCCTCTTATAAGAATACAAAACAACAACAATAATGAATGCCATTAATGATATACCAATTAAAATAGCATACAGCACTTGCGAAGCGAATGGAATTCATAGGAACAACAGTAAAGCGTATGGAAAAAAGAAATACAGCAAGCTGCCAAAGGGATTTAAATTTCGCAATGACGAAGAATAAAAAGTAAGAACCAGCAGGAATGTATCAATAATTATCAAGTTAATATCTAATGCTGCAAAGGTAAACATGATCAGCAGGAATAAATTATTACGTTGATCTTCTGGCAATGCATTATTGGAGAAATAGATAGTGCAATAAATTATGATGATAGGCATAATTCATGAATTACCTACGATTGGTGACTCATAAAAAATAAACGTGAATAAGACGGTAAAGATTGTCACTAGCCCGATAATAAGTGTCACTCATAAATTGCCTTGTTTAAGGCGCTCATAAAAGAAGCCCGTCAATGCACAGCCTAAAATTATGCAATATGTAATGACTTGCTGTCAAAATAAATAAAGATGCAAATGTGTATTAGAAACGTTAAATAATACTTTATAGCAAGTTGCAATTACACTTAATACCGAGAAGCTATTGAAGTTAAAATTCGCTGAGCTATGAAAATCAATGATGCTCTTAAATGTTAATCCAGGAATCCTGTTTAAAAAATTAAACACTTCATGATATTGGCTGGTGTTGGTGTGATAAATTCCGTTGTTTTTATAACCCAGCAAGATTGTCAGCGTTATTAGTCCGGCCGTTAACATGGCTGTAACCACAAAACAAATCAAAGGTTTTTTTTGAGTATGAAATGTAATAAAAGCCATTCGATAATTTAGACAATATAGCAACAATAGAACAATTTGAATAATCAAAAAAAAGATTAAATATATTTCGATATTCACCTGTGATAAATATAAAAGGATGGATATTGAAAAGAAAATCGTTAAAATCATACAAAATCCCAATGCTGTAGCTAAATAACCATTGATACTTAAATTTGATTTTTGAATATATTTCCCTAAAAAATAGGCATTAAACAACAATATGAAGGGAATAAAAACAATACTAAAATAAACCATAGTTACATTATAAAAAAAATACCCGTTAAGGTATTTTAATGTTTATGGAGCAGATGACGAGAATCGAACTCGCGTCTCGACCTTGGCAAGGTTGCGTTCTACCATTGAACTACATCTGCAAACGTATAAATAATATTACCATAATTTTAGATGCGATTTAAAAATAAGTATGGCTTACTAATGTAATATACCTTTATTCGTTGCTAATGTTTTCTTTTCAATCAATACCCAATTTTTTATAAATAGGTTTTAATCTAATCTCTAACTCTTTGCTATTATCTTTTTTGAATTCATTAAAAGCTTTAATCGTTAAAAACTTATCTTCGGGTGGCGTTGCCAATTTAATTTTCTCCAGTGTAATTTCTTGACCGATTAATTCTTTGTTCTTTGTCATATCGATAATCTTGTGTTTGACTGCCATATATTATACTCCCCTAAATCCGTGGTTATGTTTTACGCTGTGGATTATAGGAAAGCATAACCAACAATGATTTTGAAAAAATTATTGCCTTGTTATAGACTTTTTTCGGTCAAATTACAGCCAATCGTATTAAAGTTGGACTACTGGATCTACAGGACGTTGATTAATGTAAATTAATAGTCGTCGAATATGTTTCGAACCACGGCGGTTAAATATTATTCTAGCGATAGTTATTGCTGTCGAAACCGACGGAAGAATAGTAATCGTAATGTGGTTTAGAAATTCTCACTTACCATGGCTAATATTGTTGCCTAGCATAAGCGCCAATAACAAGAGCGCGATGCTATATAGAATAAATGAAACATAAGCAAAATTAACAATACGCTGTTGATTCTTAATGTTATTACTATCCAACATTTTCTTTTCCGCCTCAATAAAATTCGCATTATGTTTGGTCTTATGTAGAACAAGAAACATTATCCCGATGTGTAAAATATCTAATGCAGCTAAAAAAGCATATCCAAAAATAACTGCTCACATAGGAAAATGTTTGGCAACATCGGGAATCGCATTTAAAATATATCAAACAATCGCAACATATGATAGCCCCATGTTAATACGGTAATAAATATCTATTTCTTTAACAGTTTCACTGATATTATCTGAATTAGTTAAATTAAAAAACTTCATGTATTAAATTAAGTTCTTGCTTGTTAAAAACTTAGCCACTAAATCATTTACTTCTTTAAATGTCTGCAACTTTAAAGCCTCTTCGGCCAATGCTTGGCATTCACTTAAATGTAAGTTGTTAATGATCATCCTAGCTTTAGGCATAGAAGTGGAACTCATTGAGAAAGCATCAAGTCCTAAACCCAATAGTAATGGTATCGAAGTAGGATCACCAGCCATTTCACCACACATACCTACTCAACGTTTATTTGTATGCCCACCGTCAATAGTCATCTTAATTAACTTTAAAAGAGCTGGATTGTTTGGCTGATACAAATAAGCGACATTTTGCGACATGCGGTCACAAGCGAATGTGTATTGAATTAAATCATTGGTCCCGATTGAAAAGAAATCTGCATGCTTAGCAAATTGTGCTGCTAAAGCCGCTGAAGCTGGTATTTCAACCATCATGCCGATTTGAATCTCATCACTAACTGAATGTCCTTCTTGCTTTAATTCTGCGAATATTTTATGTGCAAATTCTTTTGCTTGTAAAAATTCATCAATGGTTGCAATCATCGGGAACATGATTCCTAACTTACCGTGAACTGATGCGCGACCAAGTGCACGTAATTGTGTACGAAAGATGTCTGGCTTAGCTAAACATACACGAATAGCTCTTCAACCTAAAAATGGATTCATCTCGGCAGGGAATTGAAAATATGATAATTTCTTATCTCCACCAATGTCTAAAGTACGAACTACCACTAATTTCTTATTCATTTTCTCTAGGACAGATTTATAACCTTCGTATTGTTCATCTTCGGTTGGCCAATGATCATTATCCATATATAAAAATTCGCTACGGTATAAACCAACCCCTTCAGCACCATATTGTAAAGCCAATGTCGCATCGATTGGTTTACCAACGTTAGATTCAACATGGACTTTATGACCGTCTAATGTTTTAGTTTCAACATTAATATATTTTTTTAATTCCTCGTGTTCTTTTTCATATGCCGCTTTTTTGTTTTGTCATTCAATTAAATAAGCCGGTTCAATTTCTACTTCACCACTATTGCCGTTAATAGCAATGATAAGGTTGTCAGATATCTTTTGCAGAATGTTTTCAACACCTAGCACTGCAGGAATTTCCATTGTTCTAGCCATAATAGCCGCATGACTAGTGCGTCCACCTATTTCAGTCACAAATCCTTTAATAAACTTTCGATCTAATAAGGCTGTCTCCGATGGAGTCAAATCGTGTGCTACAAGAATTACTTCCTGATTAATCGACATAATATCTGGTAAATTAATACCCAATAGATTACTAAGAAGGCGTTTTTTAACATCCACAATATCAGCAGCACGTTCTTTAAAATATGGATCATCCATCGCTTTAAAAATATCGCGATACTTATCGTAAACTTTATCAACTATGAAATCAATATTACATTTATCTTGTTCGATGGTTGTTCATATTTCATTTTTAATTTCAGGATCATTGGCAATTTGAACATGTGCTTCAAACACTTCAGCCTTATCGGAACCTAATTTATCATTGGCGATTGATTTAATTTGATTCAATTGCGTAACGGTTAGATCCAAAGCATTCTGGTATTTATTTTTCTCAGCTTCAATGTCACTTACATCATGTTTGGTAACGTGAAAATCAGGTTGCTTCAAAACATATGTTTTACTAATTGAGATGCCTGAACTTGCGCCTATTCCTTTAAGTTTCTGTGTCATATTATTAACCTGTCGTTTATTGAAAATTATTATATGAAAATTAATCATTAAAAAGCCATAATTGTATCAATAAAGTCATAATCAGTTTAGGAGAAAAAATATGGAAATGATTAATAAATTGCTTCAAAGGGCATCAGTGCGAAAATATTCGGCTAAACCCATTGAAAGAGAGAAACTAGAAGCATTGAAGAAAGTTATCAATGCTTCGCCTACTAGCATGAATATCCAGTCTTTTAGTGCGATATTTGTCACTGATCCCAAGGTCAGAGCACAGTTACGCTTAATTAATTGAGGACAAGAACATGTTGAAAGCGCTCCGTTGTTAGTCGTATTTATTGGTGATAATAATCGATTACAAATGGCCCATGAAGTACAAAACGAAAAAGACAACAGCAATAATTTAAGTCAATATCTCATCGCTCTTATCGATGCTACGATTGCTTCATCACAAGCAATGAGTGCAGCAGTTGCTTTGGGATTGAGTACTTGCTACATTGGTGGCCTAAGACAACAACAAGTTGAAGTAAATCGCTTACTAGGGATAAGCGGTCGTGCTTCTGTCGTCTTAGGTATGACATTTGGCTACGCTGCCACACCAGAAATTGTCACACCTAAAGTTAATAAATGTTACGACAATCAATACGATCTTAATAAAATGAAGCAAGAATTAACTGCCTATAACGAAATAGCAAAAAACTATTACAAGTCCAATTTTAGTGCTGATACTAATTACTTCAAAGCAAGTGTTAAGGCTATTAAAAAAATGGCACCGAGTGATGTCATTTTAGAAATTGAAAAGATTTTAAGAATTAGTAAATAAACTTACTACTTAACTTCAAGGATAGCAGTCTTAGCAGCAATATCTGCACCTGTAACAAGTGTATTAACTTCCTTGTTAGTAGATTGTTCATTAGTAATAACGATTACTGGCGTAACTGGATCAAAACCTAATTTTTTAATTAAAGCTAAATCAGCCGTAATAATTGGCTCTCCAACTTTAACATTGTCCCCTACTTTAACGTGAGTAGTAAAACCCTTAAGCGGTTGGCCTGGTGCATTCTTAGAATTAATATTTACTGTATCTAAACCGATATGAACCAATACTTCGATACCGCGCTTATTCTTAATTGAAAATGCGTGACCTGTTTCAGCTACTAATGTAACTTCGCCGTTCATTGGTGAAAGAAATTCACCACTTTTAGGCATCACAGCAAAACCACGACCAATCATGTTTTGACTAAATGTTTCATCTTTAACTTGTGATGTAGGTATTACATCGCCAGTCGCTGGTGAATAAATTATTGTGTTTGCGTTTCGTTTGAATAGTTTTTGGAAAAATCCCATATTTGCCTCTTTAAGTAATAGTATGCTGTCTATTGTACTACAATAATGGCTATCTTACATAATAATTGGTAGTGTTTATTAACTTTAATCAACTGGATCGAATGACCATAATTTACCAGTTATTCCTTGGTAAATGAATACAACGCCTAAAAATAATAAAAGAATTGCCACCATCATACAAATAGTCATACGATTCTTGCAAATCCATTTTTTAAATCATCCAAACGAGTCTAAAAGATTCTGTGAATACTTGTGACTAGCAAAATATCAAGTCAATCAGCTCATGAAAGCTGCCGTTAATACAGAAACAATACCGATTACTAAATAAACGATTTTTTCAGTTTGTGATGAGCTGCTTAACAAAGACAACGTGGAAGCATGATGCATATGTTTTCTTTGATAATAGAGACTATATTAGTTTAGTTTCTTTTAAAACTTTTTCAATACCTTGAATGGCATTGACTTCGTCTAAGCCTTTGGCTTGAATTTCAATTTTGTTGTTGGTTTTAACGCCTAATGCCATTAAATTAATTAATGATTTTGCATTAGCAACTCTACCATCTAAATGAACAGTAATATCAGAACGATATTTACCTGCTTCATTAGTAATACGAGCAGCTGGTCTAGCGTGTATACCAATTGGATCAACTATTTTAACTGTAATAGATTTCATATGTACCTCTTCGTATATTAAATAACTTATCTTAATAATAGCACATTATTAAACTTTTGGTTAAAGTAAAGGTTTATAAGTGCTCAATATTAAGTCTTTTATTTTTGTTTTAATGGTTCGCTCACAATTGATTAAATCCTGCGTTACAACAATTGAATTATTTTTTTCATCTTCAAAACATCTAGACATCTGTTTAGCGAACTGTTGGTTATCAACTAAAAGTGCATTTTCGAAATTAATTCACAGTGAACGGAAATCTAAATTGGAACTACCAGTTAATACAAATTGATCATCAACCACAATGTATTTGGAATGAATGAAACCGTTATACTCATAGACTTTGCACTTGGTATCTAACAATCTTTGATAGTTTGTGCGGTTCATATGAATAATGAAATCTTTGTTATCACGTCGACCGGGAACAATGATTTCCACTGTCACACCATTTCATGATGCGATAGTTAGAGCACTCAACAATAAATCAGTCGGCAATAAATAAGGTGTAATTAACTTTATAGACTTGGTAGCACGAATGAATAAGTTATTCATTGTGTTCAAAACACCTTTTTCAGCATAATTAGGCGATGAAGAAACTAGTTGCATGTTAATTTTATTATTACCTTTATGAATGTTTAAGACGCTTTTCAAGTTATTAATGAATTCTTTTCTTTGTCTCTTATCCAAACTGTAATCGGTGAAATCAACCCAGTCAGAACAAAAACCAACATTAATGGTATTGACAATTTCACCTTCCACAACGTAATTTTGATCACGTCAGTAATACTTGGTTGCGTCCATGGATAAATATTCATCACCGATGTTAGAACCGCCGTAGATTGCTTTTTTATTATCAATGATTAGTGCCTTACGGTGTAAACGATAGTTGGTGGTCCCTTTAAACATATTAATACCTTTGGGGTTGAAGATTGCCACCTCGATACCAGCTTGCCTTAATTCTTTTAATTGACGCTTTTTAAAACGATAATATGATCCGTATCAGTCATATAGGAATCTAACCTTGACCCCCTCTTTTGCCTTTTTGATTAACTCTGCGCAAAAAGTGCGAAAGAAAAAACCATCATGAATAATGTATGTCTCAAAATGAATAAACTCTTTAGCCGATCGAATTAATTCAATTTCTTCCTTATATAACAGGCTGTTTGATTCAATTACTCTAATGTTATTGTTAAGGTAGATTGGTTTCAACGAACTATTCAACGAGTACATGAATAGATTTACGTCGCTCCCTGATGATTTACGTAGCAAATTAGAATAAGTGTAATTCTCAAAGCGCACATACTTTGCTTGGTTGTTGTTATATTCTCTTCATTTCTTACGAGTCATGGGAATCGTACCAAAAACTACGAAGATTAAACAACCAACCAAAGGTAATAGCAATAAAGCAAATAACCAGCACGTCTTTGTATAGAAGTGACGTTCCGAATTTAAAATATAAAACCCAAAGCACGCATCAATCACAAAAACTGCTACAAATAATACCACAATCACTCATAGAGTATGCACATAAACAAAAACAGTAGCCGCAATAGCAATTAACCCAATGATGAATAGTGCAACTATACCAGTAATCAATATTTTAACTTTGTTCATAGTCTAATTCTAATAAAAAAATATGACTAGCAGTCATATTTATTTCTTATGGCGGAGACGATGGGAGTCGAACCCATGCATCGCAGAACGATCTAACACCTTAGCAGGGTGTCCTCTTAACCACTTGAGTACGTCTCCATGAGGCCTGTTTAAAATTTTAACACACTAAATAATTAAATACTTATTTTCTCTCGTGCACTAAACTTAATTATTTGCGTTTACTTGGCTTAACCTTGCTTAATTCATCGAGTTCAGAAACTACATCCACTTTACGCAAAGACTTAAGTTCGTTAAAAATACCTCCTGAAGTGAAGATCTTAGTAATTTCACCAGCTAGCTTCTCTGGTTGTGTACTGAGTCTTTGAAATTCGTCAAGGTGAACGGAAGTAATATTGCCGTTGGTTTCACTAACGACAAAAGCAAAGCAATCAAATTTTTCACATACTCCGAAAGCAGCACGATGACGCGCACCATATTCAACGTTTACTATTTTTTTAGTCATTGGTAAATAACTAGACATTGAGACAATTCTTCAATTACGAATAATAACGGCTCCATCATGAAGTGGTGATCTCTTGTTATAGAAAATACTTGTAATAAATTCAGGAAAAAAGGCTGAATCGATACGGTTTCCAATGTTAATATAGGGGGCTAAATTATCTTTGTTTTCAATTACAATCAAAGCCCCAATTTTATCAGCGGACATCTTAATTAATACACTGGTTAAGTTATTAATGAAGGTCATAATGAATGCTAAATCATCATTACGATTACGACGAATGAAACGTAATTTTGAAAAGAAAGACTTAATTTCGTTACCGTAGACCGCAAAAATAACTTGCATTGCGATCATCAACACGACTAGCAATAACAGAATTATCAATAAGATTACAATGGTTTCATTCATAATTGGAACTATTAATTATAATAGCAGTATTAGTTAAAATAATTAATTTTGGCTTTCTTCAATAGACGTTGCATTAAGATTGTATACTCACGATTTTTTTCTAAGTCTACGTTATCAAAGACCTTGTAGAAACTAATGAATGGATTGATAATTTTTACTAATTCGATATTTTCGCTTGTAATATTACGAACGGAAATCTTAATCCCCATTTTTTGTAATTTCTGAATATTAGTTATAAAAATAGTTGGTTCAAAATTTAAATAATCCAAATTGAAATCAAGAATAATTTGTTCAGTTTTGAGTCCCATCCAACGAACTTTATAGCATAACTTCTCGACTGAATAGAATGGCGAAGCCACTGATTCAACTGGGTAGTGTAGCATTAGTAATTGCTTACTAGTATTAGAACGCATTGCAAATTGTTGGATAGTCTTAACAGCTAGATGACGAATAAGGATATCTTGGAAATATTCTGGCACCGATGCAATCAATGCGCCCTTATGAAATATTAACTTGCTGGGGTATGAAAAATTAGGCGTACAAATATCATACTCATGGTAAGTGTACGAACGTAAAATAATTTGAATTTTGGTGGTGTCTAGCACATCTGATAACTGAATATATTTATTAATTACATCTTGATCTTCACTTTGGCGCAATGGGTTAAAGGCGTGTACGGCAAAATCAGAAGACGTCCCCACAATCGATGTGATCATGTCGTCACAAAAACCTAACAACTCATTAAAGTTACTACTATGAACACCATAAACGGCAAATACAATCTTTAATTTAGGCTTGGTCACTTTACCGTGTTTCAGTGCTGCAACACCTGCACCTAACTTGTTAAGATAATCGACGAATGGACTGTTCGCTGTTCCAGATTTACTTTGATAGTTTGATTCAGAACACCTGATATCGTTATCTTTAATAGGGAAGAAGCAAAAGAAGTTGTCGTTATGTTTAAATAGGACGGGGTTAGTGTCCTTAAAAAAATCATAAATGTTTTTACCAACACTGTCATTAATTAAATTTAAACTATCTTCACCAATTTCTTGCGCGATGTCATGAGCATTTTCAATACTAATGCCCACTAAGTAACCGTACTGAATATTACGATTGCGGATACTTTCGTTTATCATCCCTTCTCAAAAAACCTCACCAGCAAAGTATTTATTATCAAAAGCAATATCTTCAACGATTTTTTGTGTCTTAGAATAAATCTTATTAATGTAATTAAATGAAAGAAAATTAATTAATAGATAGATATTAAAAATAATTTCGGTGGCTAGTACATTCCCAAGAATGAAAATCTTTGATCCGTTGGCAAATTTAAAGAATATCGTTAGATAAACGATTTGTAAAATAATGAACAATATTTGAATAATGATATTCTTGAGTAATGGCTGCATTTTTTTGAACACTAAAGTACCAATAACGATTAATACAAAATAAACCGCATATGACAAAGTGATAAATAATTGAATGGATGCTGCATTATCACGATAAAACAAATAATTAGTAATGAGCATCATCCCCGTTGAACCAACCCCAAGTCAAAAATTACTATATAACAGCGTTGGTAAAATAATACCAATAATGAAGATCACGTTTATTCCCGCATCAGTTTGAGAAGACAATCTAGTTACATAAAAGAATAATGAGTAAACAAATCCAAAGATAATACCCAAGATAATTTGAATAGTAATTCGTAGATATTGTCATTTACTTAATTTTCGATAGACATTTGAGTGGGTTAGGGTTAAATTAACAACAAAGATAAGCATTGCAAAAATAAAAGACAGAATTACACACACAAAAATATTTAAAGAATAAGCCATATCTACATTATAGATAATGAACGATAAATATTCTGTCCGTAATTAATTAATAATAATTGAGTTAAGATCTAAATTAAAATTACAATTTCGTGTCACTATAATTATTAAGTCCGTTGTAACATAATTGCACTCGTGGCGGAACGGCAGACGCGCTACCTTGAGGTGGTAGTGTTAATTCGTGTGGGTTCAAATCCCGTCGAGTGCACCATATGATGTGTCTAAGGTTAATTTCCTTAACAAATCACCAAATTCAACAATAATCAACATGCCCCTCAAATACTTATCTGCTTCACTATAATAGGTGGAGGAGTTTTATTCATGAATAAGCAATGTACATTAATTATTGGTTCACAATATGGCGATGAAGGTAAAGGTAAATTCACAGATATCCTTGCTGATGAATACGATTACATCGTTCGTTTTCAAGGTGGAGATAACGCTGGACACTCTATCGTCATTGATGGTGTCAAATATAAATTAAGATTAATCCCTTCTGGCATTTTTAAGAAAAATAAAAAGGTAGTTATTGGACATGGTGTTGTGTTGAACCCCAAAACATTATTAAAAGAAGTCAAATACCTAGATGAAAATGGTTTTAGTGTTAAAAATAAATTATTTGTTTCTAATCGTGCCCACATTATTCTTGATTATCATATCGCCATCGATAAGTACTATGAGGATTTAAAGGGTGATCGTAAAGTTGGCACTACTCTTTGTGGTATTGGTCCTACATATGCTGATAAGATTCAGCGAGTAGGTATTCGTACTTCCGATTTATTAGATAAAGAGGAACTAAGACAAAAAATTACTTTATCACTCCAAACAAAGCGTGATATTTTACCGCGCATTGGTTATAGTTTAAATGATGTTGATCGTTTGACAAATGAATATTACGCTTTAGGTCAAGAAATCAAACCATATATTTGTGACACCATTACTTTATTAAACGAAGGTTACCGTAACAAGAAGAGAATTCTATTTGAAGGGGCACAAGGAACATTCTTAGATATCGATATGGGAACTTATCCCTATGTCACTTCATCTTCAACCGTGGCTGGTGTTTCTAGTGGTAGTGGTATTAGTATTACTAAAATTCAAAGTGTTCTCAGCATTGTCAAGGCTTATACCTCGCGTGTAGGTGAAGGTCCATTCATTGCCGAAATTTTCGGTAAAGATGCTCATTACATTCGTGAGAACGGTGCTGAATATGGTACAGTCACGAAACGTCCACGTCGTATTGGTTGATTAGATCTTGTAATGCTACGCTATGCTGTAGATGTAGTGGGCACAACCGAAATTGCCTTAACACTATTAGATGTCTTATCAGGTTTAAAAGAATTAAAAATTTGTATTGGGTATAAATATAAAAATAAAACTATTAAAGAGATACTACCCAACAATAAAGAGTATGCTCTTTGTCAACCAATCTTTAAAACATTTAAAGGTTGAAAAGAAGATATTACATTGTGTAAAACATTTAATACCTTACCTTTACAAGCGAGACAATATGTCAACTTCATTGAAAAAAGTTTAGGCGTTCCAATTACTTACATTTCAGTTGGTAACGACCGTATCCGTACAATTAAACGATCTTAATCCAATGTTATAAAAAATAAAAGTAGCGAGTTTATGCGCTACTTTTATTTTATTAATTAAAACTAGTAATTAGTTTTGTGTTTGCCGTTATGGTCTTTACGTGCTGCTCGTTCTTCCACTTTGCCTGGACCGAATCTTTCATCTAATGATAGATATCCAGTCACACGTGAAATAGATTGAATATTACGTGAACCACATTCTGGGCATTTACAATCTGATGGTGATAAATAAGTTACTTTTGCTGACATTTTCTTCTCCTGCTATATTTATACTACATTTTATTCTTTTCATTTTATTTTTTATATAAATAATATTGAATTATTTTAACATTTATTATAAAATAGTATTGTTATGCAAAACAAAATTACAGCTCTCTCTCTCTCTCTCTCTCTCTCTGCGAATGTAGGAGGATTTTTGAGTTGTAAACAAGCAAGTTTTAGTCGTGAGGACTAGGACTTGTTTTTTGTTTTGTTAATAATAAACTAGGAGTTAAAGAAATGAAAAAATTAGGATTACTTAAAGCATTGGCATCAATTGGTGGTCTGGCTGTAATTGGCACAGGGACGGCTTTTAGTGTTGCGTCGTGTGGTAATAATCAGACCGAAGAAACATATCATATCGAGTCTGACAAGTCTTCTATTGGTAGTAATGAAGTGGCAACATTAAAACTATATAAAGGTTATAAAATCGATACAACCGATAACCCAATATATGTAATCAATGGTACCGCTAAAGATAAAGTGGAAATCTTTGACAAAAATAAAGTTAAATTTAAAGTAGGAGAATCAGTTAATAACAAAACTACTATCACAATAAACACAACAATTAGTAAAAATAATATTAGTAAAAATATTGATTTATGACCAGACGATGTTGTTACTCATGATTATCACACTACTACTACTTCGCCATATTTACAATTATCTTCTGTGTCTTCAGTTACATTAACAACTATGGATGGTACAAATGAGGTCAATCCAACTTACCAATTTGCTGCTACTCCGGCTTATGACATCCTAACACTTTCTGGTGACCAAATAACTATCAATTCCAATGCATCTGTACAATTCTCGATCGTTGTCAATGCCGTTATATCGGAAGTAACAGTTGACACCATTTCTATAACTATATGACCAAATGCTTTGCCACCAACCAAATACATCACAACAGACACGTCAGGGTTATTACAAATAGGGAATACCAGTGATTATATTTCCGTAACGATAACTCCACACGATGTAGAACCCATTGATTTATCACTAACTTCTGATAGAACGTCCGATTTAGATATTGTTAGGACGAGTCTGACAAATACATGAACAATAAAATTAAAGTCAATGACTACCTTGGCGCCAGGGAATACAATTACCTTCACTGCCCGTGGGGGCACAGATGTTCAAAATATTGTATTTACTACAGTTGTGCTTTCATCGATCTCACTAACCCCTTGAATTACTGAGAACAAATTACAGTCAGGTATCACAGGTTCTACTGCTACTTTAAATGTAACTGAATATAACACAAATACCTGAGTTTCCTTAACCGTCACTGATGTTACCGCTGACACGAAAACAGATACTCAAATTGACATAGGTACTACTTGAGCAGGAGCGTCTAACACAAGAACATTGTCATTGAGTGCTAAAGCAAATACTTTGTCTGGCGAGCATACTTTACAAATTACAGGTAACAATTTACCTGCAGTTACTACAAAATTGAATGTAGCTACTGGTGCTACATTTGGTGTCAATTTGTCAAGAAAAAGTGTTCCTTTTAATTCTATTGATGAATGAGTTCTATCGTACAACACTACAGGGATGATCGATCCTACCTTTGAACTAACGGGGTCTGCTCGGGATAATTTTACTTTGTCTGGCGCTGATAAAAACATCCTAACTAGGAAGAACGCAAAATTAGATGTTGATGAATATCCCATCACTGTAAGAGCATCTCAAGAAACAAGTCCAACATTTTATAAAGACACTACTATTTATGTGGCAGTGAGACCAACAGACACTGAATTAGTGAATAAGTACTATTGAATTAATCGCGATGGTGGTAATTCCGTTACTCCTACTGCAGTGACTACTAGTCTTAATTTTTCATCAATGAATCTAAGATGGCTATGAATAGGACAAAATAGTACATTGACTTCTTTGAATTGCACAGCGAAAACCGCGGATTCATCTTCCCCAATGCAAGAATTGGATGTAAGTAAATCAACCGCTCTAACCGGCTTAACTTGTGAATCTAACTATTTAACTTCTCTTAATGTGACTAATAACGTAAGTTTGACAACGCTAATGTGTAATACCAATTCTTTAACCAAGTTGGATGTCACTCATAATACTAGTCTATCGCAGCTTAGTGCCGAAAAAAATCTTCTAAACACTATTGATATTAGTCATAATACTAGCCTAAGGCAGTTTAACTTTGCTTTCAATTCTTTTACTTACATGGATTTTACTAATAACCCTTCGTTAGAAAGAATTGAGGTTTCCTCTTCCTTTCTTCATACATTAGATTTCACTCATAATACAGCGTTACAGAGTCTTTTCTTGTGAAACGATAAAAATACTGGCCTTTTGGACACTATTTACTTACCCAACCGTGTTTTGAGTGCGCTGTCTATATTTGGTAACCCCAACCTTAAAAATATTTATTCTAAATTAATGACTGGGTCACAGCCAATTTATAGTGACCAACCTGCCACCTGACAAAATCCTTCTCCAGTCGGTATTCATCTTATTACTGGTAGTACGGCCACTTATAGTGGCAATATTTATTCAGGTGGTAACCCAATGACAATTAACACTAGTACTGATTGAAGCCCACCAACTGCATAAGAAACTTTACTAATGCTAATTTACAAAACAGATACCACACTCAATTAAATTATTTGTCACTATAAAATATGCCCAAATCAATTGCAACCTCTAAAAAATCCAAACGTAAAAAGAAGAAGTGAATTATTTTTACTTGCTTAGGTGTTATTGTAATCTCCACCGCACTTACCCTTGGTCTCTATTTCGGTTTACGCAATAATCCCTTAAAAGCCAATTACATTACTTTCAACATTAACCGTGATGATCTTGGTCATTGAAAAGCCCAAGATCATAGTTTACCCATGAAGGGTAATAACTATCCAGATGGCAAATGAAAGAAAAAAGTAAAGGTAAGTGACCCCACTAACCGTGATTACTTAAATGACGTGGGGTCACAAATCTTTACTAGCACTTTATTAAGTGCTTTTGTTTTATCACAAGAACCCGAACTATTTGTTAATGTTGGTGGCTGGATGAAGTATTATTATGATCATCAAGAATATTATCTCGAACTAGATTTACAATTAGTCTTGTTAGTTGGAGATACATCTATTACTTCCACTATGAAAAGTATCAAACCAGCCCCTATTTGTTGGTGTGGTCATAATATTGATGATGATAAAGATATTATCAGTTTCGGTAGTGATGATCCTAGTAAGTTTTACTTCATTACTACCGACGGTATGGTTGCTCACTCCCGCTTACCATTAGATACGTTTAGTATGAACCACACCACATTAGTATTGGGTAATTATCCTGCTTAAGTTATTACCATATC
>JAITXG010000017.1 GCA_031284865.1 Mycoplasmataceae bacterium | reverse complement strand
TAAAGTGCCACAGTGACGAATCAATTTGGAAACAATTGAGTGAAACGCGGTAAACCCCAAAAGCAAGAAACTTAAATTTCGGTAAAGGAACAAACAATAGGTAAACGAATCTAGCGTTTGACCAATAAGCAATTATTGGTAGATAAATGGTCAATATCATTTGCAAAAATGACACAGAACATGGCTTAAGCTCGCACTAGTTACATAAAGGACACATTCGGTTGTGTCTTTTTATTTTTTATCGTTCTTGTGGTCGGTATAGTTTTTAATGACTCATTGTGAAAAGGCATCAACGCTAGCTAATTTACTTTCGCCATCTTGTGCGACACATTTACCTTTAACTCATTGCATGACTACTGCTGCATCTTTTGGTTCTTTTACTTTATCACCATATATTTTATTTAAGTCTTCGCTGATATGACGATAATTTTTGGCTTCACTATCATTACGGACAAAAGCATCTTTTTTATGTTTGGCATTAATATCTTGATCTTTTTGATCATATTTGTCAAAAGGTGTAATCGGTCCTTCGTGGGTGTCAGGAGTATCGTGTGCGTACCCAAGGGTGTCTGTTTCTAAATATAAAGCATAACCCATTTGAAAATTTGGAGTCTTAGTTTCAATTTTATTATGGATATCGCCGGCAGCTTTTGTAAAGACTGTGTCGCCACCAATGCCAATTTTACTATTATCATATGCTACATCATTTGATATGAAATGCATGAGTCCAGGAAAACTGCTACAGCCAATCATAACTACATAATTGCCGTTGTTATAGCTCTTATTACCAGCACACAATGATTGGAGCGAGTATTTAGTTTTACTCATAGAAGACAATTTTGTGTCTGAAGTAATGTTTTTAATATTCATATCGAATGGCTTTGTAAAAGCCAAAGAACTACACGATGATAAAGCGTAAGCCACAGGGATAGCACTTACTGGTAGTAAAAGGATCGGTAATAGTTGTTTTATTTTCATAACCTTGTATTTTCTTTATCGTTATTTGATATATTATAAAGAGAATATAAAAATTATGGATAAAAAACAAAAAAAAGACTATTCAAAGTATTTTTTACCAAATCTTGTACAAGCTCGCCGCCGATTAAAAAATGTCGTTACAAATCGTCATAGTTTTAATTTAGCAAAGAAATATTGCGAACTAGGTAATGGTAAGAAATTTTTTATTCGTACCTACGGTTGTCAATCTAATGTCCGTGATAGCGAAGACATCACTGGTTTACTACAAGCAATGAATTTTAAACCAGCCGACGATATTGAACAAGCCGATATAGTCATTCTCAACACTTGTGCTGTACGTGAGAATGCTGAAAAAAAAGTATTTGGTGAAATTGGTTTTTTAAAACGCTTAAAGAATAAGAACCCCAAATTTCTTTTCGGTATATGCGGTTGTATGCCACAAGAAGAAGCAGTCGTTGAGAAAATCGCCGATAGCATTGAACACGTTAATTTTGTCTTTGGCACACACAATATCCATATGTTGCCTGATATTCTAAATCAGGTAATAAACCATCAACAACGCGTGATTCAGGTTTATTCTAAAGAAGGCGAAGTGATTGAAGGTTTACCTAATGCACGAAATAGTCAAGTCAAAGCTTTTGTCAACATTATGTATGGATGTGATAAGTTTTGCACTTATTGCATCGTACCATACACAAGGGGAAAAATTCGCAGCCGTAGTAAAGAAGATATTCTAAATGAAATTAACAGACTCATTAAACAGGGCTATCAAGAAATTACCTTGTTGGGGCAGAACGTCAATTCCTATGGCAATGATTTTGGAATTGAATATCATTTTTGGAATCTATTGGAAGATGTGGCATTAACTAATATCCCTCGCGTCCGTTTTGCAACTAGCAACCCCTGAAACTTCGATGTCAAAATTATCGAGGTAATGAAGAAACACAAAAATATTATGCCTTATGTGCATATTCCCGTTCAATCTGGTGATGAAACAATTTTAAAAGCCATGAATCGTGCCATGAAGATAAATGACTATATCAATCTTATTGATCAAATCCGCAAAGTCATTCCTAACTGTAGCATTTCCACTGACCTTATTGTGGGTTTCCCAAATGAAACTGAAGAACAGTTCGCTAATACCGTTAAACTATTTCACCGCATTAAATTCGATAACGCCTATACTTTTATTTATTCACCAAGAATTGGCACAGCAGCTGCTTTAATTAAAGATCGGACTAATTTTGCAACTAAACGTCTGCGCCTAGCTCAATTAAATGAATTAGTCCGTCATTACGCCAAGACTAATAATGAGAAATGAATTAATCAAACAGTCGATGTTTTAGTGGAAGGTAAATCGAAAACAAATGAGGCAGTATGAACAGGTTATACCCCAGAATGAAAGGTTGTGAACTTCCGTGGTAAAGCTAAAATCGGTGAAATAATCCCCGTAAAGATTCATAGTATTTCACGATTTTCATTAAATGGCGAAGTAGCCAGTAAACATTAAATGCATAAAAGCGCTTGTTGCGCTAGTGACATTTTTGGTGTAGCAAGTGGCACAAAAATTCTTTTCTTATGATCCATGTATGGAATACAGAGTTTAACGCGAGCAAAACGATTCTTTAAATACCAGCAAGTGTATCAAGTCATTAATGAAGTGGCAATAAAAGCATTAATTGCATATGTAGCTACAAGGAATCAAATGTTATGCGTAGCATTAGTGATCAACACCATTAGACCCAGTGTTGGGAAATATGTGATGGTATCTTGGAAGATAGCTGAGACATTCGAACGCACAATATCACCAATTGCCATGAAAATGGACATGGCACCAATTTGTAAGGAGAAAATAGGAATCATTGATGACTCAATTAGTAAACAACGATAAGCATTGGGCATCATCTGATCGGAAATATCAAACAACTTAAGAATTGGTTGCCCTAACGCTCCCACAATTAACCCCACTGCCATAATGGATCATGTAAAACCAATAACGATCGTTTGTAAATAGGTACGCTTCACTCGTTTCCAATTACCGATGGCATAATTATAAGAAATAATGATTCTTTCTCCTTCCACAATACCATAAATCGTCATAAACACCAAATTAACTAATGGCATGACTGCACCAAAGATCGTTTGAAAATATACCCCACCAGCTACTTGACCAGTATGGTATTTCTCGGCCATGTTAGCAAGAATCGGAATATAAAACATTCCCGCCACAGCATAGCTGACATCTAATAAAAAGGCCGACAAACCGATTAATAAGATTGGCCCAATTAAATTACTACGAATATTGTCATTTTTCTTTCACGCAAGATGTTTAAAAGATAACCATGTTTCATTTTTCTTCATTAAGTAAATTAAATAAAATAGTAAAAATATTAGATTACCAAAATAACAAACAAGACAAGACAATGATCCACCCATTACCCCTAAATGGGCGAATTGAATGAATAAGACAGATACGCCAATATTGAAAATATTAGATACCACGCTAATGATGGTAACCACACGGAACTTACCTTCTGATCGAATCAATGAGCCAAAGAAGAAAATTAGCATGGGTAATGTTATGCCAGCGGCCAAGATAACAATATATTTAAAGGCAAAACCAATTTCCACTTGGTGCACAGCGGCGTAATAATCGTTCAAACGTTGTGCGTCTGCTGGGTGTGTTACTGAAGTCACATGATTAACATTACCAGCAAACGCTGTTAAAAGCGGATGTGCCAGACCACAAAGTAATAAGGTTTCGGCCCCAGCAAACATTAATGTAACTCAGAAACCAGTCTTATATACTTGATTGGCTTTAGTACGATTACTGTGCCCTAGCGTTTGGGTAAATAAAACGGCTGTTCCGTCGGCAATAAAAAATGGTGAACTAGCAATAATAACCGCCAAGGGTGAGGAAATGGACATACTGGCTCTTACTGCATCGCTGACTAAAAATTTCTCGACTGTACCAGTGTGTTGTGTATCAGAATTAATTTGAGCAATAAAACTATTAATCTCTGATTCACTGACATGAAATAAATTTTGAAATGTATTAGTTCCGTGTTCAGGTACAAGACGAACAAGGATAATTTGACTAGCAAAAATATAAACAACACTCATTAATAGCATTAATAAACTAGGTAAAATAACCGTCATTAACGCTAAGAATAGCGGTTTTTTGACGTACAAATTATAAGCACGCTGATTTTCAGTAAATTGGGTCTTCATATTTAATGCTTTCGTTGTTTAGAATCGTGGATATTTTGCATGACTAGTCGTTGTTTAACTTTACGTTCAATGAATTCATGTCTTTTCTTTTGTTTAA
>JAITXG010000002.1 GCA_031284865.1 Mycoplasmataceae bacterium | reverse complement strand
CCATCGTTCGAAAGATAATGTCCATCAAAAACTTCTTGTGACGATGAACCAATGGTGAATACGCCACCATGGATATAGACATATACTGGTAATTTTTGGTTTTTATCTAAAGTTGGTGTTCAGATATTAAGGTTTAAACAATCTTCGCCTTGCGGGTGGATATTTCATCCAGCGGCATCCTCTTGTATGCAAGCGTCGCCATAATGTGTACATTTTTTAATACCTTTTCAATGATCGGGATTATGAGGAGGAGCAAATTTTAAATCACCCACTGGCGCCTTGGCATAAGGAATACCTTTAAAAGAGTAGATACCATCTTGTCTTGTTCCGCGAATCTTGCCATAAATGGTAGAAGCGCGAAGATCGAAAGAACACGAAGCCATTAAAAAAGGGGTGGCAAAACTAATTGAACTTAGTAATGCACCAGTTGTTAATTTAAAGAGATTTTTTTTACTGCAAAGAGATTTAATTATTTTATTTTGCATGACAATATAATAATACGATATTTTTAAAAAACCAATGGCACTTTTTGTTTCTTTCGAATTAATTCCTAAATAATTAATTGCGTTTCCATGCTTTATTAGTTGCAATTAATATTGGCTGATCAGTGGCTTGATTGTAATATTCTTAAATCAATCAACTTGTCCGTTCTTAAAAAATAAAGAGACAATCGTTTTTACTTTTGAGCGATTAATCGACGATATTCTTTTTCGTAAATCTGACAAATCTTAGATCATGTAATATATAAGGTATTGTAAGTATTTTCGCGAACGCGATTTAATTTTTGCTGGTCCGACATAATATGATGTAGACCTGAAGCATAGCTTTCTGGGTCATTTGGTAAAACAAAGCCATTATTAGATTGTAAACGTTTAGCAATTGAGGCATCTTTTACGGTAACGGTGGGAACTTTAAAGCAAGCCGCTTCAAAAAGTGTTAATGAAACTGAATCAAATAAGGACGGTAATAGACTTAAATCAGCACGATTATATATCTTTGATAATTCAGTGCGGTTCTCAATCAAACCAGTAAAGATAATATTGTTGGATACCGTCCCTCGTTTATTAACGTATTTTTTTAATCAAGATAAATCATTGCCTTCGCCAACAAAAAACATTTTAAAATTAGGATCATATTTTTGATAGAGGACTAGAGCATCCACAATTATTTTAATACCCTTATATTTTAAAATACGGCCAACATATACAAAAACATTGTCGGTTGGTGATATGTTTCACTTCTTATTAATTTCTTGATTAATTTGTTCGCGATTAGTAAAAGGAACGAGATCCGTAGCATTATCAATGACGATACCTTGCCTAGTGTAGCCATACTCTTTCATAACCGGGAGCATAGCAGGATTAACTGTGTAAACCTGCGTTACGTTATTAATGACATGCATAATACGGTGCATCATTAGAGCACGCAATCATTTAAATGGTAATAGCCGTTTGAAGTCGTCTTTAAATTTAGTGTGGAATGTAAAGACAAAAGGAATATTATGCTTCTTCGCATACTTTAAACAGTGTTTGCCTACATTAAAAGGGCTATGAATGTGGATAACGTCTGGTCGGAATGCTTCTAGATATTTTTTAAAGCCGTGGTCTATATTAGGGAAGGCACCGCGACATTTGCCACGCCCTTTAATTGAACGGATTTGATACATATGATTAAGATGATCATATTGGCAGTTTTTATATTTAGGTATAAGTAGTCGAGTTTCAAAATGCTGATTAAAATAATCAAATTGATTTTTCACAACTTCAATCACGCCATTAACGACCGGAAAATATGAATCACAGCCAATTGCTATTTTAATTTTACGAACCGTTTTCACAATATGTGAATTATATATGAAAAACAATAAAGGCAAGGCACAGATCAGTAAAATTAGCACTCATACTTGACAAGTGCTAATTTTATGTTATAATCACAATCAAGGAGAAAAGAATCATGAATAAACCTATACTTTTTACTAGAGGAGTTGTTGTCTTTCCAGGAGCAAACGTTAACATTGAGGTTGGACGCACCAAGTCAGTTAACTCCATTAATTTAGCAAATGCTGCTGATAAGAAGATTGTCATCGCCTCACAGCGCGATCCACAGCAAGAAACGCCAGCCTTCGCTGATATTTTTAATATTGGCACACTGTGTGAAATCACTAGCTGTGAAAAAATCGAAGACGGGTCATTGAAAGTTGTTGTCAAAGGCATTAAGCGCGTAAAGATTACCGCCTTTAAAGAACTCGACGATGCTATTCTAGCAAATTATGAATTATTAAAAGAGACTAATAGTCTTAATAAAGAAAATGTCGAGAAAATGAATTTACTTTTCTCAATGATGACTAAAGCTTTTGGTACTTTTTCCGAAAAAGAGATCGAATCACTAAAAAGTTTAGTCACAGGGACACCTTCTGCCTCTAAAATCATTGATCGTATTGCTGGGTTAATTCCAATTAGTACAAACGCCAAGCAAGCAATCTTAAGCGAATTAAATGTTACCAAAAGAATCGACATCATTATTGGGTTAGCTTCTAATGAAGATGACAAAACAAAGATTGATCGTGACATTTCTAAAAAAATTAATGATACGTTATCTAAACAACAGAAGGAATTTTACTTACGTGAAAAGATGCGCGTTGTAAAAGAGGAATTAGGGGAGCTTAATTCACGCGAAAATGATGCCAACAACTTGCGCAAGCGGGTTGAAGAGAATCCTTACCCAGAAAACATTAAGGCGCGTGTTTTATCGGAAATCAGTCGTATGGAATCAAATATGAATTCCCAAGAAAACTCTATGACTCGTTCGTACATTGAATGGCTATTAGATTTACCTTGATGACAAAAGACTACAGATAATAATGATATTAACCACGTGGAAGATGTTTTGAACAAATCCCACTATGGTTTAGAGAAAGTCAAGGAAAGAATCGTTGAATACCTAGCTGTTCGTGCACGTTCCCCTAAATCAAAGGCTCCCATCATTTGTTTGGTTGGTCCTCCTGGAGTAGGTAAATCAACGCTTGCACGTTCTATTGCCGAAGCGTTAGGCAAGAAATTTGTCAAGATGTCACTAGGCGGTGTACGTGATGAAGCAGAAATCCGTGGACATCGTAAAACATACATAGGTTCAATGCCTGGACGAATTATCAAAGCTATGAAACAAGCGGGAGCAGTAAATCCACTGTTCTTACTGGATGAATTAGACAAGATGACTAGCGATATGCGTGGCGATCCCGCTTCGGCGATGCTAGAAGTACTAGACCCTGAACAAAACAATAAGTTTAGCGATAATTACATTGAAGAAGACTACGATCTATCACAAGTCATGTTTGTGGCTACAGCTAATTACGCTGAACAAATTCCGGCTCCGCTATATGATCGATTAGAAATAATTGAATTAACTTCTTACACTGAACGTGAAAAATTAGAGATTGCTAAGAAATACCTTGTAACCAAGATTATGAAGGAAGCAGCTATTAGTAGCAAGGAATTAAAATTTGATGATGCAGCTATTCTTTACATCATTCGCCACTATACAAGAGAGGCTGGTGTTCGAGAATTAGAACGTTTAATTCAAAAGATCGCACGTAAGTTTGTTGTAAAACAACAACATGGTGATATCAAAGCGCAAAGTATCAAGATCAAAGAAGCTAAAGAATACCTAAAGAACGAGATCTATGACTACAATACCAAAGACGATGCTAATATCCCTGGCGTTGTTAATGGGATGGCTTATACTACCGCTGGTGGTGATTTACTACCAATCGAAGTAACTTGGTTTAAAGGCAAAGGCATTATTAACATTACAGGTAACTTAAAGGAGACAATGAAGGAATCGGCTCAAGTGGCGCTCGGCTATGTAAAAGCCAATGCCAGTAAATTTGGTATTAAAGAGATTGACTTCAATAAGATTGATATTCACATCCACGTTCCATCTGGTGGTATCCCAAAAGACGGACCAAGTGCTGGTGTCACATTAACGACTGCCATCATTTCAGCACTTAGCAATCGTCCTGTCCCTAATAACATTGCGATGACTGGCGAAATCACGCTAAGGGGTAAGGTTGGCATCATTGGTGGTGTGAAAGAAAAAGTAATTTCTGCTTTCCGTGGTGGCGTAACAGAAATCTTTATGCCTAAGAAGGATGATCGTTATTTAGAAGATGTTCCCAAAGAAGTATCAAGTAACATTAATTTCCACTTAATTGAAAATTATTCTGAAATTTATAAATTAATTTTTCACGGATAAAAGAAAAAGTGTCGGCCTTGAAACGCTGACACTTTTTTTAACCAAGCTTGGTGATTTGAGCAAATTATTTTTAGTTCTTTATAGTTTAGTTGGTGCTCTTCGTAAGAGATATTTTATACAACAATTTTTTACCATGCATTAATTCGTTTTTGAATTTTTGAACGATTGAAACTATTGTAAGAACAGCTCTCGTTCGAAATGTTTGCTTGTTTTGCTTTGTCGGAAATACAACCTGTATTTCGTTCAACGCCTCTTCCACATTCATTTAGCGTTTTACACCAACGCCCCACAAATTGCTTTTGACAACCTGCTAAACATATTTAACACTATTTTTTTAAATTTGTCAAAATAATTTTAATAAATAATAAGATTATTTAGATTTTAGAAAATTAATATAAAATTATAGAGACAGGTCAAAAGGCAATATGAAAATTTTAAAACACTCTCCCCAAAAAACAACTATTAAATACACTATCAGCGTCGACAAAGATTACTGAAAAGAACTACAAGAAAAAAAACTGAAGCAATTAGCTAAAACCGTTAAGTTAGCTGGCTTTCGTGCAGGTCGTGTACCTTTTTCTGTGGCAAAACAACGTATCGGTGAAGGCGACATTATTAATGCAGCTTTACGCGAGGCAATTGACCACAACTATCGTTTACTTTTACAAGATCCTTCTTTTAAAGATAACGAGTTACTGGAAGATGCTCTTTCTGTTGATTTGCAAAAAGCCGAAAAAGATGTCTTAGAAATTGATTATGTGTTTGAAAAATACCCAAAGATTACTTTGCCTGATTACAAAAAAATTGATGTAAACTTTAAGAAAACACAGGTTGAAGAAAACGAAGTTAATGGTGAAATTAATCGCCTCATTAAAAAAGACATAATGCTCGTGCCCAAAGAATCAAGCATTGTTGAATTTGGTGATATGGTCAACTTCGATTTTGATGGCAGTGTGGATGGTAAATCTTTTAGCGGCGGGGAAGCAAAAGGTTATGAATTGGAAATTGGATCGCACCAATTTATTCCTGGTTTCGAAGAACAAATGATTGGTCTTAAAAAAAACACAAGCAAAACGATTGAAGTTAAATTTCCTAAAGATTATCACGCTACGGAGATGGCTGGTAAAGATGCTTCATTCAAAATTAAGATTAATGACATTAAAACAATTAATAAGCCTACCATTGATGAAAAATACTTATCAAATTTAAACATTCCTAATGTTAAAACGGAAGAAGAATTACGTACACTTATCTCTGATAATATCCGTAACTATAAAGGACATCAATCTAAACAAGAAGCCACTAAAGCTATTTCAGATTTTATTGCTGAAAATACTGCCATTTCATATTGGCCAGAATCTTTAGTTAATAGTGAAGTTAAACGAATTAACGAAGACACCGAGAAGAACGCAAAACAAGCAGGTGTTTTACTAGATGACTATATTGTCAGCACGCTAGGTTATAAAAATCATGAAGTTTATGAAAAACAAGTGACGGAAATTGCTAAGCGAAATTTAACGATTGTGATGGCTTTAGAAAAAATTATTGAAGAATTAAAGCTGGAAGTAACACAAAGTGAATTACAAAGCCACCTTAATAAAATGGGCAAAATGTATAACTTAAAAGACGCTGAAATTAAGCAACGAATTAAAGATAACTACGAAGGTGTAAAAACTTTCATTTTACAAGAAAAAGTATTTGACGAATTAATCAAACTCAATACCAAGTAGATATTATTTCTCGATTAGCGTTAAGGCTTTTTTAATTTTCGGATCTTTAATTTGTTGAATTAAACGTAGTCGCTTTTCGCTTTTCTGACATATTTGCAAGTGTTTTTCATAGTGTAGCAAGGCTTGTTTAGAATGATCAATACTATCGTGCACAGCAGTGGGCGAGACATGAAATTTTTTAGCAATTTCGTAGAAAGACAAATCGCCATTAAAATAATCGTCAAGGTATTCTAATTGCTTAGTGGTAAATAGATTTCGATAGTGTTGTAGGAGTTTGCTGTATTTTACAAGTTGTTTATTATTTTTCATCTAGCGATAACTCCTTCATGATACCCATGATGAACATTTCTAAATCAAACGGGGCTAAATCTTCGATGCCCTCACCTAGACCGATGAATTTAACTGGTAGGTTAAAGGCATCTTTAATTGCTAAAATAATGCCACCCTTAGATGTGCTATCCATTTTAGTTAGGATAACGCCCGTTAATTTCGTAACTTCGTTAAAGGCTTTAGCTTGAGCAATGCCGGATTGGCCAGTTGTAGCGTCTACAACCAATAACGATTCACATGGTTGACTTGCGTCAAAGCGCTTAATAATGTTGTCAATCTTCTTCAGCTCATTCATTAAATTGACTTTGTTTTGTAATCGTCCCGAAGTATCACATATTAAGACGTCAATTGAATTATTTTTGGCGAATTCTAGTCCGCCATAAATAACTGATGTTGGGTCTTGTCCTTCTTTTTGAGGTTTAAAAATAGGAATTCCAATTCGGTCAGCTCAAACATTTAACTGTTGAATCGCTCCTGCTCTAAAAGTATCAGCCGCTACTAAACATACGTTTAGTCCTTGCTTTTTAAAGCGGTGAGCCATTTTAGCAATGCTGGTAGTTTTACCCACACCATTAACACCGGTTATTAAAATCACATTACATTTTTGTGGAGTAATTACGATATCGTTTTCAACGTCAGTATCTTGGATGTAATAAACAAAAATTTTATCAATAATGATTTGTTTTACCAATTCAGGGTCAGTAACATTCTGAAACTTAATTTCCTCAGTGATGGCATTAAGGATCTTTTGTGTCGCACTCGTTCCAATATCTAGTAATAACAATGTTTCTTCAATATTTTCAACAAGACCATCATCAAGTCGACGAAATTTCTTGGCAATTTCATTAACCGATTGTTCTAATAAAGACGAAGTCTTCTTTAAACCAGCATCAAATTTTTCTTGTTCAATCTCAACAACGGCTTGGTTCTTGCTAGCGATCTGTTCCGAAATGTTTTTCTTGCGACTGATTAGATCCTTGAATTTTTGGAATAGTCCCATTATGCTTGTCCTTTTTCATCAACAAACTCTTCCTTAGCTTGCGCTAAAGAAACTTTGAATAAGCTAGTTACTCCCTTAACTTGCATTGTGGCACCGAATAAAACATCACAACGTTCCATTGTGCCTGGTCGGTGGGTAATAACAACGAATTGGGTGTTCTTGGAATTATCACGAATGATATTGCCAAAACGTTCTACGTTAGCTGGATCTAATGCACTTTCTGCCTCATCTAGAATAACTAATGGAAAACTCTTATTGCGAAGAATTGAGAATAAGATTGACAAGGCAACCAAAGTTTTTTCACCACCAGACAATAAGTTTAAGTGGACAACATTTTTACCAGGAGGATTGGCTGAAACATCAATACCAGAAGAAAGAATGTCATCAGGGTTAACATATTCAAGACGACAAGAACCACCACCGAATAGGTATTTAAAGACTGATGGCAACGTTTCATTAACGGAGTTAATAGTACGCGCAAAGTCGTCTCTGGCTTTATTGTCTAATTCGGCGATTACTTGAACAATGTCATCACGGGCTTTTTCTAATTCTTTTTGTTGTGTACTTAATTCTTCAAAACGTTTTTGCTTTTCTTCTAGTTCTTCAATTGCTTCCATGTTAATTGAACCCAATCGGTCAATCTCACTTTGCAATCTAGCAATAACCTCACGTGCTTGATTATCAGACATTGGTAATTCGTCTTGATAGTGTTTTGTGGCATAGTCCACTGTCATGCGATAGTTTTGGCTAATACGAGTTCGCGCATTTTCTAAAACGCTCTCACATTTAACCTTATCAGTTTCATGAGTAGATACAGTATCGCGGTGTTTATCAATTTGGAATCTTAACTCAGTTAATTTTGCTTCAAGGTCCTCAGTTTTAGCTTTGAATATTGTTTTCGATTGACGGGCCACATTTAGTTCTTCGTTTAATTTATCTTTTTTAGTTGTGAGTTTAGCAATTTGTTCATTTAACGATGTCTCACTTCATTGATCGCGCTTATCAGTTAAACCGTTCTTCTTAACTAATTGGTCATAATCCATTTCATATTTAGAGTATTCGTTCTCATTTAATTTAATTGACTCTTCATAACGAGAAAGAATGATTCGTTTCTCGTTTTGTTTAGAGGTAATTTCATTTAGTTCCACTGTTACTTTTTCTAAATCAAAGCGATAGGTGCTTAGTTTTTGGTCTAATTCACCAAACTCACTGTTTAGTTCTTTTAACTTAGTTTCTAAGTTAATAGACATTATGGGATTTGTTTGGTTATAACCACCAGTAATCGCACCACCTGGTGCGATGATGTCCCCACCCAGCGTAATGACGCGATACATTTGATAAGTATATTTTGATAATGTATTGGCTGAAATGACGTCCTGTGCTACGATGATGTTACCTAGTAAAAATTGAAAGATAGAAGCATACTTAGCATCGAAGGAGATTAAGTTACTGGCGGTGTTGATATAACCACCTAGCGTTTTTAATACTTCTTGATGTTCGGGTTTGATGCTGCGTGGTTTAATTGTATCAAGTGGGAGGAAAGTTGCTCGACCACTTTGGTTTTGTTTTAAAAAGTCAATGGCATTTTGTGCATCAACAGCTTCTTCAATAATGATGTTGTTGACAGTTTTGCCTAAAGCAGCCGAGATGGACTTCTCATATTCAGGCTCAACTTTTAAAAAATTGCCAACAATGCCGTGGATTCCAGAAAGTGTTTGTTTATTTTCTAAAATTGTTCTTACGCCAATCTCACCGCGATTTTTGTTATCCATGGCTTCTTGAACGTTACGGATGTGAATTCGTGTCTCCGCTAGCTTAATGGAGTGCTTAGAGGATAATTCACTTAGTTCATTGCGGCGAGATGTCAATTTCTCCACTGTATCATTGTAAGCATCAATCTCATCTTTAATCTTGACCACTTTTTCTTTTGCATCATTTAATTCGAACTTGGTTGTAGACATCAATTCGCGATAAGCTTTAGCTTTCTTTTCAATGTTCTCACTGCTAATGTCGTTTTGTAATTGGTTGTTGATATTGGCTTTTTTAAGCTCGACTTTATTAATTTCTTCAATAATTGAAGTTAACTCTTGTACTAATACTTCAATATTGCGATCGGCAACATCGGCTTTTTCTTTGGCAAACGCCAAAGATTGAGTAATCTGTTTAATATCAGGTTCAAAGATGTCCAATTCGTTCTTAGCCAGTTTTAACTCACTATTAATTTTTTCTAAACGATCTTGAAAGTATTTGATATCTTTAACCAAGATTGATAAATCAAGATGCATTAACTCTTTACGTTTCTCGGCATAGACTTTTGCTTTCTCGGCTTGTTTACTTAGCTTCTTAACGTCATTACTTAATTCATTAACAATGTCATTAACACGGTTTAAATTCTCGGTGGTACGTGCCAATTGAGCATTGGATTCATCTTTCTTTTTGGTATATAGTCCAATTCCTGCCGCTTCTTCAAAAATTGTACGACGGTCTTCGGGCTTGGCTTCAACGAACCATTGTACGGTTCCTTGAGAAATAATACCTAACGACCCTTTAGATAATCCTGTGTCAAGGAATACTTCCTGAATATCGCGCAGACGGCATGGCTCACCATTAATGAAGTATTCATTACTGCCGTCTCCTCTAGTTAATCGACGAGTAATTGCAATCGTTTTGTCGTTGTAATGTAAAACTTTATTATGGTTATCAAATGTTAATGTAACTTCTGCACACTTTGATGCATCGTGACCTTTGGAACCATGGAAGATAACATCTTCCAAAGTTTTACCACGTAATGTTTTGCTTGATCGTTCACCTAAAACTCATTTAATGGCATCTACGATATTTGATTTTCCTGAACCGTTAGGACCAACGATGCCAGACATTGATTGATTAAAATCAATCTCTACGTTATTAGCAAACGACTTGAATCCACTAGCTTTAAACTTGGTTAAGAAAATCACATTTAACTCCTATGGGCCTTTACAAACTTATTATATGCGTCTTTTGCCGCTTGCATTTGAGCTTCTTTAATTTTTGTGCCACTACCTGTTCCGTATTTAATATTATTTGATCATACTTCAACTTGATAATCGTGGTCGCGATTATTAATAAGCTTGTAATGAATGGCGTGTTTGCCGTATTTCATCATCAGTTCTTGTAACATCGATTTGAAATCACGGTTCTCATTCAAAGAATGAATCTCATAGTAATGAATAATTGTTCGCTTTAGAATTTCATATGCTTTCTTTTCGCCTTGGTCTAAGAATACTGCTCCAATGAATGCCTCAAAAGCATCTTCTAAGATAGCATCCGAGACACCCGACGCAAATTTTATGGAGTCACCAATTTTCACAATATCTAAGAAATGTAATTCTTGGGCAGCCTTTG
>JAITXG010000028.1 GCA_031284865.1 Mycoplasmataceae bacterium | reverse complement strand
CATTAGATGAATTCTTGCAGTTATTACATAAACGCATTGGTGAACGAAAGTAGTGGTGGAGAAAACTATGCTTAATCGTTTTGATAAAATCTTCTTAATTGACATCAATCCTGGTAATGATGAAATTACCAAGGAAATTGTGATGGGACGTTTATCACGAATTGTTAAAAATGCTTCCATTTATCAAAACATCGTTATCGTTTCGCACTCCAATTTAGTTTTATTAAAAAAATTAGTAAGTGATATTGGGATTAAAATTGGCTTTATCATTAGTGACAATGGTGCGCGTGTCTATTCGATTACCGAAGATCGCATCATCTTTGAATCCGTGATTAAACCGGAAGATGTTTTAGCCGCAACCCATTTTGCAATTATGGAAGGCTCATTAGTATTAGCCTCTGGTTCAGCACGTGAATATGCTTATAGTGTGAATTTATTAAATGCTCTAGCGCTTAATAAAAAACACTATGTGCCATTACCATATACTAATGACTATGGGAAATTTAGTAAATTTATTATTTCTACTAACATTCATAGTATTTTAGTCTTTCAAAAAGAACGTAAAAATATGCTAGCAGTGAATGAACGCTTTAGCGTTGTTGTGAATGATTGAGATCTTAATACTTCTGCTGGACAAGCCACTTATTTTATTGTTAATAGTCGTCGCACTAGTAAATACAACGCTGTTGTGAAAGTAATGGAGAATGTAAAAATTTCTAATATTGATAAGATTTTCTATTATGCCGTCAATACCATTGATTCTAAATGTGTGAGGGCCTTCAAGAACCGTTTAATTTACCAAGACATCGCTTTCAAGTCGGAATTCATTGATAACATTAGTGTTCAAGCCAATATTGATGGCATTGTCACTAACATGCAAAAAGCCTTCTTTACGGGCGATGATGGAACTATCAGTTCTAAGTTCACAACCAAGGAAATTTTAGATATTAATAAATTGCACACCATTATGCGTGAAGTACGTAATACGAAGAAAATTGCTTAATTTCGCTTTTTCGGTTACAATTATTACCATATAAAGAAAGTAGTTGCACAACTCACCTGATAGCTTATTAAGTTATAGATATAGGTTTATGGCTTTAAATACATTGTATTTAAATTCAATCATTGTGCCTACGGCGCAATGATTTTCTTTATATAAAATTTACACAAGGAAGTTTAATGGAACACAGACCAATTAATGAAAAAATTCGAGATAGTCGAGTATTAGTTATCGATGAAGAAGGTAATAAATTAGGTGCGATGGATAAAACCGCAGCAATTAGCCTAGCGCAAGAGCGCGGATATGATTTGGTACTCTTTGTACCAGCTGAAAAAACTGGTTCATTAGCAATTTGCAAAATTGTGGATTATGGTAAATTCACTTATGAGCAAAAAATGAAAGAGAAACAATCGCAAAAAAATCAAACCGTTATTAAAACTAAAGAAGTCAAAGTTCGTCCACAAATTGGTGATCACGATTTAAAATGACGAGTTGATCAAGCCAAAGGCTGATTAAATGATAATGCGCAAATCCGTTTTAAAATTCAAGCCTATGGACGAGTTGGTTATAAACCAGAACTTATCCAAGAAACATACGATCGTTTCTTAAACTTGCTAGGGGATAACGCCAAAGTCGCTACCCCTTTAAAGAAACTAACACCCGTCTTATACGAAGCAATCATTGTCAAGAATACCAAATAACTTAAAGGAACATCATATGGGAAAAATCAAACATAAAAATAAAAAAGCAGTTACGAAACGTATGAAATTGACGGCTAATGGCAAACTTAAAGTAAAGCACGCTAACCGTTCACATATGGCACATAACAAAACTACTAAACAAAAAAGACATCTAAGAAAAGATGGATACTTGTCGAAGCAAATGGCTAAACGACATCGTTATACCATTGGACACTAGGAGGCATTATGCGCGTTAAAGGTGGAGCAACTACAAGACAAAGACGAAAAGTCACAAAGAAACGTGTTTCTGGTGCTTGAGGGACGAAACATACATCCTATAAGATTGCACGACAAACACTATTGCGATCGGCAGACTACGCTTATCGTGACCGTAAGGCACGCAAGCGTGACTTCCGTAAATTATGGAATTTAAGAATCAACGCGGCCATTCGTCCGCTTGGTTATAACTATTCGACATTCATTAATGCTTTACATAAAAAAAATATTGCCATTAATCGTAAAATGTTATCTGAATTAGCGATTAATCATCCAGAAGAATTTAAAGCATTAGTACAACAAGTAATGAAGTAATATTAATTAGCTATGCAAATTAATGTTGACGTTATCACTAAGGCACAGGTACAACTGGATCAAACGATTCAGACTAAACACCATGTCACATATCAAAGTGTATATGATGAATTAAAATTAGCTTTAATTGTGGAACTAGGTGAATTGGCTAACGAAGTTAAATGTTTTAAATTCTGATCAGTGAAAGGTCCATCTGACCGTCATGTTATTTTGGAAGAATATGTAGACGGTATTCACTTCATTGGCTCATTATCCATTGCTCATAAAGTGGATACCATTTATGAAATTCCTGATCATATTCAACTATTAGATAAGAAAAGTTTGACTAAACGGTTCAATGAATTATTTTTAATGATGGATACCTTGAATAAGCCTAGCGGCATTAAGCGTTGATATCAAGAATATTTAGTGCTTGGTTATCAATTGGGATTTAAAATTGATGATATTATTAATGGATACTTTGCGAAAAATAAAATTAATTTTGATCGTCAGGCTAATAACTATTAATGAAAAAGAATAACGACTATACAGTTCATCATACCTTTGTTAATAATCAAATGATTATGTATAAA
>JAITXG010000053.1 GCA_031284865.1 Mycoplasmataceae bacterium | reverse complement strand
ATACCAAAACCAAATTCGCTTGAAGATGCAGCGAAATTTGTTTTTAGTTTATTGACAACTCCATCTATTATATTTTTAGGAGATTCCAATACTATTAATTTACCAATGCAATTCTCAGCGCGCGGAGACAAGTTGTATATAGCTAGCGGTTACAAAGGTTATGATGGACGAAGAAATACGTTAGTTCAATTTACATATGATGATTTAAAGGTCAATGAAAATTCTGAAGAAGGACAATTTTTCGAAGATACATACGATACAATTATTAATGATCCATTAAGTCACCAAGACCCAACTCAAGATCTCGAGGCAATCAGAGGAATAGGAACTAGTCCTATTGTATTCCGATCGGCTGCTCCGCTCTTTAAAACAGATACATACTCTGACTGTAAATCAATATGGGATTATGTTCATTATATTTTTGTCAAAAACGGAAGCAAAATAGGTTTGCCAGCCGGTAAAGATGATCCTTACAAACTCATGTTAGAGATCCTTAAGTTTAAGTTGTATGTATTCATTAAAGGAACAACCGAATTGAACGATAAATATTTGAATTATTATGAACCTCTAGATATTCGTTTGACTAACGATCCATCAACTAGCTTAAAGAAATTGACTTTTTCTCCTCTAATACCTTATACAGCAAAGGTTGACCCAAACAATAATTGAGTTAGTATTACTAATTTTATAACGAGTTGCAGCAGTAGCAATGGTGCTGACATTCTATTTAACACTACCAACGATTCTTATTTTTCGAATGGTGGTTATTCTGGAGGCAAATTTCAACGAACATGGGCTATCCGAGCGTTGCTTGACTGAGCAACTAATGATGATTCGCTGGGGTATGATAACACCACCGATGCAGCTAAACCAACATACGTTAGAGGCTATAACTCTAAATTAAGAACTCACGCAGTTAATTTCCCTTTCTTTTATGGTCCTTTAATGGCTAATTTTACAGCAACTCAACACGCTTCTAGTGGTTTTATCGATCTTGGATGATTATCAATCGCTCTTATAATAGGGGTAGCCGTTGCCATTCTTTATTGGAGAATGGACTTTAAATAGGAGTGTAATATGCATAAAAATAAAAAAGATAAAATTAATAAATTCATTACGCACAAATATGCAGAGACATCATTGGGTGAATTTAATCGAATGGAAAAAAAACCCATTTTATTTGTTCGTCATTTAACCAAGCGTTATTTCGGTAAAAAGACACCCGCTATTAATGATATTAGTTTTAATGTTTTCCCAGGAGAATTTCACGCTTTCATCGGTGCAAATGGTGCCGGTAAAACTACTACCATTAAAAGTTTAATCGGAGCTTACATTAATTGAAGTGGCACGATTCTTATTCAAGGTATTAAGAATAATAAAGAAGATGCCAAAAAGAAACTTGGTTATATCCCTGAAAATGCTAGATTTCCTGATAAATTTTCAGCATTGCAATATTTAGAATGAATGGTTATGTTATCTGGTTTGCCACGAAAAAAAGCCCGACTATTTGCTGAAACCCAATTAAAAGAATTAAAAATGTGAGGATTACGTCGTAAGTCTCCTAATTCTTTTTCATCAGGTCAAAAGAAAAAAATTCTATTAGCTCAAGCATTAATTCATAACCCCGATATCATCATCATGGATGAACCAGTTGCTAATTTGGATCCCAAAGCACGAATTGACTTCTTTGATAAATTATTAGAATTAAAATCACAAGGTAAAGCTATTTTTGTGTCTTCTCATGTTTTAGCCGAACTAGATCGTTATTCTGACTCTGTCACAGTGCTAGATGGCGGTAAAATCGTTTATACTGGCTCTAAAGATGCTTTATTAAAACGTTTTTCTCAAAATCGCTACTTATGCGAAACTAATGACCAAGCCAAAACAGAAGCTTGCTTAAAATCTAAGCGCATTAAATATCATCTTGATGAAGCCAGAAATTTTATTATCCGCTTTAGTAATGAAAAACAAATTCGCGATTTTCAGATGAAAATTCTTAAACTAAACATCCGTCTACTGCAATTTAGGCATCTATTGCCAACCCTGGATGAAATTTATAAGAAATTAGTCATTAAGGGTTCAGTCGACACAATGGCAGGGTAAGATGCTTCGTTACACGCAGTATGTATTTTTAAATCTTTTTAAGAAGAAATCCACTTGGATTGCTGCTAGCGTTTTTTGATTATACCTTTTTCTCATCTTACTTCTAGTACCAGCTATCTTACATTTTGCCCCCATGTTTATATGAAACAATACTATTATTGATATTCATGCCTTTAATTTAATTGTCTTGTCCATTTACTGCGCTACTACTTGTGTGGTGATTTTTCACGATAGTCGTGAAGACGGCACAGAATTAGTTATTATGTCTAAGCCAATTGGGCGATGAAAAATTATCGCTTCAAAATTTATCTGTTTTCTTGTTGTCTCTCTGTTGGTTATCTTAATTGGTATTCTCTTAATGGTTTGCACTTTATTCTTTGGTAAACAAAGCATTAAAAACGTAACTGGGGTGGATTATGTTGTTTTGGGCAAAGATATTTTTTCCTTATTCGTTGGTAGCACAATTGTTATTTTGTTTTTTGGTGCTATTGCCATTTTAATTAGTGCCATCTCTGGTAAAATTGGCATCATGGTAACAACCATTGGAATCTCGGTTGGCATTAATATTATTTATACGGTAATGCCCTTAATTGCCACTTCCAGTAATTCTTACCTCGATAAGAAATATAGTATTTCCTTAAACTCCCATCGTTATGCCACAGTGGGAGATTCCAATAATTTATATGATGGCCGTTTTGTTAATACGATCTCAGCTTCGCATATCGCCGGTGAAGATAACACTTACACTTATGCAAAAGAAGCAGAATCGCATGACACAACTTGAATAAATGCTTATATTAACGTTGCTTCACAAATGGCTTCATTATTTAAACCAGCCAACTCTTCTGAGTACAAAATTGAAAAAAACTCATCTTACGGTGAATATGATATGTGCCATTATACAATTACCGGCACACATCCAGTTACTCAACATGCGACTCCTGCAAATTTTCCTATAGTTGAAATCGAAATAACTTCATCACAAGAAGTTCAAGGATTAATATACAACTTATATGGGGCATCTAACAACCTAGCAATAGCCTCAATGTTCGGCGCCACTTCGGATGATGTCGCAGCAATTGCACCATCTAATGCGTCACTATTGTCAATAGGCGGTGGATATCGTTTTTTTTCCTTGAAGGAGTTGACAACTTATAACGACCCCAATTTGGTTAATCAATTTGTCGGATATGAAGAATCACCGGACGGCAATACTTTATGAGGTAATTTGGGAGTCAAGGCTAATCTTAACGATCCCAATAAAATATTCCATGACTTTATATCAACTATATTTATTAACAATGAAGGCAAATGATCACCTAATGAAGGCCCAGCCACGCAAGATGTTTATAAGGCATTTCTTGGGCATTCATTCGATCCCAATAATCCAGATGCCACTAATGCTGATATTGACAAGATCGCTTTAATGTGTTATTTCCGGCTCAAACAACTCTATGCTATAGAAATTTACGACGTATTAAAGATCTTATCACTTGGTGGCGATATTTCTCAAGTAACCGATGAAGCTATTTTTAATTACTATAATGAAAAAAATGAAAACAAACACTTCATCAATAATAATATTCTTTATCATCAACATAACGACTCCTATTCAATAAGACCAGAAGATGCTGACCATCACGACCCAAAAAATAACCTTCAATTATTTTATAGCACCGTTAACGGCACACAACTCTTTAACGACATGTATACTTACAAATCTGATTTATATATGAACAATACTGACGTTGTCTTATTTTGATCAATGTTCTCGTTCTTATTATTTACTATTGCCATTCTCATTTACGCTCGTAGCGATATTAAATAATAAAAACCCCAAACGAATTTGGGGTTTATTGCGATTGTTAATGGAGCGGGTAATCGGAATCGAACCGACATTAATAGCTTGGAAGGCTATAGTTCTACCACTGAACTATACCCGCACAAATGGTGCTGAAAGAGGGACTTGAACCCTCACGATGTTGCCACCACAGGATTTTAAGTCCTGTGCGTCTACCATTCCGCCACTTCAGCATGGTGTCCCACCGGAGACTCGAACTCCGGACCCCTTCATTAAAAGTGAAATGCTCTACCGCTGAGCTAGTGGGACAAATTGGTTGGGTAGGGTGGATTCGAACCACCGCATGTCAGAATCAAAATCTGATGCCTTACCGCTTGGCTACAACCCAGTTATGGTGGACGGGAGTGGATTTGAACCACTGAAACCGTGGGTGGCTGATTTACAGTCAGCTGCGTTTGGCCGCTTCGCTACCCGTCCATATAGTGGTTAATTATATAAATAAAAACATTATTCGTGTTTAGTTATTATCTTAATTCTCAATTTTTAGTATTTTAATTTTATATGGCTCTTCCACGCCATGAACTTCTACTGTTGTACCAACAGTTTTATTTAAGATTGCTTTAGATAAAGGTGAAAGGTTAGAAATTTTATTATGATCAGGATCAGCTTCAACTTCGCCGACGATTTCATAAGTAAAGTCGCTTTTCTCACTGGCGTCATGAATAGTTACTTTCGATCCAACCTTCACTTTACGTGTATCAGTTTTTTCTTCTTTAATGACTTGAGCATAATTCAAGATCTCTTGGATTTCTTTAATACGTCCTTCAATTTCTGCTTGCAAATTTTTTGCAGCATCATAATCAGCGTTCTCACTTAAATCGCCTTGTTCTCGTGCTTCTTGAATTAATTTAATAACATCAGGCCGTTTGTTGTCAATTAAATTACGCAATTCTTCTTTTAATTTATCAATCCCGTCTTGTGTTAATAAATATTGTTTTTGTTCCATGCCATACCTCAGGTAAATATATTGTATAAGAAAAAGTCAAAAATAGTTGCAATTAGTTGTGATAATTACGATTAAATGGCATTTGCTACAACTTAAAATAACAAATATTGATAACAATATAATGTGAATGTGATATCGGTATATAATATTCCATTATGAAACGTCAAGATTACATCACCTGAGATGAATACTTTATGGGAGTGGCTAAACTCTCTGCTCATCGTTCCAAAGATCCCGGAACGCAGGTAGGATGTTGCATTGCTACCCAAGATAACCGGATTGCTTCTTTAGGCTATAACGGTTTACCTCGCGGTTGTAAAGATGATGAATTCCCCTGAATACGCGATGGTAAACCATTAGAAACTAAATATTTATATGTTGTACATTCGGAATTGAATGCTATTCTTAATTTTTCTGGTCATTCATTACAAGGCTGTAAGATCTATGTCACCCTCTTCCCTTGCAATGAATGTGCTAAAGCCATCATTCAAAGTGGTATCCATGAAATCGTCTATGAAGAGGACCGCTATGCTGATACTGATGCGGTCATTGCGTCAAAAAAAATGCTCGATGCATCTGGCGTAAAATACCGCAAATATAATATTAGTCACAAGAAAATTACCATCGAAGTATAAAAAAAGTAAGAAAAAAACATTTTTTTCAGCAATATATAGTTGAGGTGATAAAGAATGTTTTCTTACATGGTAGGTAAAGTGATTTCACAAAACAAGAAGTCCATTACCTTTGAAAATAATTATACAGGGTATGTCGTCTATGTGACAAATCCCCAAGATTTTGAAATTAATCGGGTACGTAAAATTTATTTATATAAACATCTAGCTGGTGGTAATAAGAATAATTTTATTGAAGAACTATATGGCTTTGACAAATATGAAACAAAAGAATTGTTCATTAGTCTCATTGCAATTAGTGGTATTGGTCCCAAGACAGCAATGAATATTTGCCGTAATGATTGTGTCATGATTAAACAATTGATTGCCAAACGTGATGTTGATAGTTTAGCATCACTTGAGGGCTTAACAGTTAAATACGCTAAGTTAATCATTGATAACCTTTACGAAGATTATCATAGCAAAGAGTTAAATGATAATAACTTAGACATCGCTAATTTAATTAAAGCTTTGAAGTCCTTGGGCTACAATGCTAATGAAATTGAAATGGCGATTCGTAATATTAATGTCATGCAAACAAATATGGAATTAAGCGATTTAATTTCACAAGCAATTAAAATCATTGCAACACAGCAAGAGAAGTATGGTAGTACAGCTAAGGCCCACTAAATTAAATGAGTTTAAGGGTAAACGCGATATTAAAGATAACTTATCCATTTACATTAAGTCTTGTTTAATTCAAAATAAATCTTTGGACCATTGTTTGTTCTACGGTTTACCTGGCACTGGCAAAACCTCTTTGGCGTACATTATTGCCAATGAATTAAAGCGTAAAATCCGTATTGTACAAGGAAATTCCATTCAACGTAATATTGATATCATTAATTTAGTGCTAACCCTGAATGAGTTGGATATTTTATTCATTGATGAAATCCATGCCATCAATCCTGCTTGCATTGAAATGTTGTATGCTATTATGGAAGACTTGGTAATTGATATTACGTTAGGTAAAGATTTTAATAGTAAAGTAACGCGGTTAAAAGTACCTCCTTTTACTTTGATTGGTGCCACGACATTGCTTGGAAAAATACCTCAACCCTTAGAAGACCGTTTTGGCATTGTCATCAATCTGAAGACTTATGATGAACAATCCATTATCGAAATTCTTAAGGATTCAATGACAAAACTTGATTTGCAACTAAACGATAAAGAGATATTGCTATTAGCACAAAACTCTAAAGGAATTCCTCGTAACGCCAATCGTTTGATTTGCCGTGTCAAGGATTTTCGTACGGCTAATGTTAAATTCTCTATTAAACATATCTTAAGAAAATTACAAATCATTGATCGTGGTGTGAATATGGATGATTTTAGTTATTTGAAATCGATTGAGCAATCAAAAAGAGCCTTGGGCTTAAAAACCATCTCACAAATTACCGGTATTGATCAATACACCATTGAAACTAAGATTGAACCATTTTTAATTAGTAATTGCTATGTCGAAAAATCCATCCAAGGGCGTGTTCTCACTGATAAGGGTAGAGCTTTTATTAATCAACACCAAGAAAACGTGTCTAATTAACTTCAGAAGTGATGATGATATAATATATGAGTACGACAAAACATATTACGAAGATTGCGCAAATGGAAAATAAAGAACTTATTAAATGTCAAAACGGCGAAGAATTTAAAATTAATTTTATTACACAATTAAACAGTAAACCACCAGCCTTAGACTCAATAAAATCACCCAAGTCTAAACGCATGACTATCCAAATGTTAGCAGATTTATTATTACCTAGATTAGATAACATTGAAGCAAGATTGAGTAAACTTGAGTTGGATATGGCTAATGTGAAAATGCGTTTGGATAAGCAAGATATTCTAAACAACACATTCATTGATTTTATGCATAGGCAAGAGAAATTCAACAATGAAGTGGTCGATTTCATGCATAGGCAAGAGAAATTTAATGATGAAATAAAAGATTACATGTATAAACATCTGTAATTAACTGATTTTATTTTTAGCTGTATCAATTATATTTTTAGCAAATTTATGATTAATTTTCTGAATTATCTCATCCATTGCATTACTAGTTTCTTGCTTATCAGGACTTTTATAATAATCATCAAACAATTCATTGGTAAATTCAACTTGGCGATTATCAAATAGATTTGAAAAAGATACTCCCACTAAACGGATCGTTTTGTCAGCAAAATTATTTTGATATAAAGTGATAATCTTTAATAAAATTTGCTCAAAATCATTGATATATTTTGTTAAAGTTAAAGACTTAGTGTGTAACTTGAAATCTGGTGTCTTAATTGATACATTTAACGTCTTGCATTGTAGCTCGTGGCGTTGGAGGCGATTAAATGAATCTCTAGTCAATTCGATCAACTTACCTTTGATTTCATCAAAATCATCTGTATCATTTAAGAATGTTTCGCTAGAACCGATAGATTTGGGGGTATTATGTGATAAATCCAATGTATCATCGCCGATACCGTTGGCATGTTCATAATGTACCACTCAATTTTTATCTAATAATTTTTGTAAAAGAGACTTATTCTCTTTTTTGGCCAAGTCACCGATGGTGGTAATGCCATTCTTTCTTAACAATTGAGCAGTTGATCTGCCAATCCAAAACATATTCTCAATTGGCTGTGGTCATAATTTAGTGGGAAGTTCTTGTTTTCACATCGTACTAATGCCCATGGGTTTTTTATATTCGCTGCCCATTTTGGCTAAAAACTTAATGTTAGCAATTCCAATGGAGCAGCCCAATCCAGTTGCTCGTTTAATGGCTATTTGAATCCGTTTAGCAATGCTAAGCGGATCATTCTTCGCGTTCACTAATGAGGTAATATCAGCATAACATTCATCAATCGAGCCAATCTCGATGATATTAGTGAACTGGGTTTGAATAACGTTAATGAATAATTCACTGTAGTGATGATATAAATCAAAGTGCGGAATAACCACAATTAAATTTTTACACAGCTTTTGCGCCATATAAATGGGCATAGCAGCTTTTACGCCATAACTACGCGCTAAATAATTAGCTGAGCAAACCACAGAGCGTTTGGTTTTACCAGAAACAGCCAAAGGTTTGTTGAGGTATTCTGGGTGGTCAATTGCTTCACATGAGGCAAAGAACGAATTCATATCAATGTGTAGGATATATTTCATTATGAGCGTTCCAAATAGATGAGATATTCGGTATTACCCATTTTGTTCCCTTTGATGGGTGATTCACAAAGCCCCAATACCTTGTATTGATGTTCCATAGCATAATTACGAATTTTGTCTACCGCTTTCTTACGTAACGAAGGTGAGGTCACTAAACCACGATTTTTTTTAATTTCAGATGCTGATAGTTCAAATTCTGGCTTTATTAAGAAAATGCCGAAATGTTTGTATGGCAATAGTATTTCTAGTTTATTGATTAAGAATGTTAACGAGATAAATGACACATCTGCCAAGACAAAATCAATCTGTTGTATAAACATTGCGGAAGTTAAGTCTTTGAAATTCATATGTTCATAGACTTGAACGTTATTTAATTTACGTAATGAATGATGCAATTGTTGGCTACCAACATCAACCGCATAAACGCGTTTAGCGCCTTGTTTAACGGCCACATCACTAAAACCCCCGGTTGATGCCCCAATGTCTAAAATAACCTTATTAGTAAGATTAATAGATCATGTCTCGAGTGCTTTTAATAACTTATAAGCTCCCCGTGAAACATATTCCTCATTAGGAGTCTTACTGACTTGATCATCAGCTTTTACTTCATAATTTGGTTTATCAACAATAAGATCATTGACTTTAATTTGCTGAGCCAAAATACTAGCCTTCGCTTTATTGCGGGTTTCGCAAATTTGTTGTTTTACTAAATAAAGATCTAAACGCATAAAATGTCAAAGTTTTCACAAAGTTTATTATATAATTAAAACTCTATATAGGAGTCTAAGTCATATGAGCCAAGATTATTCCGTTAACAATAACGTCGGTGAAGTAACAACTGTTCGTAAACAGTTTAGAACTAACCAAATGTCTTTATTGTCGAAAGCGACAATGATTGCTGGGGCTGGTTTTATCATTATCGGTGTTCTAGCCACATTAGTTTCCATGTTAATATGAAACTCACTGGAACAGGGTAATGGTGTTCCCGGTTGAATGTGGCCAGTGGCGATTATCGCTATTTTGGTCTCACAAATTATGGCCATGGTTGCTTTTGCTAGAATTGAAAAAGTATCAAAAGTCACCATTGCTATCCTATTTACCTTGTATACCATTGGATATGCATTAGGCTTTGGCATCTTATTTGCGGCAATCCAATTGTCATACCGCGGTAGTACAGGTACATATTTAATCACTTTAGCCTTTGCTGCGGGCGGATTAGCATTCTTAGTCGCTGGTTTAATTGGTTATAAGATGTCTGATAAAGCAGCAATGTCTATGATGAAATTTATCGGCATGCTCAGCATTGGCTTCTTCATTGTCTTTATGATCTTTATGGCCCTATTCTTCGTTTCTTTATTTACGAGCGTTTTTACTAACATCATTGATAAGTTTTGAATTCTTTTAATCGCTCTTTCTACACTTCTCTTCTTCTTCTATATGATTTTTGACTTTACCATTATTAATCGAATCCAAGCCTTCGTTGATTTAGCTGAACCCAAGATTGCTTGAAACTTTGCCTTAATGTTTGGTTTCAAACTATTGATGGATTTAGTTGGTCTTGTTTGGAACATCTTAATCTTGATGTTAAGATTCAGCGGAAATAAATAAGTAAAATACTTATGATTAATGAGCTAATGGCGTCTCTCTCTCTCTCTCTCTCTCTCTCTCAAACTAACTCAATTTATTGTTCGTCATTTGAACCCCAAACTGACCAAAGGCTAGGGTTTGCCTTTTGACGTTAGCAACTATGTCTAAAAGAAAATCCAACAGAAAATTATTAGCTTCATTATGTGCTTTTGGCACGATTGGCTCAGCTATTATAACGACAACTTTTCTAGGGTCTTGTTCGGTTGTTAAACCTTATATCAAAATTACTGGTGATAATATCGGCAGCTGATCAACTAATACAAAAATTTATACAAACGTAGGATGACAATATTACTATGATCAAAATGTATCTGTCTCCATTAACGTTACATCTGGCTATGAGCAATATGTACAATATGAAGAAACCGTCTTGGCCAATCAAAAAGTAATTTCTTATAAACTAATTGAACCAGCCAGTAATATGCCTGGTTTTGATATTAATGTTAAAGCGGAAGTTCCTAATAGCGAAACCGCCATAAAAAAAATACATATTTCTGATTTTCAACCAGCTTCCCCGGTTGTTGATGGTGATTTAGAAATTGATTTAATGAGTGCCAATATCGCTCCGTCTGATTACTCTGCACAGATTCCAAACTATTTAGGGTGTACAACTTTCAATGTAGTCACCAATAATTACAAAACTAATGGAACGCCATCATCACTTGAGATAAATAATATACTAAATGCTCTTAAATCTGATTTCGTTAACACGGGCGCCGTTATTAAAGATAAATTTGTATCGTCATTTGGGACACTTACAAGAGGTGAGTACCACATCGCATTTACCTACGATACCACTAATTGCACATTTACAAAATTAACAATTCATCTAGATGCCGCATTTAAATACTTATGGCTAGGCAGAGGTGAACTAACTTATAACTTTGCAATTAATTCACCATATATTCTTTTAGCCATGACAAGATTACCAAATAATAGCGGACTTGACCACTCATACCCAGATAAAAGTAAGGTAATGGGTAATTTTCTTTGCTTAACAGCAGCTACAATTGACTCAAGTTATACATACTCGCTTAATCTTGATATGAGTATATACTCACAAAAATATCAACATAGTTATCAATCAACGCAGTGGGCATTTGCTTTATTTCAAGAATGGGAACGCTATTTAGGTCTTTATATCTGTTCATGATATTTAGGGTTAATTAGCAATCCGACTTATCCTAATGTCTCTTGATGAAACTCTAAACCACACCTCACCATTACAAACTATTTATATCCATCCGATGATAAAACCTTTAGTGATTTATTCATGAATCTTGAAGGAGCGCTTCTAGATAAAGACACTGTAAGAGAACGAAAAGATCTTAGGTTATCTGATATGAATCGTTGTATAAGTGAAAACTGAAGAACATTCACTATTGATGGCGTTGATTATCAATGGTGAAATCTAGTCACGTATTCAAAATTTGAGATAGTTGATAAACAGCCATCTTTACAGTTATTTTTATCAGAAGCGCTAATGGGTTGTTATGCTTTACTAGAATCTAGTGATATTACCTACATTTCCAACCCGGGATAACCACATGAAAATTTATCGTCAAATCAGCATCCAATCGCTCCTACATACAATTAAATCTAAACAATTTATCATATGTACATCTATCTTATTATCTTTAATCGCATTCTACTTATTCATCGTACCTTTAATAATTCCAGGAGTCTTAAGTTATTATCAATATTATGCTAATGCTTCATGATTCGCCAATGTATTGCCTTTTACTTTCGTTTGCATTATTATTGAGGGCTGATTAGTTGGCGACTTAACCATTAATGACGGCTTAAAAATTTATTACCTTTCTAAACCCATTAAACGCCCATATTTTTATACAATTAAAACACTTGTGGCATATTTGATTGTTTTCATATTCAGTATTGTTGTTTTCGTATTTTACTTGATTATCCACCTGATTCTTTGATCGCAAACCAAGACTTTTAGTTTCTTAACAACTGATATGAATCCATATGGATTGTTCTTCTCTTATGTTTTTATTGGGTGTTTTGGTGCTTGTATCGGAACCTTGCTAACTCAAACAAGAATGAAATTCATTATCAGTTTGTGTATTACTTTCCTTTCGATTCTCATTTATCTCTTTGTGTTCATCAATTACTTCAACATTGGTTCCAATGCTTCGCAAAATAATCACAACCTCTGATTTAGCTCTATTGCTCCCATTATTCTTTATAGTGGCGGTATTTTACTTAGCACAATTATTTGTCTATTGCTGGTTCAAAGAGAGGAGGTGCTTATTTAATGGTTAATGCATTAGATGTCCAACATCTTAACTACAAGAAGGGTAAATATGTCATTCTAAATGATGTTAATTTCACTGTCCCCCACAATGCGATATGTATTTTTGCTGGTAATAATGGTGCAGGAAAAACATCAACCATTAAAAACATCTTAAATCTTATCCCCAATAAATACGGTGACGTATTTATTTATGGCGCTTCATCAACTAAGACTATCTCCCGTAATGGGGTTGGCTATCTAAGTGAGAAGGAAAATTTTAAATTAAATATATCTAGTCGCCATTTTTTATACGAACAAAGTCTGTGCTCTGGTAACACCATTAACGAAACCAATGCTCTAATTAAGTTATACACAAATAAATTTTGCTTAAGTGAAACCAAAATGGAAATGCCTTTTAAACTTCTGTCTTCTGGTTTAAAAAAGGTAGTATTAATCATTAATGCCATAATTTGTGGCCATAAGTTGATCATATTAGATGAACCGACTGAATACTTAGATCCTAAAACACGAATTATCTTTAATCAAGTCATGAAACAATTACACGCCAAAGGTAAAACTATCTTTATCTCGACGCATAATTTGAAAGATGTTGATAACTTGATTAATTGGTTAGTTATCATTGAAGACGGCCATATTAAATACTGTGGCAAGCGAAATACAAAGAAAGAAATTGGCGCCTTTTTTATTGAATAAAGTGAAGATTTTTTAAAATAAATAAGAAAATTTCATTTTTTCCGGCAATCTATTAGTATGAACACTAATCGCGGAATGTATGCTGAAGAGATAGTCAATCGTACGATTGAATATTATCGCGTACACGGAATTGCCCTAATTGAAAAGCGCATGGTGCCTATCAAAATTATTAAAAATGTGAGCACTGGTGTCATCTTGGGTAAACTATTAAGCAAATCATTAGTCGATTATTGTGGATGTTACCATGGTCAACATATTGAATTTGAAGTGAAAGAAACCGCTAATGACGGGTTTTCTTTAAATCAGCTACAAACCCATCAATTTCAATACTTGAAAGAAGCAACCAGACATAGCCATTGGTGTTTCTTAATCGTTTATTTCACCGGTTATGAGGAATTCTATCTTATCCACTTTACGTGGATACAGACTTGAACGAAAAACAATCATGGTAAAACCATTCCTTATGAAACGATTAAGTCATCCTGCACTAAATTAGAATTAGTCTTTCCTGGTATATTAGAACTAATTTCGCAGTTAAAAAAATAAATCCAAAGGTCACCCTTTGAATTTATTCTAGCGTTCAATACTTATTTAACTAAGCTTTTAAAAGCTTTGCTTGCGCTGAACTTAATAACAGTTTTAGCTGGAATCTTGATAGTCTTACCAGTGGCTGGATTACGACCAGTTCTAGCTTTTCTGTAACGAGTCTTGAATTTACCCAAGTCTAATAATCTGAATGATCCTGCAGATTTCACTTGTTTTTGAATCAAAGTTTCCAATGAAGTCAATACTGTAGCGACATCTTTCTTAGCGAATTTTGTTGAATCAGCTAATGCAGTAACTATTTGATTTTTCGTTAACGGTTTACTTGCCATGTTTTTTCTCCTATTTCATTAATAACTGCATTATATACCTTTATTACAAGAAATAAAAATATTTTGGAAAGTATAATTTTTAACACTTACAGTCAACCTTTGGTTGACTGTATATTTGGAAAATACAATATTAGATGAATAAAGCCACTATAATATTTGTGTAGATAGTAAGCGGCCGATTTTCAATATTTCATTTTATTATGTGGTGTTGAACGGTTCCTTAGAATATATGCAAATAAACAGAAAAGTTATTATTCATGCTTATAAATTCAATGGTTGATTGTATCGTACATGGGAATTCCCTACGATTATCAAAGAGACTGATGAATATATTTGCGTTGTAACGGAAAACACTAAAGTCATCACTGCGGCCGATGATCTCAAGCATTTCTACCATTCTAAAATTAATCGCCCAAGTGTTTGATATTTCTTTAAACACGAATGGTACAATATGATCGTTTCGGAAAAAAACAATAAGTATTATTGCTACATTAATGTAGCGAGCCCCTTTATTATGGAACATGGCATTATTAAATATATTGACTTTGATTTAGACTTCCGTATCCCTAATGCCAAGGGCGATATCATTAATGAAGTGGATCTAGATGAATATAGTGAAAATAAGGTGAAGTACCAATACCCCCAAAAGCTAATAGAGAAAATTAAAATAGTCGAAGCTGATATTGTTAAAAGTTTTAAAAACCGTGAATTTGATCAATACATTGATCGTGAATTAATCGATTACTATAATCGCCACATGAAAACTAAGAGGAATAACGATGAGTAAAATGAATAAGTATTATGAAGACACTTTAAAGAAGATTAATGAGCTAAAGCAAAAGAAACAATGGGAAGATGCTTTAGAACTAGTTAATCAAGAAATTAGTTCTCCCTATATTCCTAGTGAATACATTGAAACATTTGAAAAATTACACATTGAAGTTAATCGCGAAGTAATTGTTAATCGAATTAAAGACAAGTTTAGCAAGATGAACAAGATGGAGATGCTAGCACACATTTATCGTGACGGCAAGTTAGACTTGAATGTTCTAAGCTATTTTCTAGCCAAATTTGTCCAAGAGATTGAACAGACAGATTTAATGTATTTAAACAAGATCTTTCTTGATAAAAACATTCCTAATAACGATAAGATCTTCGCTTTGTCGCAAATCAAGCTCTGTAATTTGGATTATGAATTTCAATATTTCAACAAGATTAACAAGCAAACATTTAATTTAAATCCCAATAGCGATTTTGAATTTGAACAACAACCGTATTTTGTGAATACTAAAAAGCTCATTGATACGTTATTAATGAAAGAACCCTCTTTGATAACGTTGGCTAACGAAATATTAATTGTCATTTATGAATACTTCTTTAATAGTCACCCCGAATATGATGAACAATATTTAGCCACCCAATTGAGCCAATACGTGCATACTTATTTTGAACCGAAAATACAACCCGACCCTAAATTTAAAACTTGACTTGATCGCATTCTAAATATGCAAAAACCAGTGCTTAACTAGAATACACCATATTGAACAAAATATTTTTTTAAACATTACGCTGTTATAATTGCTTCATTCGTACAGAGTCATGCAAACTTTAGTCGGTGCCGCAAATTATAATTACTTAACTTCTATTTTTGTCAACTTAGGCGTTTTTCTAGTTGCGGTTGCGATTGCCATCATTGTTGTAAGAGCAATTAAGATTGAACAAAAAGGCTATAAGTTATTATTTGTTCTTTACATTTTATTTTGAATTCCCTTAATGTTATTAAGACAATACACCGGCAATGTCAGCATGGCTATTTCCGGAAAAGCAGGATGGGTTTGAATGATCCCAATGTGTGCTTATGGTTTTATCGGTATCTTCACCAGAATTTTCGCCGATTGATTTTCATATCAACGTCACAGCCGTAAGCAAATGATCTATTTAGCTTTAATCATTCAATTTGTTACTTTCATTCCTTTTATTGCTTATCCTTGTTTAACAACAAATATTCTGCAATCCATTGGTGTGGGAGTTGGAGCAAGTTGTATTGGAACATACCAATTATTATTTAATGAACAATATGGTAAATCTCGTTCGTTCTTAACTGTATCAATATTATCTATCCCACCTTTATTGGCGGATTTCATTTCATCAGCCATTCAATCCATCGTTCGTACTGCTGGTATTAGTATGAAAGCTAGTGAAACTGATATCCCCGCTTTCCAAATTATGTGGGGAATTGGTTTGGCAATTGTTGTTGTTACCTTTATCCTCGCCTTCTTTATGAAAGAAAATGTCGGATTAATGTATAAAGACCAAAAGCAAAAACAACCTATTAACACTAAAAATGAATGAGTATACTTCGTTTGAATTGCCATACTAGGTTCACTTATTACCTTTATTAAATTTGCTAATTCTGGTGCTATTGCTCAATTACACATCGAAGTTTTAGCCAATCATGCTGCCGGTATGGATTTGCCCGACTGGGGAAAAGCAGATAGTGTAGTAGTTCAAGTGAGATACTATGAAAGTTATTTATCATTGTTATTTAGTTTTGGTCAATTAATTGGTGGACTCATCACGGGGTTAATATTAATTAATAAGATTGGTAAAATGTGAACATTTACGATTGGTTGCGTTGTTTGAATTGCATATGAAGGATTGGGCACATTAATCCTTAATCCTTATGGCTATTTGGGCATTCACATTCTTAATGGTTTTGCTTATGGAATTGTTTACAATTTAATTCTTGGATTTATTTTACAAAAGACATTCAAAACGCATAAGCAGTCTCCGATGGGTGTATATCAATCAGTATTATCAATCGGTATTATGTGCAGTACACTTTTCACTACTTGAATGAAGAATGGCCCATTAACCGAAAAGAACTATGATGCTTATTTCCGCGCTGCTGATATTATCAACTGAGTAGTAATTGGATCAATTGTATTAGCTTGACTAGTGTTTATGTACACATGACAAGTAGAGCGTTGACAATACAAACAATTGTGGTGACACAAAAAGAATATTAATGTTAATTAATTTACGACTTTAACATTTTGTAATACGCGGGTTTTCCAATTATCAATAAAAGGAGCGGATGTTCCAAAACGAATGTGGAAATGATTATCTCCGTCAATAACGCCATATGTAACTTGAGTACCTGTAGGAATTTCTTTCGTTTTTCCGTCAATCGAATAAGTAATAATTGAAGTTCCAGTTTGGGGAGGCGTAGGGGCAGAAGTACCGTCCCCGTAACCAGGTACATAAAAATCATTTCCAGTAATAATTGATCCTTTAGCTTCCTTTTTAGAACCATTTAATACTTCTGATGACACATGATAAGCAAGTTCTCAGTATATGATACTTCCACCGTATTCCTTTGCATTCTCATCCGAAGCTGCTGGCAAACTACCCTGTATCTCAATTATCAATTGATTTGCACCAGCTGTACTTTTAGAAATACTCTTTATCGTGTTCTCAACTGGTAATTTAGTAATTGCCACATCATGTAAGCTTTGTGCTTCTTTCATACTATTAACATGAATTTCTTGCCCAACTTTATAATTAGCAAAAGGGTTAGTTTTTTCGCTACAACTTGTAAGTAAAATAGTGCTTAAACATAAGCCACTACATGCACAGCCTAGCAAGCAAATTTTACGCAGTAATCGCATTATTTCACCGCTGTTTTTGCTACTCGATTATTGGCTTTAGCTAAACGTGATTTAAGTCGATTAGCTTTGTTCTTGTGAATTTTACGTTTCGAAGCAATGGAGTCAATTTTCTTATAAGCAGCAGCCAAGTTAGTTGTATTAGGTGTATTACGTGCTTGTTTAATTTTAGAGCGTGAAGCAGTAATGTCGTGTTTATTACGAGCACTACGTCTTGCTGTTTTGCGAATGTTTTTTATATTAGATTTGATATTAGCCATATTTTGTTCCTATTTTAGTGAATCAGAGTCATAACTCATCAATAGGTATTATATAGTGTTGAGTTATAATGTATAAATAATTATGGCGAACAGTAAACAAAAAAGTAATAATAATGCTTCCATCGATGCATCGCAAAAGAAGATTGATGAGATCAAATTAAAAGTACACGCGAATGCTGTTCGTGATAATAAGAACGTGGATTTCACTGAAGAATTTGCGGCCCGTGCTAACGATGTGCGTCAAGCCATCAAGAACACTGTGCAATGAGCCAAGAAAAATAAAATTGATGTGAAGACTAAAACGTTTTTGGAAGATTTGACTGATATGGTAGCCTTCTTTATTAAAGACGTCACTAATAGTGGTAGGGAGTAAAATATGCAATTTATTACATTATTCATTATTATTGCTATTTTAGCCATTGGTATCCCTGTCTTTTTAAAAAAGCGAAAAAACAAAACTGTTAATTCATCAATTAGTACTAGACATAATAAAGACGAAGTGTGAAGAACCATTAAACAATATTTAAAAGATATTAACGAATATGGCAAAGAAATCGTCGATTCTTATGTGGCTAAACGTAATGGAATTGATTTTATCAATCCTAACGATTCGCGTTTCGTTAAAAGAAAAAAACGTGAAGAAATTAAAATACGTGACTGACAATTCAAACAATTAAAGATTGATAATAAGAAAAGTGCTAACAAGGTTGTAAGCAAGCGTCCGAAAGAACGTGATCTATATGTGGTTTGTTTCACAACACGTCAAACGAAAACATTACACACCGATCCTTCACGAGCCATCGAATGTGAAGTTATCAATACCAAAATTTCTAAAAAGAATTGGGATCGTAAAATCGTCATTAATGGACAATTAGATTTTGACCGCGAAATGGAATGAATTGCTCCGCTTAAATCACAAGAACAAGTTAAATCTGCTAAAGCTGATAAGCAACACCGTCGTTTAGAAGCTAAACAACGTAAGAAAGCCGAAAAAGCTAAAGTTAAATCGCGCGCTAAAATGCAAAAAGTTAAAGCGAAAACTCAGAAAGATAAATAATGAAACATCGCGTTATCTTTTTAGGAACACCTAAAATTGCTGCTCGTTGCCTACAAGCCTTACTTGATACCGATGTAGAAGTAGTGGGTGTTATTACTAAGCCCGATAAGCCGGTTGGTCGTAAACAAGACATTGTCTTAAATCCTGTTAAGATACTGGCATTAAAGCATCATCTCCCTGTTTTTCAGCCAATAAAGATGAACGAAATTTACGAAAAGATCTCGTCATTGAAACCTGATCTAATGCTTTCATGCGCCTATGGACAATTAATACCTGAAAGCGTTTTACAAATACCCAAATTTCATTGTGTTAATATTCACACTTCCTTATTACCGCGCTGGCGAGGTGGTGCTCCAATCCACTGAGCAATTTTAAAAAGAGATGTAGAATCTGGTGTTACCATGATGTTCATGGTTAAAGAATTAGATGCTGGAGATATTATTTACCAAACTAAAGTTAAAATTGAAGCCAGCGAAACTTATCGTAGTCTTTATGATAAACTAGAGAGCATTAGTTATCAAATGATTGTTGAAAAAATACATAACCTTTTTAATGAAAATGTTCCACGTATTAAACAAGATGTAAAACAAGTAACAATTGCTAAGAACATTTCACGAGACGACGAAAAAATTCATTGAGACACCAATGCCGTTGATATTGAAGCTAAGGTACGTGGCCTTTTTGATCAGCCGATTGCTTATACCATGTATGAGAACTTAAATGTCAAAATCATCGAAGCTCATACTGTAGCAAGCGAAAATGATGTAAATCATTGTGGCGAGATTATTGATATTAATAAAGAAGGCATCTTTGTTAACACAGCTAAAGGTACACTAATCATTACCAAATTACAATTACCATCTAGGAAACCGACCGTTGTCAAAGACATGTTAAATGGCAATCATCCCTTTAAAATTAATTCTATTTTTAGTTAAATCTATTTTACATATTTACGCTATTATTAAAGTATGTCAAAAGTTGTTAATTCACGCGATATTATCAAACAATTATCGAAAAACGGCTTACAAATAGGTAACAAAGCAACTTTGAATTATTACATTCGTAATTTTAACTACAACACCTTCATCCATGGCTATAGCGACCCTTTTTATATTGATTCCAAAAATCGCCGTTATGATCCAGAAGCAAATTCGGATGAACTAATTAATCTATATACTTTTGATCGTGATATGGCTAACCATATTTTGCGTTTTATCTTAGTTATCGAGAAAATAATCAACACCAATGTTGTTTATGAAATTATCAATCAATATAACATCAGGGATAAATGCTTACTGAAATTTGAAAATAAATATATCCAAGATCGTATTTTGCCAAACCTTAAAAATGTGGAACCCAAAATATCGTATGACAATTTCATCCGTAAGTTAATTAAGTATCTGCCCACATCATCCATGACACGTATTTATGTGCAAAAAAATATTCATGATGATGTGATTCGATGACGTAACTGCCCATTAGACGTTATGTGTCTAACATGGAGTTTTGCTACAACATTTTCACTGTTCATTGCTTTAGACTCATCCGTGCATAATGGTATTTTAAATAACTTTGGTTTACAAAGTGAGCATTCCAATGGGTTCATTGATTTTTTGAAAAATACTTTGCATTTACGTAACATGATTTCACATAATAATGTGGTGTTTAATATGAATATCACTTACCAAACTCCAGCTTTATTAGAAATCTATTTTTACATTTTTCAAAAACGCATTACTCAGATTAAATTATTTAACATGATGGAACTTATCCAATATTTTGCTGGTGCTAAAACACTTATTAGCAATACAGTATATTATTTTAATAAAATGAAAATACAAGACAAATATAAGGCTAAGATTAATTTCTTTGATAAAAATAATGACTAAAATTTTACATAAAAATTATTGAGTTAATTTAAAAGAAAGTCCTAGAGGATTCATATTTGCAGAACGCCGTAACGTCAATTCTACTGCCACGTTACTTTATAAAAAGCAAGGTAGTGGTTATGCTTTCTTATTGCGCTATCAACCGTTGCCAGAATTAAAAATTAATGAAATTAAAAAAGCTAAATGAACTGATCTATACCCCTGTTGCGTTACTGGTTCAATGGAAAAAGGCGAAACACCAGAACAAAACGTCATTAAAGAAGTCTATGAAGAGACTAACTATGTAATTAAGAAAGCAAACCTTGTTGCTCATTGTATTGCCGTTAGTACCACACAGATGAATGAATGTGTTTATAACTATGTTGTTAATATCGATAATTGTAAGCAAGTAAATAAAAAAACTGGCGATGGAACAATCTTTGAACGCGTTTCTAAAAATGTCTGGGTTTCTGAAAAAGAGCTGCAAGCAGTTCTTACAAATACTCGATTTCCTTATCTTTCATCATTAGCCTCGACATATTGAATGTTTCTAAAAGTAATAAAATCTGAAAAAATAAGATTAAAATAATATATAGAATTATTAATTATGTTGAAATACAAGACTACTAAAGAACCAGAAATAACATTAAAGGCCATTTCATTAAAAGACCAGCTCAATAATGGCAAACACGCTTGTGGCGAATATTTCACCAAGGGCAAGATGATTTATTGACCATTAAAAGCTCATGCTGATATCATTAAAGTAAATCGCCGTCTTTTGCATTTTTTTCATCAACAAAAACAAGCTATCAGTGTTGATATTAATAGTTTTTTAAAGTTATTAGATACCAAGGATGCTTTAGCTTGCTTAAACGGATTCTTATCAGCCGATATTTGTTTCAATCATCCTTACACATTAAAGACTAAGAAACCTACTCGCATCGAACACAACTTTATTGTGGATGCTGATAAATACGCATCTGCGCTAAAAGTAGCAGAAGTCTTAAATGAGGCTGAAATATTTGCTACAGAGTTAATGGCGATGCCAAGTAATTATTTAGATGCTGATCGTTTTGAACAAATTTTGTTAAATAAATTCAAAACATTAAAAGGTAAAGTAAATATTAATGTTCTACATAAGGCTGATTTACAAAATAAAAAAATGGGTTTAATCTTAGCCGTTGGTCAAGCATCAAACAAAGCTAATGAACCGCGAATTATTACTGCTGAATATCATAGTGCACATACTAAAGCCAAAAAATTAGCACTAATTGGTAAAGGAATTATGTTTGATACTGGTGGATTAAATCTAAAACCTGGTGACCACATGAAAGAAATGCATATGGACATGTCTGGTGCTGCAATCACCTTTGCTACTATTTATGCCCTAGCTAAATTGGAAATCCCTGCAAACGTAGTTGGTGTTGGCGCCATCGCTAGTAATGATATCGGTAATGATGCTTTTCGTGTTAACGACGTAATCACATCATATAGTGGTAAAACTGTTGAAATCTTGAATACTGACGCCGAAGGTCGTTTAATTTTAGCTGATGCGATTACTTTCGCTCATCAAGACTTAAAGGCGGATACGATTATGACCATCGCCACATTGACTGGCGCTATTGATGTGGCACTCGGCAATGTGTACTCTGGAATTTGAATGAGCAACAATGCGCAACGTAGTTGAATTTCTAATGCTGCACAAGCGGCAGGTGAACCAATCTGACAAATGCCTTTCCATTTTGAATACCTTTGAAACATTGAAAAAACGCCAATAGCCGATATTAAGAATATCGGTAATCGTAGCGCTGGTAGTTGTACTGCTGCTGAATTCTTAAAATATTTCGCTCCCAACGCTAATTTCATCCATGCCGATATCGCTTCCACTAATGTATTCAAAGATCACCCGCGTGCTGTCTTATTAAGAACAATGTATTTCCTAGCTAAGGATTTTAAATAATGAAACAACCCAAGAAAGAAACTCCAACCAGCGAAAAAAAACGGAGAATTATCTTAGTCTCTTGTGCTAGTTGTGCAACCTTATTAATAGTCGCAGCCATGGTATTAGTCATTATTTTCTTGTAATAATATTCAACAACAGCAATTAAAAAAGATGATCGCCAGTCATCTTTTTAATTTTTTTAAAAAAACACTTGACATTTTTGGGATATCACATATAATGTGTATCAAAGTGGGAGAAAGTGGTAGATGATTTTTTTAGGAACTTACAGACATACATTAGACGCGAAGAAGCGTTTAGTTTTACCTGCTAAAATCGTGAATAAACTCCCAAGTACCATTGTTATCTCACGTGGTTTCGAAGGTTGTCTTGAACTACGTTCAATGGAAGCTTATGAAAAATATGCTAATGTTTTAAATACCTTTTCTCAATTTAAAAGTGATACCAGAATTCTTGAACGTAAATTAATTGGTAAGGCACAAGACATTGAAATTGATAGTGCAAAAAGAATTTTAATTCCTGATTTCTTGTTGGAATTAGCTGGCATTAATAAAAACGTTGTTTTAATTGGACGTAATGATAAAGTGGAAATTTGAGATGAGAAGAAATTCAATGCACATGATGAAAGCACTGAGAAAAACTGGGAATCTCTAGCGGAGAAAATAAATGAACTTAACTAATCTCTCTAATATCCATACACCAGTTCTTTTAGAAGAAAGCATTCGCTTTCTTAATATTAATGCCAACGGCACATATGTTGATTGCACGGCAGGTCGCGGCGGACATGCTCAAAATATTTTAGCTAAACTAGGTAGCAATGGTCGATTGATATGTTTGGATAATGATCAAGTAGCGATTGATTTCTTGACGACATATTTTAATCATGACGCGCGTGTTAAACTTATTAAAACAAATTTTACCAATCTTGGTAATGTTTTAAAAGAACTAAAAATTAATGGTGTGGATGGTGTCTTAGCAGATTTAGGTGTATCTAGCCCAATGTTCGATGATGCATCTCGCGGTTTTAGTTATCACCTTGATAGCAAATTGGATATGCGTATGGATCAAACGCAAAAGCTTAATGCCCATTTCGTTGTTAATAAGTATGATGCCAAACAACTTACCAGCATTTTTAAACAATATGGTGAGATCGCTAATCCACGCAACGTTGTGAATGCTATTTTAAAATACCGTAAGAAAAACAGTATTGATACTACCTTGCAACTAGTTGATGTTATCAAAGGCGCAGTTGGTAAACCAACGTTATTTAAAAAGAAACATCCTGCACGCAATTACTTTCAGGCTATTAGAATTGAAGTAAATAATGAATTAGATAATTTGATAAAATTATTAAATACTATTCCATCGACATTAAACCATGGTGCTCGCGTCGTAATCATTAGCTTTCATTCATTAGAAGACCGTATTGTTAAGCAAGCATTCCAAAAATGAACTTCTAGCAATATTCCTAAGGAAGTCCCGGTCTTAAATGAGGTTATTGATTTTAAGGAAGTAACTCATAAACCAGTATTAGCCACAAATGATGAAATTAATAACAACTTACGCGCACGTTCAGCTAAGTTGCGAGCGGTAATGAAGAATTAGGGATGTTATGTATTTTTTAAAAAGAGTTTACGCCGTATTATCATTTGAAAATAACCGAATTAAGTTATTAGTTTTAGAACGTCAAAATGATAAGCAAAATTGCTTGTATTTTAATGAGATGAAACTTGATTATCTTGACCACAACTTTAAATTTAACAATGCTAACGAATTACAGAAGTGTGTACAAAAGTTGACAAAGAGCGCTGATGAATTCTTGGGCATTAATATCAAACGCTACATTTTAAACATCGGTTATCTTCCGTTACAAACTAACTCCAACACTTCTCCTACATTCTTATTGTTTAATCAAACATTGAATCACAAGCATTACTTAAACTATGTTAGTAAAGTAAAAAATCAAAGTTCCATCAATGATGAATATGTATTAGAAATCAGTCCAACAGCATGAACCTTGGATCAAGAAAAATATAGCACGTTCCCTTCAAATTTAACTGGTAATGAAATTAGTTTTCAATACAATTCGTTAAATTGCAGTAAGGAAATTATCAATCAATTCATGGATTTATTGGATTCGATCAAGATTAGAATTTTAAAAGTTACAAGTAATAGTTTATGCTTAGCTCATGCCACAGAAGGTGAAAGTAATTATGTGATCGTTGATATTAAGAATAACAATACCACTATCAATTTCTATAATGCCAACGGTAAAATTGTTTATGTTTCACATGTACCTTGTGGCTCGTGATGAATCTTAAATGAAATTCGTAACTTACTAGAAATTCCCAACAACATTGATATTGTTCCAACAATTAGTGCCTTACGTAATTTGGAATTAGTAAACGATCAAACACCAATCCTTAATATCCATAACAAAGAATTCTTAGTGATCAAAGAAGGTTTTGCAAAAGATATGTTTGAAGTAATTAAAATCGTTAATCGTAGTTTCTTTAAAACGATTGATGAACATATCAATAAAATACAAGGTAAACTAAAAATAAAAATCAATAAAATTGATTTAAGCGTCTGCGACGACATTTTTCCAATGTATCAGCAAATTGAAATATTTGAAACCCCTAGCCATTTAACGGTTGAATTACTAAAACACCAAGTGATCGGCTTAGAAGAAAGCAATATTTGTAATATGCTATCTGCCATTCAATATACCTATGATGCTGATAACATCAACGATGACCATACATACAGTATCGATCCATATATTTCGCAAGAGGCCAGCGAAGAAGAAATTAAACAAGGCCTCCGTCTCAAGCTCGGTTTAATTTCGACGAAGGTAGCGGCCAAATTAGGAGAATAATTATGTCAGACATTTTGAAAAATATCGTAAGTGAAGTAAAGGTTAATGATGAACCAACATTGTTGGAAAATCTTAGTATTTCTAAGTCCACCAACAATACTTTAAACAATTTGGATGATATTGATGATAACATCGGTACATTCAATGTCAAGATCTTCGGGATCGGTGGTGCTGGTTGTAATGTCATTACCCATATGCTCCATAGTCGTCACTGGCCAGACTCTGTCAAGATCTATGCCCTCAATACCGACATTAAAGCCCTCCGTAAGATTAAAAATATCTCCAACGTCTATTTACTAGGTAAAACGAAATTACGCGGTGCTGGT
>JAITXG010000051.1 GCA_031284865.1 Mycoplasmataceae bacterium | reverse complement strand
CACTGGATCTTTTTAATAGCTAGTGAACCAATATGACCATCATGATAATTTTGTAGGATTACCATTTTACTTTGTAAGAGTGGTTTTCACTCTAATACATCGAAAGCATATGATTCGGTTTTACCAAATCATCAACCAAACTGTGGATAAATTTCTTTTTGTAAGGCATCAATCAAATCCATTTTTTGTTTGCGGTAGTGGTCATATATTTCTAACGCGAGCGCACTAGCGGTAAACGAATCCTTATCACGATTAATATTAGTATTTAAGGCGCCAATGGCTTCTTCAAAAGCAACAACGAATGAGCCTTGATCACCGATAGTACTGACTTGGTGACCCATTCATTTAAAACCCGTACCTGTACGATAGACATGCGCATGATACTTATTGGCGATCCGATCCACCAAATTAGTCGAAACCCAAGAAGATACAATGAATGGTGGAGCAGCGAATTGCTTATGCTTTAATACATAATACGTGTAGAGAATACCCATTTCGTTACCGGTCATCAGACGTCACTGATTATTCTTTTTGATGACGACTGCCATGCGATCACCGTCCGGATCAACTCCAAGGCAAATCTCACTCTTGATCTGTTCAGCATATTGGATAGCTGCTGTAAACGAATCAAGTGTCTCGGGGTTCGCGTTAGGCGAATTAATAAAACTACTATTGTAGAAACTTTGTGCACGCACAGGCTTGATATTAAATTTAAGTTGTTTTAAGAATTGAGGACCGAGACGGCAAGCGGTTCCATGATGCCCCGTGAAGACAATTGGATATGTCTTTCTTTCATTAATGATTGATAAGTTTACTAGGGCGACACGCGCATCATGAAAATACTGTTTAACAATGGAATGTCTTAAATATCTAATCAGTCTATTGTGAGAATGATAAGTTAATTCTAATATTTTGTGCGCAGGACACATGTGGGTATTAATGCTTTCCACCACATCTGGTAAAATTTGTCCACCATCGGGGTTGTACGCTTTAAACCCGTTGTATTCTTTCGGATTGTGACTGGCAGTGATAATGATCCCGCCAGATGAATTTGTGCGTCTAATGGCATAAGAAACGATCGGAGTGGGCATCAGACGGTTGTGGTGAAAGAGCAAAACACGAATTTTAAAACTAGTCATGACTTTGGCGCAGAGCTTAGCAAAGTATTTCGAATCAATGCGGTTATCATGACCAATTACTACTTGAAGGTTTTGCGGATAAGTCACACTAATATATTTCGCGTAAGCGTAAGCGAGTTGGACATAAGTAAAACGATTCATGCGTTGTGTTCCTAAACCCATCTTACCACGGACACCAGCCGTGCCAAACGATAATAGTTGGTCGGCGAAGTAAGCATTAATTTCTTTGGCTGATAACGATGATAATGCTTTCTTTTCGTGGCGCGTTAAGTTAGTGGCATTACATCAGATTTGATAAATTTTACTTGCTTCCATGCGTAGCCTTTATCAATTGTGTGTAATTAATGGCATTAGGTAGCAATGTGCTAAGCGTGTATTTCTTTTGGGCGCCTTTATTATTAAAAACATAAATTGGCGTTGATGCTTTTAAGAATTCATTCATCACTTGACGACAAGCACCACAGGGAGTAATAAAAGTATTTGAGGAAGTTAATAAGTAAAGAGCTTGAAATTTTTTGGCCCCATGACTAATAGCGTTATGAATTGCTACACGTTCTGCGCACATGCTACTAGGATAAGCTGCATTCTCCACGTTGACACCATAGAAGTTACCTTTGTCGGTTTCCACCATAGCGCTAACATAAAAGCGCGAATAAGGCGCGTGGGCGTTTTTAATTACTTTCTTAAGTTCTTGGTAGACGTTGTTTTTCATAAGATTATTTAAGCACTGCCATAATTATAGACTCGCTTTTAATAGGGCGGTGATTAATTTCAGTGTTATTAATGAAATGTTTAATGGAGTCAAGGGAGATAGGTTTAGAAGAATAAAGGGTAGCAATGAGATCGCCTTTACTAATATGCTCGTTGCGTATTTTATTCAAGAAGATACCCGCATGGTAGTCAACACTGTCAGTTTTACGTAAACGACCAGCCCCTAAGTAAAACGATGTAAGTCCGACGGATTTGGCTGAGCGGTAGTTAATATAACCGCTACTCTTTGCTTTGATTTCGTGGGTGTAAGCAGGAGCGAAATATTTATTAGATTTAATTAAGGGCATGTTAGCGCCTTGAGCTGTAACTCAACGGTCAAAACATTTTAACGCTGAACCATTGTCGATGACTGCTTTAATTTTTTTTAACGCTTCATTCCGTGTTTTGACTTTTTTAACAGTTAATAAGATATCAGCCACGAAATCAAAAATTAGATCTTTGATTTCGAGACTTTCATAATTACCATTTAAGAAATCGATACTAGCTTTCATCTCGATTGCATTACCAATCGCGCGACCTAGTGGTTGTTTCATGTTAGTAATATGAATTATTGCCTTACGTTTAAAACGTTTAAATAGATTTAACATGATGCGCGATAACTCTTTGGCGCACGCTAACGTGGGACAAAAGCCACCATCACCCACCTTAACATCCAAAAAGACATAGTCAGTATGTAAAGCCAATTTCTTGGCTACGATTGAAGCGGCGATTAAAGGCAGCGATTGTACCGTGCTTGTAGCGTTTCGTAAATTGTAAATCATTTTATCAGCAGGTACGAGGTCGTCAGTTTGTGCCATAATATACGCACCTACATTACGTAATAGATTTAAATACTCGTTACCACGCAGATTACAGTTAACACCGACTGATTCTAATTTATCAATGGTACCACCTGTATGGCCTAACCCTTTACCAGAGATTTTAGCAACCTTTAACCCTAGCGCTATACAGATGGGAGTTAAAATTAAGGATACTTTATCGCCCACACCACCAGTAGAATGTTTATCAATCTTGATGCCAGGTACACTTTTTAAATCAACCGTTTTACCGGAATGTAAAATGGCATCAGTTAGAAAAAATGTTTCGTCATTATTTAAACCATTTATGGCACAAGCCATTAAAAAAGCGGCCGCTTGATAATCGGGGATTGTTTTGCGTTTGGTATATTCAGTTACAAAGTAATTAATTTCTGCTTGCGTTAAAACTTGTTTGAAACGTTTCTTCTCGATGATGCTTAAAATGTCCATAAGTTACTCAGCTTGTTGCATGATCTCTACACCGCGAGATGTACCAATACGTGTGGCACCAGCCTTAATCATTTTTAGCATATCTTTAAATGTTTTAATTCCACCAGAAGCTTTGATGCCAACCCGTTTAGGCATATGTTGAGCAAACAAGTGAATATCTTCAACGGTAGCACCACCAGTAGAAAAACCAGTAGAGGTTTTAATGAAGTTAGCCTTAGACGCTAATACCACACGGCAAGCAGTTACTTTTTCAGCATTAGTTAACAAACATGTTTCCACAATGACTTTTAAGCAACGATTACCACAAACTTTTTTAATGGCTTTAATTTCATTAACTAACGATAGTTCCTTTTGTTCCTTTAACCAGCCAATATTAATGACCATATCAATTTCATCAGCCCCATCTTTAATTGCCATTTGCGTTTCACGTATTTTTATATCGGTGGTATTAGCCCCCAATGGGAAACCAATGACCGTGCAAACTTTAACATTCGATTTCTTTAACACTTTTTTACAGTGATGCACAAATGTGGGATTAATGCAAACGGACATAAAGTTGTACTTGATGGCTTCGGTACAAAGACGATTAATCTCTTTGATGGTGGCATCGGGTTTTAATAAAGTATGGTCAATGTATTT
>JAITXG010000039.1 GCA_031284865.1 Mycoplasmataceae bacterium | reverse complement strand
CAGTTTAGTTCTATTTTGCTATTCGATAGCCAGTTAGGTAATAGAACAACCCTGACTACTATAGTCTATGAGATTCAGCAAACTTATAGACATGGGTTTGATATATCAATTTATTTAATGTGTTACGGTAAATTGAGAAAACCGTAATACTTTAGACTCAGTTTGCCTAGGCTACAAAAGCGTAGTTAGGTTGAAATTGAGTTGATAACTTATTAATCATAAAAGCTTCATCTAGATTAATGTTATCGTTGTTAGTTTTGTCATTTAGCAAAACCTCTAGCTATAAGGGGCAAACCCCACTGCATTTGAAAGAATCGTACTCATGTCGAGACCTTGGCATCCCCGCAAATGTATTTAAATTATAACGTTAATTTTTTGAACAAAGATGAACCATTAACTAAATATAATATGCTTATATTAACTGAATAGAGGTATTTATGACAGCAGTACAACAAACATGATTATGAATTTTCATTAGCATCGGCTTTATTGGAACACTATTATTGAGCGTGATTTCGATCATGATTTTCATTAAATGCATCAAGACTAAGAGTTACCAGCATATTGATTTAAAAAATCACGTCTTAATGATGTTTAGTAATATTGCCCTAATCATTTATGCTTTAGGAATCTCCATTGTGCATAGTGGTGATCTAACATTTTGGAATAGTGTCCCAACTTGAGCTGGAAATCTTTTACCGCTAGCTTTAAATTTGTTTATGGTTATTGGTAAGATAAGAAGCAACCGTAAAGATTCCCATATTAAAGCTAAATAGAACAATAACTTATTTAGTAAACTTAAATCCGCATTTTATCCTCTATAATATTTATATAAGTTTCAAAGAGAAGGAAAATGAAAAAATCAAAATTAATCAAATCTATGGCCTTGTCGGGGGGAATTCTAGCAGTCGGTACTGCTACTGTTATTCCTTTAATGACTTCATGCAAAGGAGACTCTGAGTCTAGGGAAGCTAGGTTAACTTTGTCTCAGTTAAACTCGTTCATGGTGAGTGAAACATCCAGCTGGGTAAAAGATGCAAGAACTCAATTATCTGGTAATTTCAGTTCAAAACATTTCCAAGATAAAGGTATGTTAGAATCCATTAATAATTCCATGAACGTTGATTCATATTTTTACGCTTTCTGTGCGTCTGTTTTGACTGCAATTACAGTAACTCAAACCATCATAAACGATGAGTTCAGCGGAACGAGCGTTACATTTTCTAATATTGTTATTAATGTCGAAATGCAAGACAAAAAAATGACAAAAAATACTAGAGCTGATTTTGACACAGAATTTACTCATGGTGGATCAACAGGTTCGAGTCATATTCACATATCTGTTTTAAGTAACCAGGGTTTATGTGCTGCTGGAAAAAATGTCGTTGATATTGGCGTGGGAATGGCTGATGGATTAGTTTTTGGTCAATATACTGGATTGGCAAAAAACTTTAGTATAGATGGAGATGGAGATTTAAAAAACTATCTTCATGAAACTTCTCCTGACCTGGGATGCACTGGGGGAGCCGAAATACATGAAGGTAGTCTTCTCAAAACCTTATTTCCTAATGTCCCCTTAACAAACTGACCAGAGCCTCAAGCTCCAGCAAAAAATAATATTTAGTCTACTTATTAACTAACAATACAGTATCACAAGTAATCAAATTTGAAGGCTTTTCAAATCTTGTCGCCTTCACATTAACAAATCTACATCCAAGTAATTTAATCAACGAATCTTGGATGTTTTTCTTTTTATTACCTAATAAGATATTCTCACAGGTAATGGTAAGATCAACATTCACTAGTTTAAATTTACTTTGTTTTAATAAGCTAAGAGCAAATTTAAGGATCTTGCTAGAATTAATCCCTTTGATTTTAGCATCGGTATCTTTAAAATATTGGCCAATGTCACCCTTTTGAATGGCGCCTAAGATAGCATTAGCGATTGAATGTAATACCAAATCACCATCGGAGTGTGATACAACACGAAAACCAGCGGCAAATTTAAAACCACCCAGGATGATTTTACCATCCTTCATTATCACTAATTCGTGTGTGTCACTGCCTTGTCCAATTAAATACATCGTCACTTATTATATGATGACTTCGCAAGACTAAACATATTAAGATAGCTGTTAATGAAGGTTATTACGTTTCAAAATAGCCGTATGCTCAATTAAGGTTGCCTTCACATTAGACATATCAGATTCTAAACTAGTCAAACGAGACTTAACCTCGGCCATATCAGATTCTAAACGGGTTAAACGAGTCTCAACACTGTCTAAGCGCACAATAATTACTTTCAGCAAATCCTTGGTGGTAGGTTCTTTCCCAGTACTGGTGATAATATCAACATTAAAGCGCTCACCCATTTTACATTTATCTCATTCAGTTTTGTTCATTTGCGCAACCTTAGTTTGTCTTTTTTCTCTACTCATATATTATATCGGCCTCCTACCTATATATTGTCGAAAAAAAATATTTTTTCTTATTATTTTTGACATATCTATAGATAGCTCAATAAATACCGAGATAAAATATGTAAAAATGTGTGCTTTTTTGCCCTATTAAAATAGTTGCGTAAATTACTTGGCAGGAAAGGGGATGACTATATAATGGCAGAGGGAAGGACAGAAAAGTATGAGCAGACAAAGAAAAACTAGCACTGGAGATATTGGTGTTTTTCTCAAGAATAAATTTCTAGTTCCTAACAATATAACGCAAGCTGATTTATCGCGTAAGACAAAAATTACGACAGTATGTATCAGCGAGATAATCACAGGTAAACGAATTATCACACCAGATAGTGACGTCAAGTTAACAAAGTTTTTTGAATTAAAACCTGGATATTTCCTTAATGAACAATTAAAGTTCGATGTGTCCGTTGCATTAAAGAAAAATGGGAATATCCTTGATAAAATAACACCAATATCGAAGACTAAATCAATTGTTAAAAAACATAAGAAATAATCAATCAATTTAATTAAGACTAATTGTTATCTTTGCAAAAAGCAAAGAAAGTTTATAATATTATCACGATGATTAAATTGATTGTAGGATTAGGCAACTACCCCGAAGAATACCAGCAGACACGCCATAATGTAGGATTTATGGTGATTGATAAACTATGTAATGAATTACATTTAAATTTGAGCGAAGACAAATTTAAGGGTCATTTCATTAAAGTAGTAGTGGAAGATGATACTTTTATTATTGCTAAACCATGAACCTATATGAACCTTTCTGGTGATTTTGTGAAACCATTAATGGATTTTTATAAAATCACCCCTGAACATTTATTGGTAATTTCTGATGACGCCGATACTAATGTGGGGACTATTCATATTAAGAAACGCGGCTCATCAGGTGGACAGAATGGATTAAAGGACATCATCGCTAAATTAAATAGTGATAAATTCCAGCGAATTAAAATCGGAATAGGTCGTCCACAAAACCGTCACATTGATTTAGCCAAACATGTCCTTGGCAAATTTGATAAAGAAGAGCGAACTAACATCATACATGTCGTTAATCAAGTAACAAAAGCCATTATTGAATACATGAATGGGACAGCCATCGACGAGATCATTAACAAATATACTGTCACTGTAAAATAGCGACGAATTTATAATGTTAAAAAAACTAGTAAATTTTATTTACTAGTTTTTTTGTGACATAAACATTTTTCCTTATAATGGAATTACATAAGCTGTGAGGTAATTAATGAAATTTGTTTTAAAGCGTGATGGACGTCGAGTGCGCTTCCATGAATCTAAGATTACCGACGCATTAATGCGAGCAGCTGAAGGTACAGGTAGCGATATTTCTGTAGCACAAATTCATCAAGCTAAAGAATTAATTATCGATCGAATTGAAAATTTGAAAAAAGAAGAATTTACCGTTGAAGAAATTCAAAACATTGTTGTCGAATCTCTTCACAAAAAAGGTTTTAAGAAACTTTCTAAGGATTACGATCATTATCGTCATGAACGTACACAACGTCGTGAAACGAAATTGGAATTAATGAAGGTCATTAACCGTATTGGTGTAGAAACCGACCGTGATAACGCTAATGTTGGTAATAACTTCTCCGCAAAATTATTACGAATTGCTTCGGAAGCCAATAAATGACATGTCTTATTGTCAGTTTTACCTAAGGAAATGACACGAGCACATGAAATGGGTGATGTTTATATCCATGACTTAGATTCATACAATTTAACACTTAATTGTTTACATATTCCTACCAGAAAAATGCTAACTGAAGGTTTTAATACCGGGTATGGAACCATTAACCCACCGAAACATATCGAAGTAGCGGCTGAATTGTTATGTATCATTCTACAAGCCACTCAAAATGATATGTTTGGTGGACAATCACATCCCAATTTTGATAACGATTTAGCCCCATTCGTCGTCCTTTCACGTAAAGAGATTGATAAAAAATTTAGGGAATTAGATTTACCCAAAGATAAACATAATAAGGCTGTGTCTAAAGAGTTAACTAAGAAAGTAAACCAAGCTATGCAAGCCGTGGTATACAACCTTAATACCATGCATTCACGTGCCGGTTCACAAGTACCATTTAGTTCTATTAACATTGGTTTGCCTGAAAATGATGAAGCCGCAATGATTTGCCAATCCTTCTTAGAACAATACCTTAAAGGAATGGGCCAGGGAGAGCAACCAATTTTCCCTAACATCATTTTCCGTGTAAAAAAAGGTGTCAATCGTGATCCTGGCGATCCATACTACTATTTATTCCAAATTGCTTGTCACGTCACTAGTCAAAGAATGAATCCAACATTCATGAACATCGATGCTGACTTTAACAAGGAATATTATGATCAAGGGTATATTCCAGCAACCATGGGTTGTCGTACTTACATCATGTCTAATGTGAATGGCGAACCAGGCGTGGAAGGCCGAGGTAATAACGCTCCGGCGACAATTAATTTGCCACGAATCGGTATTCTAGCCAAGAAAAACTTAGATAAGTTTTGAAAATTGTTAGATGAAAAAATTGAATTTGCTAAAGACCAATTATTGCACCGTCATGAAGTATTGACGAAGTTAAGAGTAAAAGATTTACCATTTGTCATTGGTCAAGGATTAATGAAAGGTTCAGAAGGATTAAAAATGGAAGATTCCATTGAACCTATCATGAAAAACGGTACTTGGGGTATTGGTTTTATCGGTTTAGCTGAGACTATTAAAGCTTTAATAGGTAAACATCATGGTGAAACGGCTGAAGCACAAGAATTAGGTTTGAAGATCGTTGGTTATATACGCCGTAAATGTGACGAATATAAAGATAAATACAAAATGAATTTTAGCTGTTATGCTACTCCCGCTGAAGGTTTATCTGGTAAATTTACCAAGTTAGATAAAAATGTTTTTGGCAACGTGAAATGGATCATAGATAAAGGGTTTTATACCAACTCTTTCCACGTACCAGTTGATTACCCTATTTCTTACGCTGAAAAGATTAAAATTGAAGCACCTTATCATAAGTTATGTAATGGTGGACATATTTCTTATGTCGAATTTGATGATTATCCAAGCGCTGAACAAATTGAGAAATTAATTCGTTGATCATATGAGAACACTAATATTAATTATTTAGGAATGAATTTTCATATTCGTTACTGCAAGGATTGCGCTGCTCGGCTTAATAAAGTAACTTCTGAAGAAACAATGAGTCATACGCGCGAAATCAAGTAGTATGGTTAAGCAAACGGTTCGTTTATCGGGTATTACGCCACAAAGTCTGGTCAATGGCCCAGGTTTACGTAAAGTTTATTTTGCCCAAGGTTGTAAACATCATTGCAAGGATTGTTTTAATCCTGAGACCTGGTCTTTCCAAGGTGGTCGAATCTGAGATGTTGACCAGTTAGTAAAAGAAATTAAAGAAGAAACATATTTAGAGGGTGTCACTTTTTCGGGTGGTGATCCCGTTGAACAAGCGGAAGGTTTTGCTACTTTAGGGCAAAAATTGAAACAACAAGGCTTTAACATCTGGTGTTACACCGGTTACACATGAGAAGAATTAATGAAGAAAAGCGCAGCCGATAAAAACCTCATGAATTTATTAAAGACGATCGATGTCATAGTAGATGGTAAGTATGTGAATACTTTGCATTCTCATTCCCATAAATATAGAGGTTCGTCTAACCAACGATTAATCAATGTTGCTGCATCATTAAAGGCTAAAAAAGCAGTGGAATTTAAACTGGTTTAGTCGACTCAGTCAAATTGATCTTGTTTTCTAGTTTAGTAAGTCTGTTTTCTAGTTCAGTTACTCTTGTGTCAAGGTGGGTCAAACTGATTTTTAAACTAGCTATATCGGATTTAACAACTGTCATATCCAAAACCAATTGTTTAAGTAAATCCTTAGTGGTAGGTTCTTTCCTGATATTCGTAATAATATCAACATTAAAACGTTGCCCCGTTCTACATATATCTCATTCAGTTTTGTTCATTTGAGCAACCTTAGTTTGTCTTTTTTCTCTACTCATATATTATATCGGTCTCCTAACTGTATATTGCCTAAAAAAATATTTTTTTCTTATTATTTTTAACATATCTGTAGATAATGTAACAAATACCAAGATAAAATAATTATTTCTCGCAAAACACGCCACCCTCTTCAACGTCACAATTCCCCATCTATTTGCAATAGCGTATAATCAATACAATTAATTTTCAATAAAGGTTCTTATGTTGCTTAGTGTATTTTTACAGATATCCATGTGGGTTGCAGTAATATTAACTTTCTTATTATTAATCCCAGAAGTATGATCTGTCTTCAAAACACGTAACACTGTTTCAATTTCTAAATGGATGTATGCTATTTATCCTATCTGTAGTGTGGCCTGAATTACTTACGCCATATTGCTTATTTTTGAAAAGACTCCTATTTATGAAGTAATTGGCATTGCGGTTGCTGAGGGATTGGCAATGATTCTATCTATTTATATCTTAATCGTTAAATTACGTAATGTCAGCGAAGCTAGACACCAACATATGACTGAGGCCGAATGATACCGCGCTTATGTTAAACAACGTGAGGCCAAGAAACGTTTACAGAATTTAGGTATCAAATCAGACGCTGATCTGAATAATAGCCACGAACACCAAGAAGCATTGTGCAAAGTATTAGAACAATTGTTCAGCGAGCACCAGGATATTGTTGATGACCGTGTGACTTCTTCAAAATCCTTTCGTCGTACTGTGAACCGCGATATTAAAACACCAATGAAACGATTAGAGCATTTTAAAAATGTCGCTACTAATGCCGAAATTGCCAATATTATCTATTTGGTTTACCTTGATATGTATCAAGGGAAATAATTTGATACACAGCAGCCATAAAACATTTTTAAATAACCAATAATATTTTCATATAATGTTCTTGTTATGAAAAATATTAAAAAATTATTATCTTTAAGTTTGGTGGGACTGTCAATGGTGGGCGTTACCCCTTTATTTGCAACTTCTTGTAAACCTGATGAAACTCCAGCTCAAACACTGAAAGTAGACAATTGAGAGGACAATTACACAATCCATGCATTATTAACCGATACGAATGCGGCTTTAACTTTTGATCTTGTAACCAATGGTGATTCTAAAAATATTGAATACGGCGTTCTGCCTGCTGAGTGTGTAACTACAAATGACCCTTTGATTTTTAATTTAGAGGGTAAAACGTTATCTTGAAATTTGTCCAGCGTAGGACAAAATATTACGTCCGGAGATGATTACACACTTGAATTTCATTTCTATATCAAAAACTCTATGCAAGAGGTTACTAAATCTTTGCGTCTAGTATTTAATAGCATATTAAGAGTTAGTGGATCAAGGGAAATTAGTGTAGCAAACAATGATTTATCTGATGTATCTCCCCTTTTAGGTGTTTTATGCTATTACTGGAACGGGGTAAAAGTCACATCTCCAGCTGTAGCAACGGTTCAATTTAAAAGTTTTGTTTCTGTTAAAGCTAGAAACAGCGAACATGATAACGCACTTGGCAAAGTCACGCCGACAATGGATATTGCCGGTGATGGAAGGACAAATATTGCGTGAAGCGGTACAAATATTCCTGACGATGTATATACTATCACTTTTATGCCATTCGTTTTTGACGGATATAATTACGGAACAATGGTTCAATTCAAACTTGACTTATTCTCAATATAAGTATATAAATAACAACCTTCACTTGGTGACAAAACTCTTCCATTTATCACTAGGTCAAGGCATAAGCTCATTAAGATAGGAAGTAAAATAATATGGCAATTAGCAAAGCATTTAAAGCAAACTTAGCAAAAGAATTCGGTGGAGCAGAAAAAAATACAGGCTCAACTGAAGTTCAAATCGCAATTTTGACTGCAGAAATTAACGCAATCACCAATCACATCAAAGATAACAAGAAAGATCATTCGACTAAGCGTGGACTATATCGCAAAGTTTCACAACGACGTTCATTATTAAATTATCTAGAAAAAACTGATGTTGAACGTTATCGTGCATTAGTTAAAAAACTTGAATTACGAAACTAACAACTAGTTTCGTAATTTTTGTTGTTACTTCTCTAAAATATTAACTCTTGTAATTTTTTTAACAACACTAGTCTTGTCATCAAATGATAGGATAACTCCGTTAAATTGGTAAACACCATTGTCTGGCTCTAAACGAAATCGTTGCGACTTACCCATAAACATATCTAGAATAGAATCTGGTTTAGCACCAATAATCCCAAAGGCTGGTCCTGTCATACCTGTATCTGTAATGTAGGCAGTATTTTGGTAAATCTTTTCATCAGCTGTTTGTACATGAGTGTGTGTTCCAATAATTGCACTTACTTGTTTGGCAAATGTTAATAAGAATGCATTTTTCTCGCTAGTAGTTTCAGTATGAAAATCCACAATGTGAATATCAGCCTTATTAGTCTTTAAGAAATCTTTAAATAATGGAAAGGGGTTCTCTTGTAAGTCATGCACTTGCAACGTATTACCCAAAAGGTTGGTGATTCTGACTTTCTTGCCTTTAACATTGACGACTAATGATCCCACGCCGTGTTTATTTTGGATAGTATCTTTTTTTAAATTCAATGGTCTAATTGTATATGGTGTTTTAAGTACATCATAAATTTCTTCACTATCTCATGTATGATTACCAAAAGTAAAATAATCAACTCCTGCCTGGCGTAGGAGGTTGAAGTGTTGAATTGATAATGATCGACCATGCGTTGTATTTTCGGCGTTGGCAATCACTAAGTCGATATTATGCTCTTTCTTTAACTTTGGTAACTCTTTTGTAACTGCCCTACGGCCAGGTTTACCAAAGATATCCCCGATAAATAAAATATTCATTATATGGTTCTCTTCTCCGTAATAATCATATCTAATATTTTATCACGCGATGTAGTAACAAATGTATCGCTTTGTTGCAAAGCGTAAGCTAAACCAATCGTAAAAATTTTATTATGTGCTGTTAAATAGTCGTTGTAATGATTAAAACCAAAGCCTAGGCGTTTCTTCTTATCGCTGAAACCAATCATGGGTATAAGCATTATTTTGATGTCCTCGCCCTTAATTTCTACAGGAGTGTTTGGTTGACGCATGCTTTTTCAATATTCATATTCAAAGTTAATGCTGGTAATAGGTTTAAATACCATCTTATTCTTCTTAATGTATGGTATGCATACTTTAACATCACGTAATAATAGTGAATCAATCAATGCAATGGTATCTACTTCATTTTCGATTGGTCAATAAGCCGCTACATACTTCTGAGTGGGATTACGTAACAAAATAGTTTGTAATAGTTTCTTGTAAATTAAATGATCGCATTGTACTTTTACGCTGGGTAATAATTTTCAACGCTCTTTCATTAATGCCTGACGAATTAATTGGTTTTTATTTTGCATACATCTATTTTAATATGAATATTAACTCTTCATTCTTTTTATTGCCTTGTGATTTTTCACTAATGTTTTCACTCCATAAGGTGCTTTAAAGGCAATATCCAATAAATTTTCTTTAATACCAACAATAACACCAGCCCCAAACACCACATGAGCAATGGTGTCGCCAATTTGAAATGCTACAGCGTCTTTATTGTAATTATCTTCGAAATTAGTGGCAGGAGACTTGGAATCATACCAAGAAAGATCAACATCACTAATGGATTTCATCCCTTGTTCAACAACTTTTAGATTCTTTGTGTCCATTTCCTTAATGAATCTTGAAGGATATAAGGGTGCATTGGTAACAAAAGAATGCCCGGCTGAACAAGTCAAATATAGACGTTCCATCGCACGAGTTAAAGCAACATAGGCAATGCGTCGTTCTTCCTCTAGGTTAGTCGTTTGCCCGTTAATTGCCACAGGAAAGATGCCTTCATTCAATGCAGCAAGGAAGATTACCCTATATTCGCTACCTTTTGCTACGTGTACTGTCATTAATGAAACAGACTGATCACGTGCTTTTTTAATCTCGGTGGGATCGGTATATAAAGTAATTTCTTGCAGATAACCTTCAATTGTTCCTTCTGGATTTTTAGCTTCATAGTATTCTATTGCGGCAATTAATTCATTTACATTATCTCAACGCGATTCAAAATCTAAACTAGCCAAATATTCTTGATATTTTGTAACTTTAATAATTTCTTGTAATGCTTTAGAGGGTGAAAGTTTTTGAGTGTTTTCTTTTAATTGGTGGATTAATTTCAAGAATTGCATAATGGGGTTAGGTGATCATGTGATTTCAACATCCATTCTTAATGAAAGAGCAAGTGCTTGAGCGAAAGTCATATTGTTCTTTCTAGCATATTCGCTAACACGATCAATTGTTACTTCTCCAATATTTCTGCGCGGCACATTAATCACACGCTTAAGGGCTATTTCGTTTTGATCATCAGCCATTAATCTTAAATAAGCCAATAAATCTTTAATTTCCATACGCTGATAAAACTTTAAACTACCATAGATGTAATAAGGAATACTATTACTCATTAATTCTTGCTCAATGAATCGCGATAAATAATTAGAACGATATAAAATAGCAATATCCGAATATTGGTATTTCTCTTTTTTAACTAACTCAATGATTTGCTGACAAATGAAACTAGCCTCATAGTATTGGGAATCGCTTTTACAAAAAACTACTTCCACTCCTTGCGGATTATCAGTTGATAAATCTTTTTTAATGCGCTCGTGGTTGTTGCTTACTAGACTATTAGCTACTTTCAAAATATTCTTAGTCGAGCGATAATTCAAATCTAGAATCATAACTTGCGTATTCTTGTAGCTCTCTAGATAATCATTAAAAATATTAGCATATGCACCACGCCATGTATAAATTGTTTGGTCAGGGTCACCTACCGCAAAAACATTAATCTGCTTTGGGTTAATTAAATAATTTAAGATTTCAAATTGAATAATGTTCGTGTCTTGAAACTCATCTACTAAGATATAGTGGAAATGCTTTTGCCAATAGTCTCTAATGTCAATATTTTCTTTCAAAATTTTATGAGTAAACAATAATAAATCATTAAAGTCTAAGATATTACCGCTCTTTAATTTAGCCTGGTAACGTTGATGAACGTATTTTACAATTTTCAAATCTTCGAAAGAAAATATACCTAATTCTTTGAGCTGTTGCATTGTACTAATAGTTTCCACACCAACGTCATTCATTTTAATTTTCTCAATAATGCCAATCATCTTGGCTGGTTTAATATCTTTTTGCGAGATATTACCTTGCTTATAAATATCACGAATCAACAATGACTGATCTTCATCATCGATAACAGTAAAATTAGAGCTATATCCAATCGTATCAACGTTTTTACGTAATATTTTCAAACAAATGGCGTGGTATGTACCGATTCACGGAACATTAACATTGGGTAGTAAAGTGGCAATGCGATTACGCATTTCGTTGGCGGCTTTATTAGTAAATGTAATCGCCAATATCTTTTGTGGATCATAACCTAATTCATCAATAAGATAAGCTACACGCATCGTTAACACGCGTGTTTTTCCTGTCCCCGCTCCTGCCACCACTAAAATAGGCCCTTCGGTAGCGGTAACTGCTTTAAGCTGGTGCTTATTTAATTTAGATAAATCTAGCATAAATACCTTATTAGAATGAATCTACTTCGTCAACAGCAGTAGGGGCAATTTCACCAGGCAGACCATAATTACGTTTGGTCTTCCTTGGTTTCATGTTCATTGAATCTTGTGCTTCCTTAGAATTAACATCAACTAATTTCACAACGCAAGTGTCGCTAATACGGTCATGAAACGAACGTCGTTTACTGTTGATACACATATGAATAATACAGAATAACAATAAAACAAAAGATATTGTGTAAACAACATCAAAGATTGTACTGATGTATTGATAAGCAGGGTATGTACTAGAGCCCATTATGATTAAATCATGTAACAATTTAAAGGCGTTGTCATTTAAGCTCCAAAGAACAATCCCCAAAATCAAATTCCCAAAAGATGTAATCATTCAAAGAAAAAATTCACGTCTAATATAACATAATAATGGATTCTTTGTCAAGATGACACAATAAACACGAAGCTTAAATAACTTTTTACCAACGGTTTGTCCTTTTCAAATGAGCGGTAAAACAATAAAATAACAAATAAAAATAATAAACGCTAGTAATGTAATTAAAAAATAACGTCATGACTCTTGTAAATCTAGTGGATCTTGAAAACCCTTCGCATCAGTAGCAATAATTAGCGCCCCAAAGCCAAAGGAAAGAACAAGAACAATACAAATATCTGCTAGCCTAGCAAGCACACGATTTGAGGCTTTCGCTAACAAGTATCTAGATTTAGTTGGAGTATTAATATTACTTTCGGCCATTATAAATTTTCAAATCCCTTAGATTTTATAAATTTGTTTATATAGCGTGGACTAAATTTAAATTTCTTAATATACCCAATGCTTTCTTTGGATAAATAAACTCTATTACCCTTCTTATTGTTTAATGTTTTGTTATCTTTGAATTTTGGTAAGTTCTTTGCTAACCAACTTTCCGCTTGTTGCAGAGCAATGTTGCGTGATTTTCTCTCTTTGTACGATAAAAAGACACGCGGTAAGAAAAATAGTAAAATAAAAATTATCATAGCGTATTCTAAGAAATCACGGTGCTTTTTATAAAACACTGAATTTTGATAATTACGAATAAGCAATGTATTTTGTTCAAAAATATCATACAAGTCATAAGCATAAAATCGGTTGGTATGAAATTCTGCTAACACGTTTTCATATACAACTCACTTCTTAAATATCATTAATAATCGACAAATAAAGATTAAGGGAAAATAGTGCTCATCGTTAAGAAAAATATTGTTATCAACAAGTATTTTCTTGCGAGTAATAGCATATTTTATCGAAATGGGAACCAAACGTTCTAGTGATGAATCTAATTTAGAAAATACAACTTGATTAGAACCATTCTCACGGTTGGTAAAAGATATAACATCCACATCTTGTTGTTTTTTAATAATCGAATATATAGTACTAACAAAATCCTTTTTTAAAATAATGTTGGATCCACAATAATACACATATTCACCGCGAGCCTGTTTTACGGCACGATTAAATGAAAAAGAGTGCCCCATATTTTGACTAAAATTGTAATAAGTGAAATGTTTTAACTTAGTAAAATTAAATTTCTTTAAAATCTTTAAAACAGAAGGTGTGGCAGAATCATTCACCAAAATAAACTCAAAATCTTGTTGCTTCTGATCAAAAATGTTTTTCAGTGAGCTCTCAAGGTGTGAAGTATTTTTATAGATGTGATAAATGATTGATAATTTCATAATTAATTTTTAAGATTTGGATCAGGTTTGACATCTTTCTTAGCGCTTGTTTCATCTTTTTTCTTCAAACCACCATTGAGAATTGATTCAATATCAATGTTATTTAAATCCCCACCGAACATATCCATCAAATCAGTGAATTTACTACCTAACTTTTTAATCTGTTCTCCGCTTTTTACATAAGAAGCTAAAATACTTTCAATATATTCTTCGATTGTAGAAACTGATATCTTGCCACCCAAACTATCGGTCATTTCTTTTAACTGTTTTTTTAGTGTTTCGTAGATTTCGGTATCAATATCCATACTCAATTTTATTTTGCTCATGTGTGCTCCCTGTAAGACGTAATTATTATAATTAAATTATTATTATAATATAGACCAATAACAATGGTAGGGTTAACACATGCTAGATATCAACATTTTACGCAATAACTTTAATACAGTCGCCAAGCGAATACGGGACCGTAATAAAGAATATCCGCAACTCGACCAATTTAAGAGTACCGATGACAAATGACGTAAACTCACTTCTGCCATTCAGCAATTGAATTCAGAACGTAATACTATTTCTAAAGATATCAGTGTCTTAATGAAAGATAAGAAAGAATCTGAAGCACAAGCACTTAAGGTCAAAGTGCAAAATATTAAACAGAAAACCGCTGATTTAGAAAAAGAGATAGTCGATGTAGAAGCACAATTAGAACTTATCATGCGTTCTATCCCCAATGTTCCATCGGCTGATGTACCTATTGGTAAAGACGAAAAAGATAATCCTGAAATTCGTAAAAATGGTAATCCTCGTGTATTTCAGTTTAAAAATTTACCGCACTGGGATTTAGCAGAGAAAAACGATTTTGTTGACTTTGAAAGATCAGTTAAATTATCTGGTTCTCGCTTTACTATCTATCGAGGCAACGGCGCTAAATTGATTCGCGCTCTACAATGATTCACTTTAGATATGAATACCAAGGCTGGTTTTCTTGAAATGTTGCCACCAGTTGTTATTAATGACCAGGCTTTATTGGGGACCGGTACATTGCCAAAATTCGAAGAAGATGTATTTAAACTAAATACCAATCAATATCTATCACCAACTGCCGAAGTGCAATTAACATGTTTTTACCGTAATGAAATTCTTAACGAAAAACAATTACCACTGTGTTTCACCGCTAGCACAGCGTGCTTTCGTAGTGAAGCTGGTAGCGCCGGTAAAGATACGCGTGGCGTTATCCGTCAACACCAATTTTATAAAACTGAAATGGTAATGATTACAAAACCCGAAGATTCATACGCTTCTTTAGAAAAAATGGTAAGTCAAGCAGAAAGTATTTTAAAAACATTAGAACTACCTTATCGCGTCATTTTACTTTGTACTGGCGATCAAGGATTTGCTTCAGCCAAAACTTATGATATAGAAGTTTGATTACCGTCTTATAACGCTTATAAGGAAATTTCTTCATGTTCTAATTGTGAAGATTTCCAAGCACGTAATTTGAAAATTAGGTATCGTGATACTAAAAAAGATGAGTTGGTTTTCCCTCATACTCTTAACGGTTCAGGATTAGCAATCGATCGTTTATGAGCAGCTATCGTTGAAAACTATCAACAAAGCGATGGTAGCATCCAATTGCCACAAGCTTTAAGAAAATATTTTGATAATGCTGAGTTTATAAAATAATACTCACTATTTAATTACACAAGAAAGGTCACATGCAAAAAAAAGGATTATTTATTACTTTTGAAGGTCCGGATGGTAGTGGTAAATCTACCATCCTTACTATGTTGTACGACGCTTTAAAGCGCGACAACCTTCCTTTTGACATTGTTACTACAAGAGAACCTGGCGGTAAAAATAATGTGATTGCTGAAGACATTCGTAATATTCTATTAAATAAAATCGAATATAAAATTACTGATCGCACCGAAGCGTTATTATTTGCAGCTTCTAGGGCTCAACATGTACAAGATTTTATCAAACCGCATCTTGCTCACGGTGATTTAGTACTTTGTGATCGTTATATTCATTCTTCCTTAGTTTATCAAGGCTATGCCCGTGGCCTAGGTATCCAAGCTATTTGAGATGTTAATCAATTCGCAATTGCTGATACTCTTCCTGATTTAACTATCATATTAATGATTAACCCCACTCAAGGTATCGAACGTATTAAAGCGAATTCATTAAGAGATTTTAATCGTTTGGATCAAGAAAAAATGGAATTACATAATAAAGTTTATGAAGGCTACCGTAAAATTCTTGATGAAAATCACGGATTAAATATGAAAGAGGTGGATGCTTCACGAGAAATTAAACAAGTGTTCGCTGAAGTTTATAGAATTGTTAAGACTTTTATCGAAGGACATTGTCATGCTTAGTAACATAATAAGTGCACAACATAAACCACATGCCATTCTGTTAGTTGAGTCTAAATTAAGCGATCTTGAGCAATTTACTAAGGATTACATTAAGTCTATCATTAATGATCCAATACTAAACGCAAAAATTGATAACAATCAATATTTCGACATGGTTCGTATCAATGGTTATGCTGAAGCTATCAAAAAAGAGCAAATCATAGATATCATCCAGCGTTTTACTCGCTCTGGTTTCGAAACGGGCGGATACAAGTTTTACATTATTAATGGCGTCGAAAATGCTACGCCACAAGCAATTAATTCATTATTGAAATTTTTAGAAGAGCCACCAACACAAACATATGCCATCCTCACCACTCGAAGCGTAGATTTAGTCATTGCCACTATCAAAAGTCGGTGCCAAACTTTCGTTATTACTTCTGACTCTCATAATTGTCAACTACATCTTGAAAAATTTAAAGTAACGCCTGAACAACAGAAAGTAATTAGCGATATTTATTACAGTTACGATTTAATAAAGGCCGACATCAAAAGCAAAATATTTATTAAATTATTTGATTACAGCAAATTATTAATTGCTGAATGTAACAACTTGGCTTCTATTAAGAAAATGAGTGATCAATTTCGTAAATTTGACTATGTTCAAATTGGATTAATGCTTAAGATTTTAAATAGCCTCGTCGGTAACAGCGAAGTATTATTAAAGATGATTGCTAATGTGAAATATAACCCCGTTAAAATATTACTATTTGACGCGATAGTAACCTTTTTGCAAAAGAGGAGCAAATAATGAATAACACCATCGTTGCTTTAGCAACTGCCCCAATGAACAGCGCCATTCACATTATTCGTGTCTCAGGGCCAAAAACTTATGACATCGTTAACTCTATAACAGATATCAAGATTGTCAAAAAACATTACTCTGTTCAAAAAGTAAAAATTATTGATGATAAGAAAATAATTGATCATGTGTTAATGATAAAATTTGTGGCGCCACGTTCATTCACCGGAGAGGACACCATTGAAATTAATTGCCATGGCGGTTTATTTCTTGCTAGTATCATCATTAAATTACTTATCAAACACGGCTGTGAATTAGCTAAGCCTGGTGAATTCTCACAAAGAGCTTTTATGAATAATAAACTTACTCTTTTAGAAGCTGAATCTATTAACAATTTAATTCATGCTCCTAATGCTACTGCTGTTCAAATTGCCAATAATGCTATCAATTCACCCACACATCAAACCCTGACAATTTTTAAGAAAACATTATTCACATTAATTGGGCAGATAGAGATTAATATTGATTATCCTGAATATAATGACGTCCCACAAATCACTCCTATTCAATTTGAAAAAATCATATCTAATCTTATCCAGCAAATTAAATCAATCGTCATTCATTCCAAGCAGGCTACTTTATATCACCAAGGTATTAATGTTGCTATCGTTGGCGAACCTAATGCTGGTAAATCGTCGCTTTTAAATGCCTTCATTCACGAACCTAGAGCAATAGTGTCTAGCGCTCCTGGCACTACTCGTGATGTCATTAGTGAAAGAGTAAATATCAATGAACTAACTTTAAATTTCTTAGATACAGCCGGCATTCGTCATAGTCGTGAATCCGTCGAGAAAATGGGCATACAAAAAACTATGCAAGCCATTGATAAATCTGAATTAGTTCTATATGTTATCGATGCTTCCAAGGCGTCAAAGAAAACTAATAAAAACATTTTGAATAATCTAAATAATAAAAAATATTTAATTGTTTTAAATAAAACTGATCTGCCAATTAAAACTAGTATAAAAGGCATCAAAGTAAGTGCCAAACATGGTAAAATTAGTAACTTAATTAATGCTATTTCCAAACAAATTCGAAAACTGGATTTGAGCGATAGTGAATTAGTCATATTACAAAGCGAACGTGCTATTGCATTGTTAGAACAAGTACACAATAATTTATTGCAAATAGAACATTTGATGAAGAAACACGAACCAGTTGATTTATCAATGGAGTTATTACATCAATGTCTAGTGAATATACAAAATATCTTAGGCGAGAATAAAACCGAAAACTTTTATGATGAGTTATTTAAAAACTTCTGTGTAGGTAAATAATGAAATACTATGATGTCCATACTCATTTAAATTGTGACCCGCTTACTAAAGATGTGGAGCGAATTGCTAATACATGTCTATCAAAAGGCATTCTCATCAATGATATTGGTGTTGATATTCCTTCATCGTTGGTTGCCGTTCAACATGCAAAACAATTTGAAAATGTCTTTGCATGCGTTGGTGTTCATCCTTCTGATACTAATAAAACTCCTCTAAAAATATGTATCAAAGAGTTAGAAGGCATGTTAAAAGACAAAGATCGAAATAAAATTATCGCTATCGGGGAGACTGGCCTTGATTTTTTTCACAAACCATATAATGAAGAAGAACAAACGTCTTTTTTTATCGCTCATATCGCTTTGGCTCGTAAATATAATCTCCCGTTGATGGTTCACGTTCGTGATGCATTTGAAAAATGCTATGAAATACTGCACAAACATGCCCAAGGATTGAAAATCATTATTCATTGTTACAACGGAAGCATAGCAATAACACATAAACTCAATAACTTGAATTGTTTTTTTTCCATTCCTGGCATTATCACTTTTAAAAATGCCCATGAATTAAAAGAAGTTATTAAAATCATCCCTTTAAATAAATTATTATCTGAGACAGACGCACCGTGGTTAACACCAGAACCACATCGTGGCAAAACTAATACTCCAGAATATATTGATTTAATTGTTAATAAAATAGGAGAGCTACTAAAATTGTCTGAACAAGATGTGCAAGAAACATTATTGAACAACGCTATTCAATTATTTCAAAATAAATAATTAAGATAATTGTGTATCGTTATTTGCGCAGTTAATAACATCATACTGTGCACTTTTCAAAATATCAGCTGTGCCATAAACTTTGCCACTGTCTAAATATGTAACGGTTCCTCAATAGATACCGACTACTTCCTTATCGCTGTTAAGTATCATACTACCGCTTGATCCACCTCTAAGGTTAAAATATCCTTCTTGAAATCGATAACAATCAGCGACAGACTGAACTACATTTGGATGAATTCAATGGCTTTGGCGGTTAGGATAATTATTAAAAATCCCGTCCCTCTCCATAAAATTTTTTCTTTTTGTTAAACGTGTTGTAGCTGCGTTTTCTCCGACTGAAGGATAACCTACTAAATAAAAAGGAGTAGTGGGCACAGATGTATATTCACTAGTTTTAAATGTTAATAAAGAACCATCTGCACTTGCCGCAGAATTAATTTCATCTAATCTATGTTTTAAATATGAATCCTGTAAAGCAAGACCTTTCAGATTAATTTTATACATTGATGCATCTACACCATACAACGTCTGTGATACAACGGCACGTTGCGCATTTCAAGCGGGAGTAGTAAAATAAAAATCATCAATACCATTGGCTCACTTATATTTGCTACTATCAAAACGATAACCTATTCCGTTTTTATCAACGCTGTCCAAATAACTAATACCATAAATTACGTTGCCCGGAATATCTAAATGTTCAAAATCATAAGCGACATGTCAATTAGTCATAAGATAGTAACGATAATTTTGATCAATTGTAGGTGTATCACGTTTATATATTCAACCCGTGCCCCTTACTCAACGCTCTCCGTTAGTGGCGGCAATAGAAAAAGTACGATCAAAAGCATACTGACATATAGCATCATCCTCACCTGATAAACGGGGGTCGGTATCTTGATCGTAAGCGGTGTCACCACCGCCACCGTTATCACAAGATGAGATAACTAAACATGAAGAAGCGACGCCTACAGCAATTAGGCCGCTGGCTAATATTGTTTTAATTTTCTTGAACAGCATTTTTACTATCACCCTCTAATTCTATTATCATATCACGCAGATATGCAGCCCTTTCATATTCTTGGTGTGTTGCTGCTTGTAACATTTCCTTACGTAATACCGCGATTGCTCTAGTTTTCTTTTTAAGATCAACTTTATTACGATTGTGGAAGTAAGCCTCCACTGCTTTAGCACCTTCTTTAGAATGAATATCATCAAATATCGGTTTGGAAATAGTCTGTGGTGTAATGTGATTTTTCTTGTTGTATTCTATTTGTATTTGACGTCTTCGACTAGTTTCGTCCATGGCTGACTGCATTTGTTCTGTAATAGTGTCAGCATACATAATAACACGGCCATTAACATTACGCGCTGCGCGACCAAAAGTTTGTATTAATGATTTGTTGCTGCGAAATATACCTGGCTTATCCGCATCAAGAATACATACTAATGATACTTCCGGTACATCTAAACCTTCACGCAAAAGGTTAATACCAACAATGACATCATATTTACCTCTACGTAATTCATTAATAATTTGCGAACGTTCTAATGTTTTAAGTTCATTATGCATATACATTGCTTTGATTTTTTGCTTATGCAAATATTCCGTCAGACTTTCTGCCATCTTAATAGTTAAGACTGTAATAAATGTGCGTTCTTTCTTCTTAATTTGCTTCTGAATTTCAATCACTAAGTCATCAACCTGATGTTTGCTAGAATGAATTTCAATTATAGGGTCAATCAAACCGGTCGGACGTACTAATTGTTCTACTACATGGTTGCCAGATTGCGCGACTTCTCATTCGTTAGGTGTCGCCGACATATATATAACTTTGTTAATAGTTTTTTGAAACTCTTCAAAGTTAAGTGGACGATTGTCAAGCGCCGATGGTAGACGTCATCCATATTCCACCAATGTATTCTTACGTGAGCGATCTGTATTGTACATCCCCCTTACTTGCGGAATAGTCATATGTGACTCATCAATCACCAATAATCAATCGCCTTTAAAGTAATCAAACAAAGTGTATGGTGTACTTCCCTCTTTTCTTAATTCAAGGTGGCGTGAATAATTTTCTATTCCGTTACAATAACCCAATTCTTCCATTGATTCAATGTCGTGTTTAGTGCGTTCTTCAATTCGTTGTGCTTCCAATAACTTATTGTTCATTTTAAAGGATTTCACACGCTCGATCATTTCACTTTTAATTAATTCCATTGACTCTTTTCAACGATCTTTATTCATGATATATTCGCTAGCTGGTACAATAACATACGTGTCTCAACGTTCTTTCACTTCCCCAGTCAAACTATCAATTAAAGCGATGTCCTCTATTGTGTTACCATAGAATGAAACACGGATGGTAAAGGCATCTGTATACCCTGGTGCAATTTCTAATACATCACCTTTCAAACGAAATGTTCCTGGTTTAAGATCAATATTATTTCTTTCATATTGCAAACGAACCAAATCGTATTGCAATTGTTTCAAATTACGTTCTTGATTTTTAGATAAAATAATTCTATAGATTTCAAAATCGCTTGGCGCAACAGATGCATAAATAGCTGCAACAGAAGCAATAACAATCGTTGGTTCGCCACTGGCTAAGGAATTAATCGTGGATAGACGAAGCATTTCAATTTCTTCGTTAGCTTGAGCACTTTTTTCAACATATGTGTCAGTACGGGGGATATATGCTTCAGGTTGATAGAAATCAAAGTAAGATACGAAGTATTCCACGTGATTTTGTTTAAATAAATCTTTAAATTCGCTATACAGTTGTGCTGCTAATGTCTTATTGTGCACCATGATCAAAGTGTTCTTTTGTACTTTGTTAATGATATTGGCAATTGTGAACGTTTTACCTGTACCAGTGGCCCCTAATAATACTTGTGTGTCAACACTATCAGAAAAATTTTTCATAATTTTCTGAATAGCATTACTTTGGTCGCCCTTGGGTTTAAATTCGCTTGTTAAAACAAATTTCTTCATGTTTTAAGTATAACATTTTAACATTGAACATTTATGCTAAGACCAACCACATTGTATTTATATACTTGCTCACATTTAAACTAATTTCTTTTTAAGACAAATATATCCTTTATCTTTCATTAATATTTGTTGCCTACCCATTCTTAAAGTACCGCGTTTGTTAGCACACAGAAGAAATTGCTGAATAAGTTTAATTTTTGCTGAGCTAATTTTATGAATATTATTATCAACCAAAAATCGATAGAGAATGTAAATCTGTAATTGATGATTTCGACGCTGAAATAATTTAACGTCTCATCTACCTTCTCGCCATTTATGGTATGCTCTATCAATGGTATTTCTTAATTTTGTGTGGGCAACGTTATGTTTTTTGAATTCTAGGAATTTAGCATTAAATTTCTTATCCGTTCACTTGGTAATTTCTTTACGCAAAGCATTACGTGTATAGTGATCATCAAAATTAGTTTCATCAATCCCGTAAGGGATATGCTTCCGATCACAATATGTTAACAAATCTTTTTTACGCTTACTTAATAATGGACGTTCAATAATTAAGTCTTTTCAAGTCTGAGATGGAAGAATACCAAAGAACAATGTCATAGAGCGTCTTGCCTTCTGCATCATGGCCGTCTCTACAAAATCATCTTTATTGTGCGCTACAAATAAATGATTAATCTTATATTTCTTAGCTATCTTATTAAAAAAATCATATCGTAGCATTCTAGCACACGTCTGAAAATTATTTGAATCGTATTGCGCTAATAACTTTTTAGTTGCATCCAATTTCTCAAAAATAATGTTGTAATGTTTGCAAAATTGCATCACAATAGTTTCGTCACGTTTTGCTGAATCACGTTTATGATAATTGACATGGCAAACGATTTTAATATTTTTCTTAAAAATATCTAGCATTGCCATGGAATCGGGTCCACCTGAGACAGCGGCTAAATATTGCCTGTTATTTGTTACATTTTGCATGCGGCTGGCTCTTTTGGTAGTCCTGGCATTCTAAATATATCGCCTGCCATGACAATGATAAAGTTTGCTCCATTTGCTATTAATAAGTCATTTACATGGATTTGAAATGGACCATGAATCATAATTTGTTTAGGATCATCGCTAAATGTTAATGGTGTTTTAGCAATACATACATAAGCTTTACTTTTTTGTCATTGTATTAATTTTTGACGTGCTTGTTCAGAAAAAATTACACCTTGTGCTCCATAACAACGTTTAACAATGCTTTCAATTTTCGTTTGTAATTCGTCATCGCTTTTATAAACAGGAATCACTTTAGAAGTTTTAGAAGATAATCCTATGACTTGCTTTGCTAAATCCTGGGCTCCTTTGGAACCGTTCGCAAAAAGTGTCGTAAAAGAATAAGGAATATTTTGTTTAGTTAAGAAACTACCAACTTCTTTAATTTCGTTTTTAGTATCACTAGCAAACTGATTCAAAGCTACAATCACTGGCAAACCAAATGCTTGAATATTTTTAATGTGTTGGTGTAAATTATCAAAACCGCTCTTTAGAGCTGCTAAATTTTCGTTAGTTAAACTCTTAGCGTCTGCTCCACCATGCATTTTCAATGAGCGAATACTTGCAACTAGTACAACAGCGTTAGGTTTAATATCGGCATTATCACAAACAATATCTAAAAACTTTTCCGCACCTAAGTCGCTGCCGAAGCCTGCTTCCGTTACAGTATATTCTGCTAAATTCATTGCCGTCTTTGTTGCAAACACACTATTACATCCATGTGCAATATTAGCAAATGGCCCTCCATGCACAAAAGCCAAATTCCCTTCTAACGATTGCACACAATTAGGATAGATGGCCATTTGTAAAATCTTCATGATCGCGTTAATGATATTAAAGTGCTTAACGTAAATCGGTTCACCACTAGTGTTAAAAGCCACAATAATATTATTAATGCGTTCTTCCATTTCTTTAACGCTATTGGATAAACAAAAGATGGCCATTAATTCACTAGCTGCCGTAATATCAAAACCAGTTTTATATTTAAGATTTTTCTTGGAATTAATAGTTACTTCAATTTCACGAACTGCTCGATCATTCACATCCATAACTCGTCTTCAAGTAATTTGATTCAAATTGATTTGTAACTCATTACCTCAATAAATGTGATTATCAATACAAGCCGCAATCAAATTGTTAGCCGCAGTAATTGCATGAAAGTCACCAGTAAAATGTAAATCAATATCGTCTTTAGGCACAATCTGGGCTTTACCCCCGCCGTTCGCTCCACCTTTAACTCCAAACACCGGGCCCATAGAAGGTTCGCGCAAGGCAACAATCGATTTATGTTTTAAACTATTCAAGGCATCATTTAAGCCGATTGATACAGTAGTTTTACCTTCTCCAGCTGGTGTTGGTGAAATAGCTGTAACTAAAATTAACTTCTTTTGCGAACTTGGACGTTTTAAAATAGGTTCAAGTTTAGCGATATGCGAACCATATTGGTAAATACCTTTTTGTGGTATGCCAAATTTCTTTAAAATGTCAACGATTGGTTTCATGCTTTTACTTTCTACTATAGATTAAGACAATTATAATAAGTTATTATGACGTCCAATGAATTCTTGAATCTTTTAGATGATATCACCGAACGCAAGCAATCTTTGTTCATCACCGGACCGGCTGGCGTCGGTAAAACGCATTTATTAAAAGCCATCTACAATTCACTAAAAGCAAGTGGTTGCGGTGTAGCTTTAACCTCTACTACGGGCATTAATGCTTTAAACTTAGGCGGTATCACTGTTCATAAATTAATGGGACTACAAACACGCACTGATATGGGCTATATTGGTTTTATGAAATCATCTTTCCTTTTTAAAGGGATTTCGCAACGTATGTCCAAAATTGATGTCATCATCATTGATGAAGTGTCCATGTTAAGAGCCGATCAACTTGAATTAATTAATGCTATTCTGCAACAAACTAGCCGTAACGATAAACCGTTTGGTGGTAAAACTTTAATCTTCACTGGAGATTTCTATCAAATTCCGCCTGTCGTTAAAAGTTGAGAGAAGAAAGAGAACCAGTGACTATTTGAATCTCCATCATGAAAAGCTGCAAACATTCGTACCATTCATTTAACTGATGTCTATCGACAAGAGGATAAGAACTTTGTCAAATTCCTAAATGAAATTAGAACTGGTCAATGAAATCCCAAAACGGCTGCCATACTGGAAAAGTGCGTTCATCGAGATTTACCTAAGAATACCACCGTCTTCTTCTCTACTAATGAAGAATGTGACACGCATAATCAAAAATGCTTAAAGGCTATTCCTGGTAAAGAATATACCTATGTTGCTGAAATTAAAGGAAAGCGTAATAAGAAATTTAAACATGATAAGGTATCTATTACTCGTGATTGTATTGCCAAAGAGATCTTAACACTCAAAGTAGGCACACATGTTATCGCTGTTAATAATGATAAGAAAAATCGCTACATGAATGGTTCAAAGGGTGAAGTCATATCTTGCTGTGATGAGAAAGGTAAACAATCCGTGTCAGTCAAATTCGAAGGCAGCGATGAAGTCATCAAATTACGTAGACATGTATGAACTAAATTAAACTTACAAGGCAAGCGTGTTGCTACATTTAAGCAGATCCCTTTATTACCGTCTTATGCATTAACTATCCACAAGAGCCAAGGCATGACATTAGACGCCGCAATCATTGACTGTAAGAATATCTTTGCTTGCGGACAACTATATGTCGCCCTTTCACGCGTAAGAAGTTTAGATAATTTAAAAGTAATTAATTTTAATAAAAAACAAATTATTGTTTCCCCTGAAGTAAAAAAATATTACAATTCCATTGCCTCTAATAATGTGTACTAGTGCTGTTCTTTACTTTGGCTTTTGGCTTTTAACACTAATTCACGTTCTGCCACAATTTTACTAACGTATGTATTTAAATCCATGTGGTTTTTTTTAGCTAATCTAATATGCTTCATCTTAAAGATAAACATCCCCGCCGAACAAATCCCTAAGCCAAGATTAGAAATAAGTGTAGGTAGTCCAGCCGATAAACCCGCTTCGATATTTGGTGTTGTTCCTTTTTGTCCTTTAGTAAAGCCAATAATATATAAAATAGAGACAACAACTCACACGGTACAACCAAAGGTAGTAAAACCGAACATGAGAGCTGAAATCCCGCGAGTGTCGTGCGTCTTTATTACTTTAAGAATACCTGGTAAATAACAAACGAAGGCAATGGCTGAACCGACAAAAGCAAGAATACAACCTGCTAAAATGTACCCATTGGTCTTATCAATTCATGCATTTAATGACGGTATTTGCAAAATCATATGATGTATTATATTAAATAATTATGCTTGTGTGAACTATGTTCACACAACTATTTTTTATTGACATTGCACTCTAATGTTTATATAATGCAATGCAATATAGAATGTAAAAGGCGCAGCAAAGTGTTTGTGATTTTTAATGAACTAACTTTGCCTGCAGAAAAATATGAATAGTAAAAAATGATTAAAAAAAATATTAGCAATCAGTGGAGGAATTGCAGCTTCAATTAGTGCTGTGATCCCCTTATCATCGTGTGGAACTAATAATAGTACTCCAAAACATGTCAGCATTACAAAATTTAGACAAGTCAACGGAGTTGATAAAAAAGTAACTACGACTATTTTGGAATTACAACTCAGTCAAAATATTGGAACGCTTACAACTAGTAATTTTGTAATTAAGGAAATTGGTCTTACTGAAAACCCCATTTCAGTGCAAAACGTTTCCAACCTTTCTGGTACCTATACATTGAACATCAGTGGGATTGTTTTTAATGGTGGAAAACTTCATATGAACGTAATCAATGTAAAAGGTTATATTGTCGATGTCAAGCCGGGAGACGAAGTAATTGCTTACAGAGATTTAACGACTCATGTTACGTTAGATTCAGTAACCGAAGATGGAGAAGATGGAAAAAGAGACTCAGTCTGACTTACGCTTCATTTTAGTGGAGAGGTTGGCGTTTCACAAATTGCGAATTCTAGCATTGACATATCTGGTGACAATGATTTGCTAAAGGGCGCTGTCGAACAATGTGGTGATTGAAAAACATGAAGAATCAAAATTCAAAATATTTCTAGAAATAATGAAAAGTTAAACGTTTCTGCTCACGATATTTTTGGATATACTGTAGACAATTCAATGAATGTAACTGTTTATAAAGATACTAGATTCCACTTTGACATTACTGAAGTAGTGGCTAATGGTCGATCTGCCCATACAACTACTACACAAATTGATATTTCTACCGATATCGGTACAAGTATAGACGGTATAAAACAAGAAAATTTTGTAATTTACAAGGAAACAGATCCCACCCAAAAATTAACAATAACAAATTTTTCGATAACATCACACCATACTTATCTTTTGGATATAGCTTTTAGCAGCATCCTAGCGGATAGCGAAACTTATTTGGTTAGCATTGTGGGAGTACAAAAATATATTATGGATGATACAAAGCCTGTAATAATCTACAAAGCGAATAGCAATGTGACCAACATCAGTGGCGCTGGTGTGTATTTTAGTGAGAACTTCAGCGAAATTATAAATTTATTCTTTGCTAATGAACCAACTGTTGTTACACCATCTGAAAAAAACAGCATTGTGCATGATGTCAATCTAATAGATAATGTAAAAAGTTCTATACAAGATACGATTAATAATAATACTCTTATATCTGCTAAACCAACTATTGTAAATAGCGATTTTGATATAATTCTAAACCTTGAAGATACAACTGTAGATTATGAATCCCCCCAAAATGTTTCTTTACAAATTATTGCTAAAGATGACTCTTCTGTCATAGAGGGTGATTTCATAATAACTATACAAGCCCAGGCTATGAAAGAAGAGTATTTTGATGAGTCAATGCTGGATATAAGTGAAGATGGTGTTTTAAAAGGATTCATTGGACATGTAACCCAAACTGCAAACACTATTAAAGTGCCTAATTATGTTACTAAAATAGATCAAAATGCATTTTCAGGTGACGGGAAAGTGGAAATTGTGAAATTTGACGATAATTCACAATGCACCACCATTGATAAGAATGTTTTTGCTGGTTCTACGACATTAAAATATTTTGAGTTGCCGCCCTCAATTAATTTTATTGGCAATGACGCTTTTTCTAACATTAGAAATACATCGCTATATGTTGAAGGACTGGAGCACACTAAAATTACTCAAGTTTCCTCGGGGATGTTTGGAGAGACTAAACTTTCGAGCGTAATTCGTTTCCCTAATACTTTTTCCAAAGCCTCTTACTCTACTTCCGATATGTTATCGTACAAGGCCCCAGGAATAGACTTTTCGCTCATTGATCCTTCAATAACTACTTTTGGCCAGTGAATTTTTCAATGATGTGAAACGAATTACATTAAATTCCCTTGAACCGTCACTAATTTTGAAGCCAGAGCATTTGACCACGCTCAAATCAAAAACCTAGTCTTTGAACACACAGCAAACGGGCAAGTACCGACTTCAATATCTTTTGACAAAGATGCTTTCATCATGTGTTCTCAAGGTGTACTGTATCTGCCTTCTAGTTGCGAAAATATTACTCAGATATCCAATTTGCCAACTACCTGACCTAGAATGTATGGTGAATTTTAATTAACTATATTATCCTTCATCCTAAATATCCTCAAAGCATTAAGTACCGCCAACATCACTACACCCACATCAGCAAACACAGCCAACCAGAGCATTTGTTCCCCTAAAGTTGCAATCGCTCATATACCTGCAACTAATGTCAGTATTAAGACAATTAATTTAGTACATATCGCTAGCACAATGTTCTGATGAGCTGTTCTAATAACACGTTTTGCTACTTTAATGGCTAAAGGTATCTTAGATGGTTTATCATTCATCAATACCACATCTGCCGCCTCAACTGCTACAGCTGAGCCATTACTACCCATTGCAATACCTACATTGGCCGAGGCTAGAACTGGTGCATCATTGACACCATCACCCACAAAAGCCACATGAGTATTGTCAATAGTCTTGATAATATTATTTAATTTCCGTACCTTATCCTCTGGTAGAAGATCAGCATGAAACTCTTTAATACCTAATTGGTTACTAATATCCGCTGCCGTATATTTAGAATCCCCCGTTAATAGGATCATATGTTCGATATGCATACTATTTAATGTTTGAATAGTTTGCATAGCGTCTTCTTTAATATGATCACCAACATCAATGAAGCCCATAAACTCCTTATTAACAGCCACATATAAATGGGTGTGGGCACAATGGCATGTTGTAATATCAATATTAAAACGTTTCATTATTTTTTCATTACCAATGATCAGATATTGTTTGTCATAGCAACCGGTTAACCCTTCTCCGTGAAAGGTTTCTAACTGTGTAACTCTTTTAAGATCAACCTCTCCTTTATAAGCTTCTTTAATGGAATACGCAATCGGGTGGTTAGAATGATATTCTAAGTGAGTTACCATTTTTAAAATTTCATTTGCTTCAAATTTAGATGAATACATTTTAATTTCATTCAATTTAAATTTCCCTTGCGTGAGCGTTCCTGTCTTATCAAACACAATAATATCAGTTTGGGCTAATGCTTCAATGCATTGGGCATTCTTCATGAGAATACCATATTTGCTGGCAACGCCCATACCAGCGAAAAAAGATAATGGGACAGAGATAACTAAAGCGCAAGGACATGAAATAATAAGAATCGTTACTGCTGTGCCAACCCAAGTAAACCAAACATTGCCACTGTGTAAATTGATAGCTAATGGCGGAATAATTGCAACCAGACAAGCCATAATAACGACAATCGGTGTATATCATTTAGCAAATCGATGAATGAGTGTCTCTGAATGTGATTTGGACTCTGCTGCTTTTTGTACTACTTGTAAAATACGCATGATGGTCGAATCATTAAAAATGTTAGTAACTTTTATTTTGATGGGATTATTTAAATTAACACTACCACTCATGATGCTATCTTTTATTTTAATGACCCTAGGTAATACTTCACCAGTTAAATTAACTGTATCTAAATTGGTTTCGCCTTCGATAACAATTCCGTCCAGCGGAACTTCTTCACCGGGTTTAATTAAAATAATATCGTCTACTTTAATAGTTTCCACTCTAACAGATGTGATTGTTGTTCCGGTAAGTAAATTAGCTACATGTGGTTTTAATTTCATTAAGTGTTCGATTGATCGTTTGGATTTGTTCATCGCATAATCTTGACACATTTCACCAACCTGATAAAAGAACATCACGGCTAAAGCTTCTGGAAATTCAGCATGATGATCTGGTGGAAAGATTACTATCAAGAAAGCAGCCAATGTGGCAATCACCATTAAAAAATGCTCATCAAAGATTTGACCTTTGAAGATACCTTTAATTGCCGCCATATAAACATCGTAACTAATTAAAATGTATCCTAATAAACAAGGAATCAAAAGATAATACCATTCCACTTCAAAGACATAATCTAAAACCAACCCCGCCACTAATAGGACGCCAGCAATGATAATTCTTATCAAATTAAACTTCATATTACTATATATCTCAATATATATAATACATCATTATCAAAATGCCTTTTATTCATTAATCGTTTTTTAAATAAATATTTCCTATTCCCAATTTATAAGCACTTTCCAACACTACTTTGCGAAGCGAAATATAATGTCTTGCATAATAAAAAAAGAAGATTTATTTAAGGAGAATAATATGAAAAAAAATAAATTAATTACAGCATTAATGGGCATAACAGGCTTGGGGTTAAGCGCAGTAGCGTTAGTCACTAATGGTGCTTGTAGTCATAACAAACCGTCGCCTAAAATTAACGAAATTACCGCGCTCACTGATAACGCTAATATCAACAACAACCGCGGTACATTAGTTCCTATTGGTGACAGCGATGCCAATGGTATGAGGGAAATTTCCTTTAACACTTATAGCGCTAGCCAACTAGTAGTGGGTATGGAAAGCGTTAAATCGCCAGTAACATGATGATACTCATATGGAGATGGTACATATGATAGACATGGGTGGGCTTGATCTAATAAGGTCGTCGGTGATCTCAATAGCGCCTGTGGCTTTAATGTTATTCCCGCTGATAACCTTTTGCTGTTTAACGCTGATTGTGACCGTGATTCTTGTCACTTCAAGAGTTTCTGGCTAAAATGTGAATATCAAGAAAATAATGAACATAAAGAAGCGACTCCCATCTTAGTTCATTTCCATAATGCACCAGAATTGGGGTCTGCTGGTTCTGGTAAAATCATTGAAGTGGATAATAATGGCTATCTTGATAAATTCACTCCTGATGCTAGCTCCACTAAGTACGATGTGATTTTCATTCCTGCCACATACAATAATAAAAGTGTTGCTGGCATTAGTAACCAGATATTTGAAGACCGTTTTGATGGTAAAGCAAATACTTTTTGTAAATCATGTGACAACATAGTCTTTGCCGATCGTGACGAATATAACACCTGTAATATTGCTAGCAGTAATTTTACAGCTGATGTTTTGGTGTTAGGCGACATTTATATTGGCACAGGTGAATATGTGTGTGCATCATTTGGCTCAGTTTCCCTATTTTCCACAAATAGATCTTCGTCTAATTCTTCCTTCCACGTGGCTGGTAACATTGACATTGTTGGTAATGTATCACTTGATACTGAATCTTCGACTGCCACTGTCGCATTTTTTTCTGCTCAAAGTGAAGAGAAAAATGCTTCTGTAACAATAGATGGCAGCGTTAATATCAAAGGAGCGATCAATATTAAAGCGCCTAGAGCGTACGATATATTCTGTTTCACTGCTTTCACAAATGAAGGAGGTGCTAATGCCACATTAAATATTAACGGTGATATTAATCTTGATAATGATTGTAATTTATTACTAAACAACAGTAATTATGATGGCGCTTATTTCTTTTCAGCCTACTGTGACAACGACCCATCACTCTTCATTTCTAGAACTGTCTTCATGGATAGCTTAAATATGGTAGTAGTCAGTGAGAATTCATATTTCTTTTATGGCCAAAACAAAGATCGTGTAGGTATTTCATATAAAAATACCACATTCAAATCTAAAAATGGTACAACCCCTCACATGAACGTAACATGGATAACTCCACGCGTTGCTCCAGAGTGGCATATCTATTAATTCGTTTACCAATTACACAGAAATAATGCTATTCGCAGGCGAAAAACTCATCGTAAATAATTATCTACTTGCCTAATTTCTTACGTAACTCACTATTTTTTAAGCTTTCATTAATCAAATCGTTCATGGCATTTTTAATAAAATCTGCTTGTGTACCAAATACAGCATAAACCGATTGTTGTGAAGGTCGCATTACTCCTAATGCTCCTAATTCCTTTAATTTATTTTGATCCACCACTTCTGGATGGTTAACTTGTACACGTAGTTTAGTAATGCATGCATCAACATTCTTAATATTATCAATTCCACCATATGCCAAAATAATAGCAGTTGCTTTATCTCTTGTCTCTTGTTTAATATCTGAATTACCAGCTTTAACCTTGGCCTCTAAGTAATCTTTCTTTGTAAATAATTTCACATTACCACCACGACCAGGTGTTGCAATATCAAATTTACGGATTGCCCAACTAAACATAAAGAAATACGCTGGCGCCATGGCTAAAGCAATTAATAATAGCATTCAACAATTACTACCACCACCACGAATATCAGGTAAGATTCCGTAAATAGTGAAATCTAAGAATCCACTAGCAAATGCAAACCCTACGTGTGGTCCGACACTTGGAGCATAGTAACCCAAAATGGTACAGATCATACCGCCAACACCCGCCATTACTGCATGAAAGCCTCAGAATAATCATGGTATTAAAAATAAGAAAGTAAATTCAATCGGTTCGGTAATACCAGTAAGGAAAGAAACAAAAGCTGCTGAGACCACAATCGAAAAGGCTAATTTTTTACCATCACCCTTTTCTGCCGTAAACAACATAGCCAGTGCTGCAGCTGGCAAAGCGAATAAAGTAACAGTATATGGACCATTAGTATATTGACCAGGTTCGATGTTATTCAATCCCTTCGTGGAATTAATCGATTGCATAATATTAGCAAACGTCAATGTCATATGGCTGCCATTGTCCAATGTAACTTTGTGACCAACCAGTCTTGTTAAGAACACACCCACATTAATGTCACCATAAATAGGATCTAAGTTACTTTCACCAGCAATCGTTGCTCATGCAATATGGCTGCCATTGTTCATAACATACATTCCATTAACCATCGCATCATTGCCCGCAGGAAAAATTTCACCCACACTTGTAAACCAGAGTGGTACATTAATACAGTGATGTAACCCAAATGGCACTAAAGCTCTGTTAAAAAATCCATATATCAAGGAATTAACACCGCCATATTGCCCCATTTTACCCAAACCCATACCTAGGTAAAATAAACCCATGCCTATGACTGGTCATACCATCGAGAATAATAGTCCCATAACAAAGGTTCCACCAAAGGTAACAATTGGAATAAATCTAATACCAGAAAAGAAACCCAAGATATTAGGCAAAGCTATGTTTTTAAACTTGTTATATAAAAAGGCTACCATTAAGCCCACACAAATCCCGCCAAAAACACTAGTCGATAGGGATGGAATACCAATATTAGTACCAAAAATAGCATTGTATTCATCCGCATTGAATGAGTACCATAGGAAATGCGCTGATACTAATTTACCATGATCATCCAAAGTGGAAATGATAAATGCTGATTGCACAGCATTAAACACTAACCATCCCACCAGTGCTGATAAACCAGCCGCTCCGGCATCTTTAGTAAATGAGATAGCAATCGCCACAGCAAACAAAACAGGTAAAGCCCCAAAGATAATATTACCTGGCGCCGAAATCAATTTGCCAATGACCGCTCCTACACTGGCACCAGTGTAGTATGAACCAATCGTGGCACCAATACCTAAAAACAAACCAGCAATCGGTAAAATGGCAATGGGCAACATTAACCCTTTAGAGAGTTTAGCAATAAACTCTTTAACTATGCCCTTATTTTTATTTTCCTTTTTTAAGGTACTTTGACCATCATTGGTGTCAAAGGTCTTAGCTTGTACTTGTTCCATAATTATCTATTTTAACTCATCAGTGACTATTAATACATTATGGTGACTAAAAAGTGCAGTAATGGGTCAATCTTTGTTATAGTGATCAGCCTGCAATAAATGATTAATTGCTGCAGCTTTATCGCTGCCTGTTGCAATAACTACAATCTTTTTCGCTCCCAAAATGATTTCTAATCCCACGGTTACTGCGTGTGTTGGTACTAAGTCAACGTTATTGCCAAAGAATTTTGCGTTACTTTGACGAGTAGACTCTTTTAATTCAACAATCCGTGTCTGGCTATGTAAATCAGACCCTGGTTCATTAAAAGCAATGTGCCCATTAGTACCTACACCTAAAATAGCTAAATCGATTCCACCTTTGTCTCATATGATTTCATGATACACACCATTCACTTTTTGTTTATCAGGAAAATGAATATTCTCTTTTTTAATGTTAATATGTTTAAATAAATGTTCATTCATGAAATGAGCATATGATTCGTGGGTAAATTTGGGATTTAAATCTAAGTATTCATCTAAATTGAAAGTAATAACATGTGATCAATCAGTATGGTTACTTTGGTAATCCTTTACAATGTATTGGTAAGTCATAATTGGTGAACTGCCGGTTGCTAACAGTAACACAGAGTTCTTTTTTTGTGTTACTTGATCAATAAAAATTTGACCAACCGTTTCAGCGATCTCTGGTGCGTTTTGACAAACAATATGTTTCATATGATCATAATTATAATAATTATCAGAATACAAACAAATTAATTGAATCGCTGTCTATTTTGTTCCCTTGACGAACCACCAAAAACTCTCTGAATTATCGTCAAATTATGCTATAACTAACACGTTAAGAAAATCATCCATTCGTCGTTTTATATAAGAATGAGGAAAACACTTACCAAAATAACCATCTATGAATAAAACGGCACTAGGAAAGAAAAAGAACAAACTCAGTTTAGGAGAGTTTGTCTGGAATGGTTTTAATTACACGACCGGAATTAGCTTTATTGGTATTTGTGGTTCATTAGCCAATTACAAACAAGGCGGTGTTAACCAACAACTAGGGCTCAACGTTATATGAATTCTATTTATGGAAGGCTTAATTGCTGGCAGCGTGGCTTGAGCCTTTGCTAAATTATCTAGAATTTATAAATCATCTAACAATGGCGGTGCCTACATTTTTGTACGTGGAACTTTTGGTAAATTTGTAGGCATTTTAGTGTCATTCATGATATATGTCTGCATGCCGTTCACCATCACTTACCAAATTATGATACTGATCCGTGGCTCCTTTGCCCCACAGTTTGTGGGCTCGGGCGGCTGATGAGCATTACATTGAGGTAATTTTGGCGATTTATACTTTGATTTAATTGGTGCTGCCATTTTTGCAACTAGTTCTTTAATAATATTCGGTGGTATTAAAATCTATAAAAAGTTCACAATGTCTACTTCATTTATTAAATGAGGTACTGCTTCATTTCTAATATTGGTAGCAATCGTCATGGCGTGCACTAATGGACAAACCAATTATGCATTATGGGCTAACGGTGATGCTACACACCGTATTCCTAAATTACAAATGAATAGTGTTATCCAATGTTTTAACACGTGTTTCTTTTTCTTTGGTGGCTTTGAAGTCTTTTCCACTGCTGGTAAAAATGTACACGATTCTAAAAGAACCGTTGGCATAGGGGTCATAATGGTTATGGCGATTGCCACTATTTTTTATACTTTAGTGATGATTATATTCTTCGGCGCCATTAATCCTTTTAATGAAGACGGTGGTTTCCACCAAAATGAAATTATGAGTTTCTGATTCGTATTTAAAACTTTCCGAAATATCAAATTTTTATATTGGCTGGGACCAGCATTAATGATTATAAATTCCCTTGCACTCAAAGTAAACCTTTCCATGCAAAATTCACTCTATGGTGGAACAGCATTCCACCCCTTAGCAGTCGAAGGTTACTTCCCTAGTAGTTTAAGCAAATTAAATAAAGATAATATCCCCATCAAAGCATCGACCCTTAACATTGGCATTGTCCTTACCTTTATTGCCGTATGACTATTATTCCCTGATCTTGTGAAGGGGATTGTGTGTTCTACCAAAGGAATCCACCCTTATCCTTTTTCTCCCACTGATACTAATTATTATCATGACGCCTTTAATGTTGGTAATATGGCCCAAGGTAGTGCAACCATTAAAATCTTTATCTACACGTGCGTTGTCAGCGCCATCTTAACTGTTTCCGTTAAACATCCTGAATTCAGATTGAAACTATACGAAGAAATGATTTTCGCTTTCGCGTTAATCTTTCTAGCTTTCTTATTTACTTATCATTACTACAATTTAATCAGTACTGCCATTGATGGTTTTAATACTCACGATAGTGGCGTCATCATCGGAACCTTATTGGAACTGGGATTCATTGTTATGTCAGTAAGTTTCTGTACCATTTGGTACCATACTTATTACAAACATGTTTACCGTTTAAGATATTTAAGAAATCCTAAAGTCCAAATTACACTTGATAAAGAATTTAGATTGATTAACCATTAAACTAAATATTCTATAATTTCTCAACTTCTTAACTTATTAGCAGCTAAAGCTAATTGATATGCTGTCGTTGCTCCGTGTGGCACATAAATTTTGCCATGACCTGCAACCCCTGCAAAAGCGGTATTTGATATAGACGGTGGCGTTGTTGATTTGAAACTAATGTCTGTCACATAACCGCACTTGCTTACAAAACATCCATCCCCAACGGATGTAAGTGCTGGACCAAAGGTAATGTCCTGAACCACGTCGTTTAACTCGTAGAAAGCTGAATCTGGTATTGTCTTTATAGTATTATCATTAGCAAAAATAATGTGTTGAATTGTGGTTGGTATTTGTGAACCAGGAAAAGCATTATCATAAAAAGCTCAGTTCTTAATACCTTGCGTATATTTTCCTATATATAAGGTGTTAGTATTTATATCTCCACTCAATTTACTTTGTGAGGCAGCATTAACACCACATAACATAGTATCTTTCTCTGCTCCTTGCCAACTCAAATCATTGATTTGAATGGCTTTCGTAAGATTAATTATTATAGGATAATCGTCACATTCACGACCATCCGACGCAGCCCTAATGACCGCGTGATAATCCTTACCTTCTAAAATTGGCTCTTTGCCAGTCATCGACAAGACTCCTGCTTCACTTAATGCTATTCCGCTTGGTAAGCCGTCAGCGCCCCCTACCAAACTATATTTGACACCACCAACCGCTGAGTGAGTATCGGTGGTGATATTGCTATATTGAAACGATGTCTCTCAACCCTCACCAAATGTGGGGTATGGATTGCCAATTGCTGTTATACGTGCCTTACCTACAACTTGAACATCATAGGACTCGGACGCAACGATACGTAAAGATCTAGATTTCACATTGACATTCAATTTATAATCGCCTTCGCCAATATTTTCGTTAATTCTAATTTGAATACCATCTAGTCCATTAGGAATAATTCGATCTGGATCTATATTCGTTGAACCAAGTGATGCAGTTCAAACTAAATCAGAAGCAATAAAAGCATGCATCGGAGTAATCGTTGCCTTTATCACACCAGTTGTAAACAAAGCATCAGGGCTAGATTCTTGTTTAAATCTTATGGCGCTAGTTTGTCATGTGTGAGTAATTCCCATTTTGTATTCTACTTTATTACTGCAAGAACAAGAAGCTACCGTTGCCATTAATGGTAAACCAACTACCCCTGTTGAACCTAAAAGTATACTAATAATTTTTCTTTTCATAATTATCCCCTACTTGTATTATTGTACCACAAAGTAAAATATTTAATCTCTGCCAAGTGGAAATTAAGGTTAGTCAATTCTAAAGTGCAAGACAAAACCCTTGTTTGACTTTGGATAAATTAACTACTTGTGTCAACAACCATTAATCTACGCGCCTCAAGCTCAGAGTGATTTAAATGGATCTCCTGTAAACAAAGAAAGAGCGCAGAAATAAAGGACTAACCCAATACACAAAATATAAAGCAATATAAACGATACGAATACTCATGTAGATACTGTTTTATGTTTAGGAGACTTTTGTAATTTTATATTAATGTTCCAACGCGTAATTTGTATTTCAAAATCGGTAATTCTTCTTTGCAACCAAGGAGCGTATTTAACTCCCCAATAAGCCACACAGACTAACACAATGGCACTAATCACATCTAATAAATAATGCTGTCTTAAAAATAAAGTGGCTAACATTACGAAAATATAGAAAATAACTGTTACCAATAGAAAAGGTATGCAAATTCTTTTCTTTTTGCTATCTTTAATATCTAAGCAACATAAAATCGGAATAAATGTAGTTACATTATGAGCAGATGGAAACAAATTATCAGGTTGATCACCACTATATACTTTATCGCATAAATACCCTAGGATATTGTTATCTTTATGAGCTTGAGTTCACTCAATTACCTTTTGGAAGTATGGCTGATTAGAATCAATATAAGAAGGCATAATGATAAAAGTAATAAAGGTAAAGAATTGTGTCAAGATGCCCACGAGACAAAAACGATAGAAAACTTTACGTCCTAGTATTCGATCAATGCAAAACGGAATAATTATTCAATATAAGTAGGACATTACATATGGAATAATAAAAGCAGGTAAAAAAGGTCATGTTCCGTTAGCACCTTCACCCTCAAAGGGAAACTTAAAACAAAAGAAATCCTCGAATCCTGAATAAATATTATGCGTAATGAGGCGAGCCAAGATATAAAGGAAACGAGTTAAAAATGCTGTCGTTAAAGCTGGTATTAATAAAATCAAAATATTGCTTTTACATCAATTCCAGCATCGTATGATTCGTGAATCTTGAACTTTTAACGAATTACTCATATAAATATTATACTGATGAAAATATTGTGGTGGCACATTATATCCGTACATGCAATATAGAATATATATCACTGCCTCTTACACTAACATAATTGGTTAAATAATAAGCAAGTATAATAATTGAAGTTTTAGCCATGAATAATACAAGAAATGTTCGAACACGTTATGCTCCTTCTCCCACGGGTTTTTTCCACATCGGTGGTGCGCGTACTGCTTTATTTAACTATTTGTTTGCCAGACATCACAACGGGCAATTTATTGTTCGAATTGAAGATACCGATATTGAACGTAATGTATCTGGTGGCGTGGATTCACAATTAAATAGTCTGGATTGATTGCATCTCACCCCTGACGAATCACCACGAACTCCTGGTAAATTTCCTCCTTATATCCAGACAGAAAAATTAAAACGCTATCAAGAATTAGCACATCAGTTATTGGGTGAACACAAGGCTTACTACTGTTTTTGTTCTAAGGAAGAATTAGAACACCAGCGTGAAGAAGCATTGAAGAATGGACACACACCTAAATATAATCGTTCATGCGCACATCTAAGTGCACAAGAAGTACAAAATAAGTTAGATAACAAAATACCAGGTGTCATCCGTTTGAAAATGCCAGATAATATTGATATTAAATGACATGATTTAATTCGTGGCGATATGTCTGTCCCCACATCAGCTTTAACTGATCCAGTCATTTTAAAATCCAATGGTATCCCTATGTACAACTTTGCTGTGGTCGTAGATGACTACGATATGGATATCACCCATGTTTTAAGAGGAGAAGAACATATTTCTAACACTCCATATCAAATTGCCATCAAACAAGCTTTGAAATTCGATATTAAACCGATTGAATATGGGCATTTATCCATCATCGTTGATGATACAGGCAAGAAATTGTCTAAACGTAACTTAGAATTAAAGCAATTCGTTGAAGACTACAAGAAAATGGGTTTCGTGCCCGAAGCCATCGTGAACTTTCTAGCATTATTAGGCTGAAGTGCGAAAAGCAATCAAGAAATCATGTCGTTATCAGAATTAGAAAAAACTTTTGATATCGATCGAGTATCGAAAGCGCCGGCTTACTTTGATTTCAAAAAAATGTTATGAATATCCAACTCATATATTAAGAGAATGGACGAACAAGCATACTTACAATTCGTAAAACCATTTATCACAATTGATCTTAATTCTTTTAATAATAAAATCGACGAATTATTATTAATTTTCAAATCACAATTATCATATGCGGAAGAAATTAATAAATTAATTACAGATACTTTCTTATCAACGGATTTTAACCAGCTATCGCCAGAAATGCATTCAATTGTCAAAAGTGATGCCTCCCAAAAGAATCTCGCTGCCTTAAAACAAATTCTCACAGCATTACACGAAGAGTTAAATATGATCAATTCTAATGAAGTCGTTAATCAAGTAAAAATACAAACCGGGCTAACCGGTAAAGACTTGTATTTTCCTATTCGTTTTGCCGCTATCGGCAAAGAACATGGCCCAGAAATGAATAAAATATTGTCGGTCGTCGGCAAGGCTCGTGTTTTAGAGAATATTGACATATTAACAAGAATTAAATAATCTATGCGTGCCAAATCATTAGACAATATTATTACAACTAGGTTATCCCCTAAGTTTATTAACATAAAGCGATTCCAAAAAATTATCTATCATCACCAATACCAAATTTTAGAAATTCTACATCGCCACGAATGACGCGAGAAACACATCCCTCTGTCAGTAAATTTGACTCCCACTAACTTTAAATACCAATTTCAAAATAAGCTAGATAAGAAAAGGACCATTATCATCTATGGCGAATGACATCATATGGCCTATTACTATCACTTCCTGACTCACCACCATTACAAAGTCCGTCTGGTCAGATAAACCAACGCATAAATAAATGCTGTAAGCACTATTTTGCGCTTACAGCATTCTTGTTAATATGGTGCCGACTATCGGAATTGAACCAACAACCTACTGATTACAAGTCAGTTGCTCTGCCTGTTGAGCTAAGTCGGCATTTCAAGTTTTTAATTATAACTTGATTATTTTATATGTCGAATAAAATATCGGAATACGCTGGGAAATATCAGATTTTTTTTGGTATGATGGTTTCTAAATGATCACAATGCTTACGTAATGTCTTCATATTTACTAACACCTCATCACAACAGAATTTAGCTCGTTCAGAAAGATCAGCCATCTTTAAAGATTTCTCTAAAGAAGTGACTAATTGTTCTTTGGCACTATGCATTTGTGCAAGAAGGTCAGTGATGGTTTTTAAACATGCAAGATCTAGTTCAGCTGAAATTTGTAAATCGTGTTTATCTTTAATTAATGTCATCAATCCTTTTTCAGTTTTTAATACGGATGGGAAAATTTGGCGATTGTACATTTCTAACATCGTAGCGACTTCGATTTTGATTGTATTACAATATTCATCTAAGGCGATATGCTCACGCGCTTTGGCTTCCGATGCTGTAAAAATACCGTGACGTTTAAACAATGCAACATTCTTCTCATCTGTATAACGCATCACCGCTTCAGGTGTGGATTTAAAATTAAATAACCCACGGCGTTTAGCTTCTTCTTGTCATTCAGCACTATAACCGTTCCCATCAAACAAAATACGCTTGTGTTCAGTATATAATTTGGCAATCATCGATTTAATGTTTTCTTGTGATGGCGTTTTTTCTAAAGCATCACAAGTGCGTTGTATCACGTCTGCCACCGCTGTATTTAACATAATGTTGGCACAAGAAATATTCATAGATGAACCCGGCATACGGAATTCAAATTTAGTCCCGGTGAAGGCAAATGGTGAAGTACGATTGCGATCAGAACGGTCCCCTGTAAAATCAGCCACAAATTTCACTCCGTGTTTAGCTAACGCACTATTTTTACGAGTGTAGTCTTTGTGTGTAATCATGGCTTCTAGAATACTTGAAATTTCCTCACCTAAGAAAATAGAAATAATTGCTGGCGGTGCTTCATTACCACCCAAACGATGATCATTACTAGCAGTTGCCACTGATAATCTTAATAAGTCAGCATACTCATCCACCCCCGCGATCACACACACTAGGAATAATAAGAAACAATAATTTGTCTCCGGTTGATCGCCTGGGTCTAGAAGATTACCAGTAACATCAGTCGTCACGGACCAGTTGTTGTGTTTGCCAGACCCATTCATACCCGCAAATGGTTTTTCATGTAATAAGCAAACCAAATCATGACGCTCTGCCACTTTGCGCATGGTTTCCATCACAATTTGATTATGATCAGTGGCCACTGATACACGTTCGTATGTACAAGCTAGTTCGTGTTGACATGGCGCCACTTCGTTATGTCGTGTTTTAGCAGGTATCCCTAAATGTCACAATTCGTTGTCCAAATCAGACATAAACTTCATTACTGGCGTTTTGATATCACCATAATAGTGATTTTCTAATTCCTGTGTTCTAGGGCTTGGTGCTCCGAATAAAGTACGGCCAGTAATTTTTAAATCTAACCTTTGATCATAGATTCTCTTACTAATTAAAAAATATTCTTGTTCGGCTCCTACCGTTACTCGCACTCTTTTGGGCTGTTTACCAAATAAATGCACTAGCCTTTTCACTTGTTCTTTGATTGCTGTCGATGAGCGATGCAATGGTGTCTTGCTATCTAACACTTGCCCTGAGTAAGTTAAAAAAATAGTAGGTATATAAAGTGTTTGGTTCTTCACAAAGGCAAAAGATGAAGCGTCCCACGCTGTATACCCTCTAGCCTCAAAGGTAGAACGCAACCCTCCCGTCGGGAAAGATGACCCGTCGGTTTCCCCTTTAATTAATTCTTTACCAGAGAAACTCATGAGAGCCGTGCCGTGACTATCAGGTATTAAAAAACTCTCGTGTTTTTCAGCAGTGACACCATTCAATGGCTGGAACCAATGCGTAAAATGGGTTGCCCCTTTTTTAATGGCTCATTTTTTCATAGCTTTAGCAATTCTGTTAGCTAGATTTAAATCAATTAGCTCTTTATTGTTGCCGTCAATACTCTTGTGAAATTGTCTATACGTCTTACGCGATAAACTTTGTTTCATTTTCTTATCGGTGAATACCATCTCACCGAAAAGCTTAGATACTGGATGTAGCACGTTAACGCTCCTCAAGAATTGATGTCTTAATATATCACAAAAAATATGTTGTAATATAAATATTCTCGGTTAGATAAAATCTATAAATATTTACTTCAATCAGTCCCATGCATCATGAGAAATGCTAAGATTAAGAAGAATAATGGCAATACCAAAGGAATCATCGTCTGACAGATAATAGTTTTGTCATCACTTCGAGCTAACAACCTGTCTAAAGTTTTTGTATAAGGGCATGCATCTAACAAGATATAAGCAATTAAAACCGCCGTGCAAGACATCAATGCCCCAATAACACCATCGCTAAAGTAATGCGCTCCAGCACTTACTCTTCCAAAAATGACCATTATCACTCAAAGAACCGGCACAGCTCATCAAAGTAATTTATATTTTCAAGTATTAAATTTAGGAACAATCATCGGCAATGTACATAGCGATAATGCTACAGCACTGTATGACACATGTCCAGAAGGGAATGATTTAAATTGATCAGCACTACTTCGCATGCCACTAACTAAGAAAAGTGGATTGTTGTCTAATATGTGAATATTACTAGGATTGTAACCTAATTCATACCACTGATGAAAATAAGACTGTAAGTCTCGTTCGGATCCATTTTCGAAGGCAATGATTGCTCTAAACCGCATACGAGGGAATTGATTTTTAATAATTTCAATGAAGAAATAACCAAAAAAAGTAGCAACGAAAACAATATATACCCATTTCATTAATAATTGCATCGTAGCAGCCGTCACACGATGAAAAGCGGAAACCATCGCGAACATGAAACATGCTGCGAATACTATGCTTAAAAGATATTCTAAATCCTTAGCACTAGACGTTGGTTTTTGTTTTTTACCAAAAATAACTTCTGATAAAAAGTGAAAGAGGTCACTACCAAAAGCTATAAAGGCAAAACAAAAGGCAAAACAAAAAGTAATAGCCCCACAAAGACGACGTAAATTAATATTACGGATCCTTAATGTATTAAAGAATACTACCAGCATTGCACTAGATAAAATGAAATCTAAAATGGGGACTCCCATCACTTCGATGAAATTAGCATAAACATTATTAGTGTAATATTGCCCAGAGGTATTAACCGGCAAGAAAGGCTTGGCCAACGCCCAAGAAATTTGTCAATCACAAAAAGCACCAATAATCAAAAGTAAGGCAAACACCCCACCACATACCGAACCAAAAATGATTCAATTACGAGTCTTTAATGTGTAAGGTCGGAGTTGTTTCCTTTTGGTTTGCATTAAATATTCCTTATCGGCAAAATTAATGAAGTGTAGTTATTATTATTTTCTTCTTTAAGAATGATCGGTTTGTTTGCTGCAGTGAAAGCAAAAACTACTTTTTCACTATCAATATTCTTAATAAGATCACTTAAATACTTTACATTCAATAGAATATTAATACTTTCGCCTTCATATCCATTAATATCTAATTCTTCATATGAACTACCATATTCAATACTACGACATGTAAGTTTGACTTTACCTGGAGTAATATGTAATAGCACAGTTGGTTTTTTGTCCCCTGCTGCTAAAATCATCCCACGATCTAACGCATTATTAAAAAGACTTTTACTTACTTGAAATTGGAATTGTTGTTCCATTTCAATGGCTTTAATAGCAGAAGGATACTCCCCTTCAATCAAACGGCAAGAAAGTAAAAAATTATCAACTTCAATAATTAAGTGAAAATTATTTAAATAAAAAACTATATTTTTGCCCAATGATGATAATTCACTTAAGTGTTTTAAAACTTCTGAACCTAACACCATTTTGAATTGTTCACCAGTATATTCTCTTTTTAAATATGCTAAATGGAATGAATCCGTCCCTACCGCTTCAATACATCCAGCCAAACGTTTAGCATCAAACAACACACCAGCTAATGGCGAATTATATTCGTTAGTATGAACAGTAATTGGCGCTAACTTACTAACAACACTACCCAATAATTCTTGCGGAAGTGAAAATTTTTGCCAACCCTCGTGCGAAAAATTGATATTGGGGTAAGAAGTAGCATCTAAAATGTTGATATCAGACGAAAAGGACGAAGAAGAAACACGACCAATCGAATTATCAATAATTTCAAATGTAATTTCTTCTTCTTTTATTTTGCTTAAAATGTTAAAAAGAATTCTCCCCTTAACCAATACTTTGCCATCAGAGACTATTTCTAAAGATTCCTTCACTTGATTTTGAATAGAGATAGTATTGTTAGAAGAAATAATTGTTAGTATATTGTTTCCAACTTTCAATAAAACGCTATTGAGCAAAGGGTTGATATTAATATTATCAATAATATTAACATTGAATTTTAATGCATTAGTGAATTGTTGTCGTTTGATTGTAAATTTCATATTTTGGTTTTGTTTTGTTTATTATAACATTATATGTAATGTGGGAATGTAGTGATAATTTAATTTGTTCTTTGTTTTGTTTGTTTTTTCCCCACATTTTTGCCACATAATTGTCCGAGAGTATTTAAGAAATATTCTTCCCATTTTGTAATTGGATAATACTGCCACCGGACCCAGAAAAAAAGCAAATGCCCCCTTGTTTTGTTTTGGTTAATGTCTTCTGTAATTGAGGGTGTACTTGAATCACATATTTTTCTAAGTCGTTATATATTTGCTTGCTCGTTAGGTTTGCCAAACTTCCAGTAAGTTTCATAAATTGGATTTGGGAATGAAAGCATTTATCCTTTGTTAAAGCTGAATATATTTGTTTGGTATTGCTTGGGGCGTTTGTGATGATCACTTTATAATTTGGGGTTGCTTTTTTGTATTGTGAAACAACATTGCCATACCCCTTCACTAATGCTTTATCATACTTGCTTAAAAAAAATGGAATGTCACTGCCTAAATTCATGGCGATATCTTGGTAATCCAACGGGGAGTGTTTGTTTATACTGTGCAAATAGTTCATAACGCATGCAGCGTCAGTAGAGCTTCCACCTAATCCAGACTGCAAAGGGATATTCTTGTTTACAACGACTGATCATTTAACAGGGCAACCATGTTTGTCTCTCATATATAAAATGGCTTTTGTAATATTGCATTTCTTTATTCTGTAAATTTTGTTATCTACATAATACGTTACTGATAGTTTTGAAGATGGTTTGATAGTAATTTCATCATAAAGTGGTTTATGGAGGACCATTAGACTTTCAATACGGTGTTTATTTTCGCCCGTTTTCTTTGGGTGGACTTTTAATATTAAATTAACTTTGCTATAAGCTTTTAATTTAGCCATGATAGAGTTCCTGGTAGAGTGCATATAATTTTGATTCTTGGATAGCTTCGCTTCGGACCTTTAGAGGGTATTGGTTCAAGGTCAACCATTTGGCCACCACGGTTATGTCGTAAAAATGTTTTAAATTATTTATTAGTGTTTGTCTACGTGATTGAAAGCAATGTTTTAAAAATTGCTCGTAGTGTGGTTCAAATACAGAATCATTTCTTACTAATTTGATAACGATAGAGTCTACTTGGGGCTGAGGGTAGAAATTATGTGGAGCGACTTCAAGGCACGATTCAAATTTAGTATAGTGTTGAGAAAGGGCACTAAAGGCATTATACTGTTTGGTGTTGGCTGTTCCGCAAAGACGTTCAGTCATTTCTTTTTGAAGCATGCAATAAAATTCTTTACAAATATTTTGTTTGAGGAAATGGATAACGACTTGTGAGCTGATTGAGTATGGTAAATTAGACATAATGACAGGGTGTTTGTAATTATGTAATAAGTTTTCTCAATCAATTCGCAATACGTCATCGTTAATTAATTGGAAACCAGGGATTTTAGTATATTGGCGTCTTAAGTATTCGCATAAACGTTTGTCTAATTCAATGGCAATAACGTGGGCGTCATGCTGCACGAGATGTTTGGTCAGTGCTCCCATACCTGGCCCGATTTCAACAATGACATCAGTCGTGTTATAAGGCACTAGGTCAGTAATTCTCTGAGCAATTTCGTCATTACATAAAAAATTCTGGCCCATCTTTTTTGCGGGGCGGATATCTAGCGAAGATAAGATTTGTTTAACTGATGGCTCATTCATTAACTAATGCCTAACGCTTCTAAACGAGACATAAGCTTGCCACCCTTACGTCGATTTCGTAGAATGACACGATGCATGATGTAAGATTGGGCTAACGAGAACAAAGCATTTAAGAATCAATACACACCCACACCAGTAGCTGAGACAGCTACGATGACACCCATGACGATGGCAAAGATATTTTGGGTTCAACGCATACGCTTCTGTTGTTTTTCGCCTTTGCCACTGACAGCACTGGCACTTCGATTACGTTTACGCGCTCAGAACTGGGGAATCTTCATGGATAGGAATTGGCAAGGAATAACCAATATTAAGAAGAAAATATAAGTTCAGCCTAGATGTGTGAATTGGCTACTGAAGATTTGTGACACAGGGGTTAATGCAAAATTTCATATACCAAATAAAGTGGTAGCTTTTAATGGACGGACAATCGTAACAACACGGTAGATGATTAAGAAAATAGGGAGGGTGATGAACATTTGTTCAAAAGCGGCAAATGGCTTAACGTTGTGTTTACGGTAGATTTCCATAGTCTCTTGTTGTTTCTTCTGGCGCGAAGCATTATCTTTTAAACCTTTATACTTGGCGTTGATTTCAGAAATCTTCCCTTGTATTTCGGTCATCTTTTCATTTTGTAAAGTTGATCTTAAAGTGACGACAATAGATAATGAACGGATGATTAACAATAGAATAAAGATAGACATTAAAGCATTGAGCCCACCCACTCAATTACGAGTAGCATACATTAAATTTAATACTAATGTTGCACCAGGGTAAACGAACCAACCATAGAATGGGCCATAGGCTAATGTATATTCGGACATGGTATGGTATTGGGTGTTAATACCAGCCATCAAATCATATCGTCAATCGCCGGTGTGACCGAAATTAAATCCGAATTCTAAACCGCCACCCACAGTAGGATCGGTCGAAATACGACCATCTCACATGGACTGGAAGCACCCTCAAAGTCCCATAAGCATCAAGAAGGCAAACAAAGCTAACTTTGATCATTTTCAAATAACCTTCATGACTTGTTTGGCTTTGTTAGCCTTTGATGGTGGTTTAACTCAAAAAGGACTAGCGGTATAGCTATCGTTATTAGTGGCGTTGAATGAAAAAACTGGTTTAGTACTCATATGAGGTCTTACCTAATATTATTATATAGATCTAAAAAAAGCTTACTATTTTCTAAAAAAGTATTTTTTAAATATCCTTCTCGGACTAGAATAACTATGTCCACACACTTAATTGTTGGTAGTTTTACTAAGAACATACGGATTTGACGTTTAATCTTATTGCGCAAAACAGCGGTGCGAAATGTTTTTTTACCGACGGCAATACCATATTGTAATGTTTTTAAACGGTTAGGGATATAACAAATACGGTAAGAGCTGTTGCTAAAAGACAAGCGACTACTTAAAATGTTCTTGAACGAATGTTCATCTTTTAGGCTAATGATATTATTTTTCATCCGAAACAGTCAGTTTGTGACGCCCTTTAAGACGACGACGAGCTAAAGTTTTACGGCCTGTACGAGTAGCGTTACGCGATAAAAAACCATGTTTTTTGGCGCGTCTGGATTTGTTGGGTTGGTATGTACGTTTCATAAATGTGTTGTTGCTGGTTGTTATTAATAATAAAGTATAAAACATTATTTTGCAAATAATTAATGTATATTCATATTTTTATTTTATAAATATGTACCATACATATGACAGCTATTCTTGAAACCAAGATGATTGAGCAAGCCCTTGTGCAAGCCAAAACTCATTTAAAAACACAATTTGCGAATGAAGTGTTTTTCAATGAATTTGTCTTACCGCTTACATTGGTGGGGGTACAAGACAATCTGCTAGTATTAGAAGCTAAGAATTTATTTGCACAGCAAATTTTGATTAATGATTACACTGCAGCGATTACTACAGCTATCAATACAATCTTAAAGAGCAACTTTCAAGTGAAATTTATTGTAAAAGGTGAAGTTATAAAGCAAACGGCGTCTGGTATTGTGCATACTGAGACAATTACGCAAGTGCCAACAGTACAAGTGCGTGGTGTTAATTCCAATTATGTATT
>JAITXG010000052.1 GCA_031284865.1 Mycoplasmataceae bacterium | reverse complement strand
AAATTATTAATATCAATGAATTGACACCATCCCCCATTAATGCGGAAATTGATAAAATGGAGCAAAATGAAGAATATGAGTTATTAGCTGCATTAAAAAAGATGTTAGTTAATAATTATTACAACGAAGTCAAAACATATAACCTCACTAGCGAAGCTAGATTAAATGAATTTAATATTTTTAAGCTTAGTCAGTTCATTAAAATTGAGAATGCACATAATAGTGCTAGGGCTTTCTTGCGCAGTAATTTGATTGATGCTTTATTAAGTGTATTATCGTTCAATAATTCTTATAAGACACAGTTACAACCAATATTTGAGATTCAAAACATTTATACACAAGGAGCCACTAATTTAAATTTAACGTTATTAAACGAAGAGAACATTGATATAGATCACATTAATCATTCCCGTATTGTGATGAACTTAATCGGATTGAAATCTTTGGCGAATTCCGTGGCTAGTATTTTTAATAGTAAATTTGATTACTTTGTTACAAAGGATATTGGCTTCTTTTATGCAAATGAAGTCCTGGCTATTCATTGTAATGGTAAATTAATTGGTTACATGGGCAATATGAAAGCGTCCAAGTTAAAAGAGTTCGACTTACACACTCGTAATATTTATTGTTTAACGCTTAATTTAAATATCCTCTTTGACTTGTATCACCCTAACACCTACCGTTTCCATAGTGTAAGCAATTTAATGCCAATCTTTAAAGACATTTCCTTCTTTATTCAAGATTCTAGCAAGATTACCAATGCCTTGGATGGTTTAAATGCCTTGAGTTTCATTCATCAATATGAATTTATCGATCGTTATATTGATGAAAATGGTCGCATTTCATATACGATTAGATTCCGTTTTGAAAATGCCACGGGGTTAGATACCAAAGCGATTGATGGCTATATTAAAGGAATTGAACAAGTATTAATTGAAAGTAATTGTGAGATGCGTAGTAAGCCATAATCGGCTATAATATTTAAAATTATCATAGGAGTATTTGTATGTCAAAAGCAAAAATAAATCAAGGAACATGTATTGGGTGTGGTGTTTGTGAGGGCACATGTCCAGTATCAGCAATTAAACTTAATGCCGAAGGCAAAGCTGAAGTTGATCAAGCTAAATGCATTGGCTGCGGTGCGTGCGAAGGCAGCTGCCCAGTAAGTGCGATTAAAGTTGAATAACTAAAGTACATTATTATTTAAAAGAATCAGTCTCTGATTGATTCTTTTTTTATAACTATAATTAAAACATGGAGCAAAGAGAATAATGAAAGCGAAAAAAGATCTTACAAGTCATATTGGTTGAAGATTTTTATGATGAATGGTTGGACTAGTCATCATTATTTTGATTTGAACGATCTTAGCCTTAACTGCTTTTAAACATAATCATAAATTGCCTGATCCAATCATGGCCTTGTCAACCGTATTTCAGGAATTAGGTAAAGGGCACTCATGGGGAGCCATTTGGATTGCAATCGCTCAGGCACTGGCAGCCTTTTTGGGTTCATTCTTGATTGCAAGTGGATTGATCATTTGGTCAAGATATCACCATATTGTCAAATATGTAATTCAACCATTTATCGTCTTGGGTCGATCATTACCAACATTAGCATTACAGATTTTGATTGCAACCTTTTGTCCCTTGTGGTTAGTATCCATTGTCATACCTTTCATGATTGTATTCCCAATGACCATTGAATCATTAACTAATGCTGTTGATAATGTTGATGTGAAATTATTAGAAATGGCTAATGTCTTCAATGTATCAAGAATGGATCAAATCAAGAAGGTCTATTTACCAAGTATCACCCCTTATGCATTTTCAACATTAATTGCTGGCTTTGGTTTGACATTCAAAGTAGTACTTGCTTCGCAAGTTCTTAATAATGGAGTCCCCGGATATGATTCGATTGGTTTTATTATGGTCAACGCGAATAATAATGGTCATTTCGATATTATCATTGCATGGGCCATCATTGCCATTACAATCAGTTTATGCTTTGAATTAATTTTAAAGTCAATGGGGCGCATATGTATGCCATGAAGATATAATGACCAAAAATATTTACACAACTTCTTTACAAAAGGTAAATTCCATGATTAAGTTAATTAAAATTAATCACAACTTTGATTCATTGGTCCTTTTTAAGGATTTTAATGCTAGTTTTGTTGAACACAAAATCAATTGTATCATCGCTCCTTCTGGATCAGGGAAGACGACATTATTAAATTTTCTTTCCGGAATACTTAAACCAAACGAAGGTGAAATAGAAAACTTAATTCGTCCCGTTTCCTATGTTTTTCAAGATGAACGTTTAATCGGGGAGATAAACGTACATGAAAATCTAGCATTTGTCATGAAGGAACAGTTCCCCGATTTAATGCAACGCGATCAGAGGATCAACGAATATTTATCGTTGGTAGATTTAACGGCAGTAGCTAAAGCATACCCCCGTCAGTTAAGTGGGAGTATGAAACAAAGATTGTCGTTTGCAAGAGCCTTCATTTTTCGTTCCGATGTTTTAATTATGGATGAACCCTTCATAGGTTTAGACATGAAAGTTAAAAGTAAGATTATTACGAATTTCATTAAATTATGGGAGAAGGATCAAAGAACGGTAATCTTTGTTACACACGATATTGATGAAGCGCTCTTAGTTTCTCACCATATTAGTGTTTATAGCGACAAACCCATGAAGTTAATTAATACTCATAGTATTAACATTCCGTTAACGGAACGTAAAATCTATCAGCCTGAATTAGTCGATATTAAAAAAGATATTTATCAAGATATTGAAAAGTGATAATGTCATTACGACACGATCATATCAAAGTGATTAGGGAAAGCACGAACAATAATTGCTTCGCCAAGTGTTTCTTGAATTAGGTCAATGAAAGCATTTTCTAATTCATGGCCCACATCCATCACATTCATGTTATGCATTTTAGCAAATAACCAATCGTGGTGTTTCATGTCACCAGTAATGAGTAAATCAATGTTCTTTAATAAGTTTAAGTTCTTTTGGAAGACTGAGAAACCAGCACCAGAAACCACAGCAATGGATTTTACAGGTGCTTCACTAGTGAAGAGAATACGTTCTAAGCGAAATTTACCTTTTAATGTGGAAGCCAATACTTTGGGACGATAAGGGAATTTTAATTTACCAATTGCCATTTTTTGGATAATCTTAATATCGCCTAGACCCATCTCATGAGCCACAAAACTATTGATACCATTACGAGCGTTATCCACATTAGTGTGATAACTGATAAAGCCAATATTGTTTTGTTTTAATTTCTTTAAAAGTGTTAATTGTGCCGTTGAAGGTTTAAAATCCTTGTTCTTTAAGAAAACGGGATGATGGGAAATAATCAAATTACAATTATTCTTTAAAGCATGAGTTAATACTTCTTCAGTCAAATCTAGACAAGCCAAAACACCAGTGACACGTGCGTTTTTGTCTGCCACAAAATTAATGCCTGATTCATCCCATTTATCTTGGAGTTTTAGGGGAAATTTTGCGGTAATTATTGTATGAATTTCTTTGATAGTCATGTTGTTAGTGTAGAATACACTGTATTAATTTTACCCCATAATATGTGTTTTTCGCTTTTATTTTTTACAAGCCACTAAACTACGGGCCATTCTATACTGATAATTGTCAAAGAATAAAAACGTGCACTTTTTTTAAAATTAGGCATAATATATAAATATAAATTCAAAACGGAGGAAACATGGGCAACCAAATATTGTATTTTGTTAAAGATTTCTTTAGCTCAGCTGGGTTAATTGTTGGTATATTTGCCTTAGTCGGTTCAATCTTATTACGTCGTACACCGTTAAAAACTGCGGTGTCGACTGTGACGACTGTCTTAGGCTTCTTTATTTTATCGGCGGGGGGAGCAGCGATTGGTGCTTCACTAACTCATTTTACAGGGGTATTTGAGAAACTAGTCACCGATACGCATGGTTCAGCGGTTATTGCCGCTTCTGATACTTGGGCAATTTCCGTGTTAAATGCCCAGTCAGATGTGGCTTCAACGGCAGCGATTATGTTGTTATTGGTTATATTATTTAATTTAATATTAGCTAAAACATCTTCATTTAAGAACATTTATCTTTCGACACACATCGAAATGTACTTATGTATTACATTTGCTACTTTATTCCATATTACTGGTGTAACCATTGGAATTGATCACTACCAAGCATATATTGCTATCTTATGTGGCGCGGGGTTGATTGCCTTGTATGCAACTATGGCACCAAGCTTGACAACTAAGTGCTCATACATGTTAATGAATGATCGTAATATCAATTTATGTCACCACGGTTTATTTGCTTTTGGTTTATCAAATGCCATTGGATCATTGATTGGCAAAATGAAAAAAGGTAGATTTACTTCTTCAGAGAAAGTTAACATGCCACGTTGGATGTCTTTCTTAAAAGATTCTAATATTTCATTGGTACTAGTCATGGTATTAATCTTCTTGATCATCTATATTACTGGTTGAGCTAAATTAGGTACAAACGGCTTTTTAACTGCAGCGAAAATTGATCCAACTTCACCAACATCTATTCCAATTTTAATTATTACTGATGCATTAGCATTTACGGCTGGGGTATTAGTCTTAATTATGGGAATCGGAATGATGGTTAATGAATTAAAGGGTTGTATTGAAGGTATTTCTAAACGCTTTATTCAAGGCGCTGTTATGTCCGTAGATGCTTCATTAGCACTTAAATATCGTCCAACAGCAGTCTTACTAGGCTTCTTAACTTCATTCCTTGGCGGCTTAGTTTTCATGGGTGTTACGATCGTTTTAAACCGTACTAATCCAGGTACATTCCACGTAATTGTATTACCAAGTTTATTAGTAATGTTCTTCATGGGCGGAATCGTGGGCGTGATTGCTGATCTTAAAGGTGGTATTAGCGCAACGATTGTATCTAGCTTCATTATTGGTATTATTGTTTCCCTTATTCCTTTCTTAATTAACTTAACTTGATATGGTTTAACCAAGGGAGATGGATTGACCGCACGTGTCTTTGGTTGAAACACTGGAACATTCCCAACTACCGGTGAACCTTCGGTTTGGGGTACTAATATAACTGGTTTATCATTAGGAGAATCAGATTACATTATGGTGCCAATTTTTGGTTGGATTATGTTTGCTGGTGCGAAGATTTCTGCATTGGGTGGCATTAACACCGGGACAATAATCTTATTAGCGGTTGTGATCGCTGCTTATGCCATCTTAATCTTCTTTGGTCAAATCCGTAATAAGAATACTTTCATTGTTAGTCCTGATCAATACTTAGAACACCGTTTACAAAACGTTATTGATGCTCGAACTGCTTATAAAGCATCATTAGATAGCGATAACGAATACTTTACACGTAAGTATAGCGAAAAGCATAAAGAATCGCTTAGTCCAAAATTGGCTAAAGCTAAACATAAATACGAAGCTAAAAATAAAATTTTAATTGCTAAAGAACATAGTATTAACGCACAATATAAACGTAAAATGGAAAACATGAAAGATTACGCTAAACAATTGTTGAAGAAGACTCCACAAAAAATCGAAAAAGTTAATAAGCAATACCAATCGCGTATTGAACACCTTAAAGCTAAATATGCTAATAACAATGATCAATTGCAAGTAAAACTTGATGCTATTAAATTACCTTATGATAAAAAGAACAACTATCTAACTACATTAGAACATAATGCTGTTAAACTAGTTAATAACACCATTAGTCAACCAAGGGGATAAACTATGAAAATATTAGCACTAGATATGGGTGGCACTTTTATTAAGTGAGCCCTCATGGATAAAGCCACTTTAAACATCCTAGAAAAAGGCCGTTATGATACAAAGGCGAAGAATCATTCTGGTTTAGAAATTATTTGAAATATGTCTAAATTCGCTCAACAAATGAAAAACAAACATAAAGATATTGAATGTGTTTGTTCGACAATGGTGGGGATCATTGATACTGATCGTTACATCGTATTATCACCTAATCACACTTTACGTGGTTATGAAGGCATGCACATTAAAGAAGAATTTGGTAAGTATTGCAAATTACCGCTATATGTTGCTAACGATGTTAAAGCAGCTGCCCTTGGTGAAATTAACATGGGAGCATTAAAAGGTCGTAAAAATGTTAACGCTATCGTGATGGCATTAGGCACTGGCATTGCTGGTGCTGTAGTAATTGACGGCAAAAACTACATGGGTAACAATTACGCTTCAGGTGAATGTGGCCAAATGCTAGTCAACGGTAATCTCTTTGAAATGTATTACAGTGTCCCAGCTTTAATTGTACGTTGCGAACAAGTATATGGTAAGACACTGACGGGTGAAGGATGCTTAGCATTAGCGTTAACTAATGTTAAAGTGAAACGTGTCGTCGACGAATGATACGATGGTATTGCTAAAGCTATCATGTATTATATATATATTGTGAACCCCAAATATGTAATTTTAGGTGGTAAGATTGCGGAAGATGTTAACTTTAGTATTGAACGTCTCAATAAGATTATCATGAAATTAGCACAAAAGCCGTTATCTTCCTTTCAACAAGTGGAAATCTTGAAAGCTAAGCTGGGCAATGACGCTGCACTATACGGTGTTGCTTCTTTGTGTAAAAGCAAATAAATAATAAACAAAATAAAATTCAGCCCAAATTTAATGGGCGGAATTTTATTTTTTATGGTTAGGCTAGGTGGATTCGAACCACCGCATAACTGATTCAGAG
>JAITXG010000033.1 GCA_031284865.1 Mycoplasmataceae bacterium | reverse complement strand
TTAAAGCATTAGAACCTTTCATTTTCTTGGCAATTGTAAACAAACGTCGAAACTGACGATCGTTCATGCCGTACATAAACGCTAATTTTTGTTTCTCTGCTAATTGTTCACCGTAGCCTGATAATTTACGCTGTGCAGTCCCGTGTTGACCAGGAGCTGTGGTTCGCTTTTTACCCTTTAAAAATTCTTTGTTGGTTTCTAAAATCGAAAACCCTAAACGACGGGCTTTACGATTTATACTTCCAGTATATCTTGACATGTTTCTCCTTTATGTGCAGTTTTACTAATAGCACATAAAGTAAGTTAGTCCTTGTGATTTTATTTGGTATTAATAGGTTCAACTTAACAGCGAGCTTACTACTAACACAATGTTACCAAATATTGATATCACAATACCAATTAGCTGATGTGCTAAAGCATTATACATTCTTTTGAATATTAAGTAAAATTTATTGGTGCTTAATATTATTTAATTACTTTGAATAATTCATTATCTCTCAATCTTTTTTTCCTATACAATAGTAATAACACTTAAAAGGAACATATATGCCATACATTAAAGAAGCCGTTGTGGAAACAGCTGAAGAAATCGAAAACGTTATTAAATATAATCCCCAAAGAATTGAACTATGTTCAAGGTTAGACATTGGTGGACTAACTCCAACATGAGAATTAACTAACTTCTGTCTAACGAAAGGGGTTGAAACTGTAATCATGATGCGTAATCGTCCTGATTTTTACACAACTTGATTAAGTACATGTAAATTAATCCGTACCATTAAGAAATTTAACAGGACTAATGTAAAGGGTTACGTGATGGGTATTATTACCATTGACAATACTGTTGATCTTAAAGCCATGAAAAAATTAATGAAAGCAGCCCAAGGAAAAGATGTGATCTTTCATATGGCTTTTGATCAAATTAAAAACCAAAAGAAGGCTATTGATCAATTAGTTAGTCTGGGGGTCAAACGTGTTCTCACAAAAGGTGGTAGTGACAAGGCCGTGAACAACATCGAACAATTAAAGAAACTCAAGGAACAAGCCGATGGACGTATTGAAATCATCGTAGGCGGTGGTGTCAATGATGATAATTGAACCATGATCGCACAAGCCACTGGTTTAGAACAATTCCACGGGCGAAAATTAGCTTGTAAATAGTTATCAACGATTATTAATATTTAATAACATACGATCGATTTTAGGATCTAAGACAAATACCAATGAAGTTAACAATGTAGCTTCAATGGGAACTTTAATACTTTGAACAATTAAACGCGGAATTAAATAGTAAACAGCCCCATATTGCAATCAACTGGATGGTTCTTTGCCGTTGTGGAGGTATTTATAATATGCCACCGTTGAAATTGGTCCTAAAGCAAACGAAAAGATTAACATTACCACCACTACAGCTGAAGAAGCGTAAATAAAGGTAATTGTTTTAAATTTATTTTCTTTGCGGTGAATGATGTTGTAGAACCCAAAGAACTCCATGGCGATAAAAAATGTTGTAATCAACGATAGCGATAAATACTTATAAATTACATAAGCATGACTTTGATAACTAGGAATGCTACGATCCTTGGTTAACCACAAAATCACAATAACATAGCTAGCAACTGCAAATATTGCATAAATCAATTGTTGGGCAATAACATCGTTCACCATATTAGCATTCACTTTACTGCGTCTTAAACGGCACACTCCGCCAAAGATCCCTAAAATAACCGCAACTAGTGGTTCTTGAATGGCGTACATCCAAAACCATACCCCCCCACTGAAAATGAAATACGAGAGTGTATCACAGACGGCACCGAGAAGAAAACCATAAATTGGCCCAAAATATCAACCCATGATCATTAATGGTACTCACGATAAAGAAATCGTTTGTGTCACGGCAGGAATTGGCACACTAATCAATTGCATGACCAATCGCAAAGCAATCAGCACCGCAATAATAGCCATGCTATTAGTCGCCTTTAAAATCTTTATAGGAAACAGCGGAAATAAAAAGCGAACAAAAATCTTGGATTGTTTTTCTTGAGTTTGCATTTTACTCCTTGGACTTATTATGCAGTAGGAATGGTAGGAACTGCGGTACCGGTTCCTTGATCAATTATTTCTTGCATGTATTGCTTTTGAATTTCTTGTAAACGCTCAACATCTTGCTTGGGGTTTAATACTGTACCGGTAATACCAGCAATCATTCCCAAACCAATGCATGTTCAAAGTGCAATTAAACTAACATATCAAGTCCAAACACCAAACTTCTTTAATCCGTTTGTAGCTGCTTTGATGATTTCGCCATGATGACTAGCTGTCCAAATACGGAAGATGCCACCTGGACCAGTTGCGGTAATAAGAATAAAAGCGATAAAGAATACTAAGATCATTAATGGTTGTCAAGATAAATAGTAAACCTCGTTATCATTAACTTTATGCTTAATATACTTTTTCATTAATGGCAAACCTGTCCAAACAGCATATAGAGCAAGCGATAAACTAAAAACAATAAATAAAATACCAGTTCAAAGGTAACTACCGCCACTACTATCTCCACCATCATAAAGTACATTATTAGAAATATTACCATTCACAACAATTAAAGCAACACCAAGAAATAAGGCTGATAAGAAAGAAAGAGCAAATACTAGTGACAAACATAACTTTGCCCAAGGAATAAATTTAGGTTTTGATTTAAAAAGATAAATCTTGCCACTTTTAATTTCGGTTTGCATACGCATATTAACTTTTTGCATAGCAAAGAAGTTGGCATCTGGTTGGTTGCCACCCATCATCATACTCATCATATTCATGGGATTAGTATTCTTGGGGGCCGCTTGTTGTACATCCGATGTGGTCGGTGCAATAATTTTTGATTCTTTGCCATCTGCTAATGCTGTTAAATCAATTTTATAAATATTATTCATA
>JAITXG010000006.1 GCA_031284865.1 Mycoplasmataceae bacterium | reverse complement strand
TTCCTGGAGTGGTTTGCTCTGTCTGGGAATCAAAACAAATTAAACAGAAGGTTTCTAATAAAATGCTAACCGTGACACCAGGTATTCGTATGATAAAGACTAATGATGACCAACAACGTGTTGCTAGTCCTAGAGATGCTAAAAATAATTTAGTAAACTATATCGTGGTTGGTCGTCCAATTACTCAAGCCAAAGATCCATATAAGGTATATAAAGAGATATTGAAAGAATTCCAAGGAGTATAGAATGATTAATAAAGAGCAAATTGCAAATGAATTATTAAAAATAAAAGCTGTTTTTTTAAGACCAGACGAACCATTTACTTGAGCCAGTGGTATCAAATCACCCATTTACTGTGATAATCGTTTAATTATTTCACATCCTACAACACGTGAGATTATTGAAATAGCTTTAAGTGAACTAATCGAAAAGAAGTTTTCGAAAGTTGCGGCTGTGGTAGGTACAAGCACTGCCGGTATTCCTCACGCCGCTTATGTATCCACTATCCTTAATTTACCAATGGCCTATGTACGTGGTAAGAGTAAAGATCACGGGCGTCAAAATAATATTGAGGGCGATCTACAAGAAGGCATGAAAGTTGTTGTAATTGAAGATTTACTATCCACAGGTAAAAGTTGTTTAGAGTGTGTTGAAATCTTACGTGCACAAAATATAGAAGTCTTAGGTGTCGTTTCAATTTTTACTTACCATATGAAGTTATGTGACCAAAACTTCCAAAAAGCAAAATGTGTCAAGCATTCAATAATGGATTTAGATACACTTTTGGAAATCGCTTATAAGTCTGAAACGATAACGGCTGGTGAACGAAAACAAATATTGTGCTTCCGTGATGATCCAACCAACGACAAGTGAATGAACTCTAAAATATAAAATTAGATAATCTAAAATCATTGGATCCTTTCCAGAGCCATTTAAGTTCCAATGATTATTGGTTATAATAATGTCATTATTTTATGCTCCGTTAGCTCAGTTGGTAGAGCAAATGACTCTTAATCATTGGGTCGTGGGTTCGAGTCCCTCACGGAGCACCATTAAATATTTAAAAGGAGACTAAAACATTAGTCTCCTTTTAATTTACATATAAATTAATAAAACCCTAGTAAATCTCGACAAAATCTTAAATATATTTCACACATCAGTCTATAATGAAAATATCATTAAAAAAGTGAGGTGGTTTTCATGGATATATCTGATTATAGTTCGCAGTCTGATGAGTATGATGAGATTTTCGTGTTAATCACCTTAATCAATTAGCCTCATAAATCGCACTATTACTGATTGTCCATAGATATTTATGGCTTCTAAAAAAAATAAACGTAAACATGGTAAGAAAACTTTACCTATCATCCCTAAAGCTTTGAACGAGCAATTACTCGAACAAGCTAGTAAAAGCAAAGATCGAATCCTTGAAGACTTACACACTAGTGTAAATGGCCTTACCATTGAACAATACGAAAAAAATAAAGAACAATTTGGTGCCAACGTGATTGGCAATAAAAAACAGCACCGTTGATATCACTCATTAATTAACGCCTTCTTAAATCCTTTTTCATTGGTATTAATTGCCATTGCGATTGTAAGTTTTGTTGTTAATAAATCTTCAGCTGAACGTTATGCTTCGTCTGGCATTATTTTAGCCATCCTACTTATTACTTGTTTTACTAAAATATATCAAGAATTAAGATCGTCTAAAGCTAGTCAGAAATTGCGTGAAATGATTAAGACTACCGCGGCCGTGGAGCGTAATGGTATTAAGAATGAGACACCCATTGAAGAAATTGTTCCAGGCGATATTATTCATCTAGCAGCAGGTGATATGGTACCAGCCGATTTATTAATCATCAATGCCAAGGACTTATTCGTAACGCAATCAGCGTTAACTGGAGAATCAGAACCGGTTGAAAAAATTGCTAATTGGTCTGGACAAAAATTTCAATCAGCACTAGAATCTAATAATTTGTGCTTCATGGGAACTTCAGTTTCTTCGGGCAGTGCTCAAGGTGTCGTCTTAAACATTGGTTCTAATACTTTTTTTGGCCAAATTGCGCGTTCAATCACTAAAAGACGACCCAAGACCAGCTTTGATAAAGGTATTAGAGCAGTCAGTATGTTATTGCTCTGTACGACGTTAATCATGACTTTGTTAATATTCGTTCTTAATATTTCTATTTTACATCAATGATGAACCGCTTTAACTTTCGCTTTAGCTTTAGCAGTTGGCCTAACACCTGAATTATTACCGATGATTGTAACAGTTAATCTTGCCAAAGAAGCTTTCCGTTTGTCCAAGCAGAAAACTATTGTGAAGAATATTAATTCCATTCAATCATTTGGTGCGATGGATATTTTATGCACTGATAAGACTGGGACATTAACTGAAGATCGAATTGTACTTGAACGACACTTAAATGTAGAGGGCAAGGAAGACAACCGCGTTCTAATCTATGGTTACTTAAACTCACATTTCCAAACTGGTTTAAAGAATCTATTAGACTTAGCCATTATTGATAAGGCTAAATCAATGAATTATGAAAAACACTTAAGCCAATTTACCAAAATTGATGAAATCCCTTTTGACTTTCAAAGACGTCGCATGTCTGTTGTTTTGAAAGATACAACTGGTAAATCACAAATTATTACTAAAGGTGCGTTAGAGGAAATCCTTTCAATTTGTGAATACGCAGAATATAAAGGTAAAGTGGTTAAGATTGATCAAAAAATTAAAAAGCAAGTCGCCTCCATTGCTGCGTCATTAAATGATCAAGGAATGCGCGTTATCGCCATTGCAACTGACTATAACCCTCTACCTAGTGATCGGCCATTTACTGTTAAAGATGAATCAGCAATGAAACTAGTAGGTTATGTCGCATTATTAGATCCACCTAAACTTTCAGCTAAAAAAGCCATTCTCGATTTACAACGTCGTGGTGTTCGTGTTAAAGTGCTAACTGGCGACAACGAAGCTGTTGCTAAATATATTTGCAGCAAAGTTGGTATTCGAGGAAAACGAATTCTACGAGGTGCCGATATCGAGAATATGTCACAAGAGCATTTAAAAGATCAAGTCATGAACGTCGACATATTTGCGAAATTATCACCCGAACAAAAATCTCGTGTCGTAGAAGCCATTAAGTTAAATCGTCATGTCGTAGGGTTTATGGGCGATGGTATTAATGATGCTGCAGCCATGCGTGTTGCTGATATTAGTATTTCAGTCAATAACGCAGTCGATATTGCCAAAGAAAGTGCTGATATCATTCTAATGGAAAAGGATTTAACCATTTTAGGTCATGGTTGCGTCGAGGGTCGTAAGACTTATGCCAACATCATTAAATACATCAAGATGACTGTATCAAGTAACTTTGGTAACATGTTAAGTATGCTAGTTGCTACCGTTTGATTAACGCAAGGCCCTAATCCTATTGGTATTCCCATGCGACCAGAGCAAATTTTAATTCTTAACTTAGTTTATGACTTTGCACAATTGACTTTGCCTTGAGATCATGTGGACACTGATTTTTATAATAAACCACGGAGTTGGAATGCCCGGTCTATTTTAAAATTCATGTTATTCATTGGACCGATTAGTTCCATCTTTGATATTGCTACATTCTTAATCATGTATTATGTCCTGGGTTGAAATAGCGGTGATAGTGCTAACTATTTTCAAACTGGTTGATTCCTAGTAAGTTTAATGACTCAGAGTGCGGTCATCTTAGTATTCCGTAGTAACAAAATGCCTTTCCATCATACTTATCCATCCATGCCAGTGGTATTATCATTGGTCATCGTTTCATTAATTGGATTCATTTTAGTATTGGTACCTGGATTACAACCAATCTTTAGTTCCTTGGACCAAGGCAATGGTTTAAAATTCCTCGGCATCTCCTTTGGTATCGTTGGTGGTTATATTATCTCTGCCCAGCTTGCTAAGATGGCATATATTCGTATCTTCCACCACTGGTTGTAAATTAAATGTATCTACGAGATTCTCTTGCCGCGTCACGTTTCTTAATATCATCACGTTTATCATGCGCTTTTTTTGATTTAGCTAAAGCTATATTTAATTTAATGACACCATTCTTAAAGAATACTTTAGTTGGGATAATAGCTAAACGTTCCTTCTTAGATTGAAATTCCATTTTAATGATTTCATTCTTATGTAATAATAATTTACGACGACGGTAAGGATCAACATTATTAATATTGCCTTGCTCAAATGTGGCAATGTACATATTAATCACATAAGCTTCTTGTTTAGCAAATACCACAAATGCTTCATCAATATTCCCGTTAGACTTAACTAATGACTTAACTTCCGTTCCTTTAAGAGAAAGACCACTTTCGTAAATATCACTTACGCTGTAATTAAGATTAATTTTTTTATTAACTAAAAGTACTTTCATTAACGATTACCCATATGTTTAATGAGCTCAAATTCAATCTTACGTAATTCCTTAGAAGCCATAATGACTTTAGCTAAAACCTTAGTTCCTAATGAAAATCTCAAACCTTGTCGTTGGCCAACTAACTCATTGGTTTTTTCGTTAAATTGATAGAAATCATTTTTCATATTATTTAATTTAATTAAACCTTCTATGGTATTATCCAATTGAATAAACAAACCAAAGGCCGTCACTGTTGTAACGGTTGCTTCAAATTGTTCTCCAAGATGATTACTCATGTATTCAGCAAACTTCATGGCATTGACTTCACGTTCACATTTCACAGCCACTAATTCATTCTTTGAAGACAAGTCAGCATACTTAGATAATAACTGCGCCATCTGATTCCGATTTGTATCATTCTGTAAGTTTTTACTGAATTCAAACATTCAGAAAATACGGTGAACCATTAAATCGGGGTAACGTCGAATTGGTGAAGTGAAGTGCGTGTAATTAGTTAAGGCCAAACCAAAATGCCCAATATTCTTAACGTCATATTCAGCCTTAGCCATTGTACGCAATAACATCATATTAATTAAATCTAAATTTTTATTATCCTTGTTGTCCTGAATTCATTTCGCTATGCTAGATGGTTGAATGTCTTCAATTTTAGAACTAATTTTAAATCCTAGCTTCTTGGCTTCTAGACTGAAGTTTTTTAAACGATCTTCGCTTGGCTTATCATGAACACGGTAAACAAATGGTCACTTTTGCTTATTAGCGTAAATTGTAACTGCTTCATTAGCTGCAACCATAAAATCCTCAATCATTCTTTGGGCAGTTCCAGATTCGCGCTTTTTAATTTCCACTGGCACACCTTTATCGTTTATTACGATTAAAGGTTCGGGAATTTCAAAGTTAATGTAACCGCGTTGCTTCTTGTTGATGTCTAGAATATGATGCAAAGATAACGCTTTATCTAACATTGTTTTAACTTCTAGAGTGTCTTTAGGTAATGTTGATGTTTTATTGAAATATTCATTAACTTCATCATAACTGAAACGACGATGCGATTTAATAATGGATGGATATACCTCAATATCTTTAATGCTACCATCGCGGCGAATAACCATGTCGCATGTTAACGTTAATCGTTCAACATTAGGATTAAGCGAACAGATGTCATCCGATAGGTTATGAGGTAACATCGGTATCACACGGTCTGTTAGATAAATAGAACATCCTCGTTTCAACGCCTCTTCATCAAGTGTACTTTGAAATCTTACATAATGACTAACGTCGGCAATGGAAACTGATAAAAAGAATTGATCGTTGTCTAATGTATCAACATAAATGGCGTCGTCAAAGTCTTTAGAAGTTTTTGGGTCAATCGTAACGATGGGTAGTTTAGTAAGGTCTTTTCTTATCCTGCGTTGTTCATCATCAATGTTTAAAGTAATTGCTTTAGCATATTCAATCACGCTATCAGGAAAATCTGGTTCAACACCATTATCATAAACGATTGACAAAATATCAACGCCAACATCATCCTTATGCCCTAGAATACGACTCACTGTTCCATATGCGGCAGTCTTTTCATAGGTTTTAATTTTAATTAAGATTTTTTGACCACTAACTAGTCCTTCAATTGAATCTAAAAATACTTTTAAATAAAATTTTTCATCATCAATCTTGATGTCGTATGTCTTGTCAGCATTCAATGTAAAGATTCCTACATAAAAATCTTTGCTGTGCGCCATAACCTTAGTTACAACAGCATCTAGTAAATCAGCTTTTGGTGCCTTTTGCATTAAAGCAAATTGAACACGATCGCCATTTAATGCACCATTTAAATTAGTGCGAAAAACAAAGTATTGGGCCTTCGTTTCACCATCAATAGTAATGAACCCAGAATTACTACTATTAATATTAATGATTCCCTCTAATAGTTTAGAGTGGTCTACTGGTGCATTAAGATACCCTAAGACTAAATACTTTGTCTTAGCCAATTGTTTTAATGTGCCCGCTTGTACTAGTTGATCAATGGCTTGATAAATATCATTCTTGGTAAATGATTTAGCGAATTGCGCAGTTAATTTACCAACAACGATGCCTGGCGGAATTGCTCTGCCTTTCTCGTTAGTAACAACATTGATTACTGCCTCTTTAATCGATTGATTCGAACCAGTGTCATGGGACATAATTGTCCTACTTAGTAACAATTGCCGAGACAATGGCAACAGTTATCATCGCGAACATCAGAAAGAACATCAGCATTTGTAAGATTTTAATAAAGCCCCGATCTTTGGTTTTCTTAAATAATTCAAGATCTTGACCAGCTATAGCGGTTAAACCAGTAGTAGAACCTGAACCAGACAGCAAAAGACCAACTATCAAACAAATAGTTGAAAGGACGATCAATATGATACAAAAAACTGACATAACGTTGAATATTATATATTAACAAGTCATGTTGGGCTATGAATTTAAATCATTGGCAACTAGGGCACCGTTGTATAAATTATCATTTAAGCTAAATGTCGCGCTTTTTTTACATACATTGGTCCGTGTGTTTATTGAACTATCTATAGATATGTCAGAAAAAATAAGAAAAAAATATTTTTTTCGGAAATATATAGGTAGGGGGTCGATATAATATATGGGTAGAGACAAAATACAAGCTAAGGTTGCACAAATGAGCAAAGCTGAATGAGACAAATGTAAATCTGGTGAACGCTTTAATGTTGATATTATTACAAATACCGGTAAAGAGCCCACAACTAAAGAAATGCTTAAGATGATTATTGTACGGTTAGACGCCGTTGAAGCGCGTTTGGATAAACAAGACATTTTAAATGAAACTTTTATTGATTACATGCACAAGCATCCTTAATGATAACTCTGACATAATGAAGTCTAATCACATTTAAACAATTTAGATGAGAGAGTGGCAAAATTAGAAAATAGACCATTGATCTCCTTCTAATTATTCCTTTTCCAATTAATTAATCCATATACCGAATTAATAAGAGCAGTAGCTCAAGTAATAATCATTTGGGGATTTGTATTGATGGATCACAGAATAATGCACATTACATCTGATATCAATCATAAGATTCATTGTTCACTAAATCTTAAAATCATTAGAACTGTAGCCACAACTGATATAACCAAGACAGCAGCATCTGTAATATAACGATACCAATTACCATCAATCACTTGCCCATACCAAAATCTTTGTACGCTAGGCAATGAGTCGACTCAACCCAATAAACCAGTTAATATAATAACTGAGGCAAGCACAATTAAAGTAATCCACCAAGTTAAATGGCGCACTTGTACTTGCTGTTTCTTGTCCGTTTTTTTAAATCAAAAATAGAAACCAATGAATTGGACCGGAATATTGAAAATTCAATTCAATATCCATGTGCCGGTGTTCTTAGCAAAGAAAGCCGTAACTCCTAATAACACAACGGCAATGAGTCCTCAAGCAAAGTTACTAATTTTCTTTTTCGCTACCAAAATAATACATAAAGCATTAGTAATATTGGCAAAGAAAGAAATCAGAGTGTCTCTGACACTTGCATTGTCAGGATGACCAACTAGTCCCAAGACTAGAAAGATAATGGCACAGATTAAATTAGTACCAAGTAATAAGAGTTCAAACAATGTTCAATCATAGAAAAAGATAATATATTTTCACCAAGATTTAATTTGCTGATTAGATTTCATTTGAGTATTAGAGCAAAACTGAATTAATGTTTTGCTTCTTTAGAAGGTTTTTCTTCTTCGGTAGTGGATTTACCTTTGACTTTAGCTTTAGCTTTCACTTCAGTATTATCTTCAACAGCGTTTTCTTCTTTTTTCTCTTTTTCCAATTTAGCGTTAGCAACTTTCTTTTCTTGTGCTTCTTTTGGTAATTCCAAGTGTTTATGAATGTAATCAATTTGATTTTTTACAATAGTTTCTAATAATAGTAATGATTCAACAATCAAGTCTAATTCTTTACGATTACTTTCGATGACATTCTTGGCACGTGCATATTGTGTTTCAATAATCTTTTCAATTTCAGCATCGATTTTACGTGCAGTGTCTTCAGAATAAAACTTACTATAAGGATTGGCTTGACCTTCCGAAGGAACTAATTGGGTCATACCAACATCGCTCATGCCCAATTGTGTTACCATGGAACGCACAATGTTAGTAACTTTAAATAAGTCGTTTGCTGCACCTGTTGAAATCTCAGTTTTACCATAAACTACTTCTTCTGAAGCGCGTCCACCTAAGATGCTTGTAACAATTGATAATAAATCTGATTTCTTTTGGATATGAATTTCTTGTTTTTCCGGAGTAGACAATGTATATCCAGCGGCTTGTCCACGTGGAATAATAGTAATTTTTTCTACAACATCGCTGCTTGGAGTGTGTAAACCCACTAAAGCATGTCCAGCTTCATGATAAGCGATTTGCTTCTTCTCAGATTCAGTAATAACACGACTCTTTTTAGCAGGTCCAGCGATTACACGATCGATCGCTTCATCAATCTCTTCCATCGCAATGGCTGATTTACCAAAACGCACAGCTAATAAAGTGGCTTCGTTAAGTACGTTTTCTAATTGTGCACCAGAGAATCCTGGTGTTCTTCGTGCAACATCTTCTAAATGTACTTTCGAAGAAAGGTTTTTATTACGAGCATGAATTCTTAAAATTGCTTCACGTTCTTTAATATCAGGTAAGTTTACTTGAATGTGACGGTCGAATCTACCTGGACGCAAGATAGCATCATCTAAAACATCAAGACGGTTAGTAGCGGCCATGACAACAACACCAGTTCTTGTACTAAAGCCATCCATCTCAGCAAGCAATTGGTTAATTGTTTGATCAGCTAACCCGCTTGAACCACCAGCCATATCAAATTTACCACGTTTACTTGCTACTGAATCTAACTCATCAATAAAGATGATTGAAGGAGCAGACTTCTTAGCTTTGGTAAATAAGTCACGTACACGTTTAGCACCAACTCCGACTAACATATCTTCAAAAGCTGAACCAGACACTTGGAAGAAAGGTACACGAGCCTCACCGGCCACAGCCTTAGCTAACAATGTTTTACCAGTACCTGGAGGACCATAGAGAATTACCCCTCGTGGAGTTCTTGCACCCATGGCAGCATATTTCTCGGGGTTCTTTAGATAGTCAACAATTTCAATTAATTCAGCTTTCTCTTCTTCAATACCAGCAACATCAGAGAAGTGAACATTAGATTGAGCTAGTTTAGCCTGTGATTTACCCATACCAAAAATGGATTCTTCACCGCTGCCACCACCTTGCATTTTACCAAGGTGACGCATTGATCAAACCATAATACCGACTAACACGATTAATGGAAGTAGTTGTAATAATACATCCCAGAATGAAACAGGAGTAGAAGGAATAGAAGCATTTTGTAGGAAGTTATGTTCCATCGCATTAACAAATGCTATTTCTTCTGCACCACCGCCAGTTTTATTACTAAATTCCGTGTTACCTATGACTAAGTGCATTTCAGTACCTTCAGCGCCAGCACGATATTCACGTACGATAAAATCAATAACTCTAGTGCTACCACCGTGTTGTGCTTTTAAAACAAAATCAAATACATTATAAGTAGCGCTAGTAACATAATAAGTGGCATATCCATCGTTAACTTTATTTAAATCAAAAGTATAGGGAGTGTCATCACCATCGGCTTTAATTTGCAAACTAGTGTTTTTAGATTGACTTGCATCTACTACTTTAATACTTTTAGAAGTAGGGGCAAAACAAGCAAAGTATAAACCAGTGACCACACCGCCTAATAATACTAACGAAATTACTCAACGAATGATTTTGTTACGGCGACTAATTTTAGCATCTACATCTTCAACAGTACGAACACGATCATTACCTTTATCAACGGGTTTCGTCTTAGTATCTTTTTTAGATGATTCTACTTCTTGAGCAAAGTAGCAGATATTTGTTTTCTTCATTATTTTTCCTCTCTGCTATATACAGATTCCTTTAATTCACCAATGTATGGTAAATTACGCATACATTCATTATAGTCTAAACCAAAGCCAACAACGAATACAGGTTTGATTGTGAAACAAACATAGTCAGGTTCTAATTTTACTACACGACACGCTGGTTTGTTAAGCAAAGTGACGATTCTTAATGATTTTGGTTTTCGCAACATCAAGATTTGTTTTAATGCTTTTAAAGTATGACCAGTGTCAACGATGTCTTCAATAATGATAACATTACGTCCTTTGATGTTCTGACGCGTATCGGTCACAATCTTAGCAGTCCCTTGCGAATGCGTTCCTCGATAGCTAGAAACAATCATAAAGTCAGCAATTGGATCGCAAGTTAATTGTAAGAATAATTCATTATAAAAAGGTAAGCATCCTTTAAGCACGCCAATTAGAATTGGTTGTTTACCCTGGTATTCCTTGTTTAGTTTTACTGCCAATGATTTTACGGCAGTTTTAATTTGTGCATTAGTAATTAAAACCTGTTTAACGCGGTGGTCAATTTTGCTAGATAATGTCTGTTTCATAGTAATTAATTATATTAAGTTTAATTACAATATAGATGATTTAAAACATTCTATTCTATCTTTTAGGTCATGCCTCATCATTAATTTCAAGCATGTCAATATATTGTAAGTTATAATATCTATTGTTATGGTTCTTTCTTATCGACTCAAAGGGAAAGATGTCCAAGTGATTAAAGCACATTTTGATGATCAACGTGTTGATCACAAAATTAAAAATATTGGCATTAATCCAGGGACACTGATCAAAGTATTAGATTACGATAAAAACAATACTATATTGCATCTATTAATTTATGGTGTAGAGTACGTATTAAGAGAGAAAGATTGTAGGCAAATTCATGTCAGGGAATATCAAGACACTAAACAGTTCCAATCTAGAAAATAATGTTTTATTTGAAGAGTGGCACAAAGGGCATAATAAGAAATTAGCCCATTGTACTTCCACTAATCATCATTATAAAAACATTAAGAATCGCTTTATTCTTTTAGGGACGCCCAATGTGGGTAAAAGTACATTTTTTAATAAAATAACCACAGCCAATGCAGTTGTCTCAAACATTGATCGAATGACCGTAGAAGATACGATCGGTCGTTTTCGTAACGATAAACAAGGTGTCTTAGTTGATTTACCAGGAATATATAACCTTTCTCATCCGTTGGATGAAGAAATGGTCGTCGCACATGAAATTTATCATGAACACTATGACAAGATCGTCAATATCATTGGGGCACAATCCCTTGAACGAGATTTATTGTTAACTGTTCAATTATTAGAAAGTGGCATGTTAAGCACTGTAGTTATTAACATGATAGATGAAGTGACTGATGATTCAATTAATCCCAATAAATTAAGCCGTTGTTTGAATAATGTACCTATTATTTTTACACAAGCTAATCGCGGTGTTGGTATTAACAAAGCTGAAACAAGCATTTTACATAATGCCCCCATTAAGTCTTTAAGCATTAATTATCCTCAAAGTGTAGAAAGACTTATTGCTAAATTGATACCTTATATTCCCGCAAGGAATATTAATCAACGCTTCTTTGCTTTAATGTTGCTAGAGGGCAATGATTTTATTCACGCCGCCTTAAAAAAGAACAGTAAACACAAATATGTCCAGATTAATAAAATTTTAAAACGTTGTAATTTATCTAAGACTTATGATTTGATTTATCAAACACGTAAAAATTTTATTAAAAACGTCATTGATAAGAGTGCTAATAAATTAACATTAAAAACTGATAAAAAGAAACAAAGAAATGTTGATCGTCGTTTGCTCAATAAATGAATAGGAATCCCAGCCCTATTCATTATTATGGCCATTGTCTATTATTTAGCCTTTGGTCCTTACGCAGGAGGATTCTTACAACACCAATTAGATTGGTTCCTCAATGTGAAATTGTCACAAGATTGAATTCATAATGGTTTATTTGGTCATGTCACTAATAACACAGGATTATGATTTGCTAACTTATTTAGTTATGGACTGTTAAGTGGTTTCTTTACAGTGATAACTTTTATTCCTGTCATTGTCATCCTATTTATTTGTGTTAATTTAATCCAACAAATCGGTGTATTGTCGCGTATTTCTGTGTTGTTGGATGGTACATTAGAACGATTTGGAATTAGCGGTCGGAGTGTAGTAAACTTGTTAACGGGCTTTGGATGCAATGTACCGTCCATTATGATGGCACGTAGTTCATCATCTCGTAAAGAACGCATCGTTTCTATTATCATTGCTCCCTTTATTGCTTGTAGCGCTCGTGTAATCGTCTTTAGTTTTGTTTGCAACGCTATGTTTACTAACCAGTTTGGTTGAATTGCTATGATCTTATTAACCATTGCAAGCGGTATCTTTGCTTTATTAGTTGGTTTAATCTTTTCTAAAACCATGTTCCGTAAACAAAAATCCTTTTTCATGATTGAAATGGTTGATTGACGAAAACCGGACTTCTTAGTAATCACCAAAAGTGTGTGACTGCAATTAAAGGAATTCATTAAAAAAGCTGCTTTGATTATTACAGCTGCTAGTGTTTTAATCTGAATTGTTTTACATTTAGGCGTTACTAGTCATCCTTTATTAACTGATAACAGCATTGATAAATCAGTCCTAGCTTATTTTTCAAAAGGTGTTAATTATTTAATGTATCCAGTAGGCTTTGGTAGTGATAAAGATGGATGAAAAATGACTGCATCATTAATTAGTGCTATTCCCGCTAAAGAAATTGCACTAGCTAATTTACAAATGTTATTCCATAGCGATCCTAGTCATTTTTTCAGCCAGCATATTGCGATGGGCATGAGCTATTTAGTTATTACAATGTTATATTTCCCTTGTAGCGCTACTTTAGCTACGATGAAAAAAGAAAGTTCATGGAAGATAGTCGGATTACATATTGGCACATCCTTAGGTATAGCCTATGTTACTGGTATTATTGTTTATTGAATCACTTATGGGTTATTATTGATTTAAACTACAGTTAATGATTTAAAATATCATTTATGCAGATGTAGTTCAGTGGTAGAATGCAACCTTCCCAAGGTCGAGATGCGAGTTCGATTCTCGTCATCTGCTCCAAAATAATTAAAAAAATGTCCAGTGATGGACATTTTTTTGGTAACCATTAAAAGTTGTTAACTTGTAATAATTATGGCATGCATCGTAGGAATCGAACCCACACCGAAGGTTTTGGAGACCTTAGTTCTACCGTTAAACTAGATGCATAGACATAAATTATAAACATTAGCAATGATTTATGATTATCAATGTTAAATACTATATGAAAAAGCAATAACGAAGTTAACATTAAGCACAATACTACTATTAACAATAAAGTTTTCTTTATAGCCGTCACTGAAATTAAAGAATGTTAATGCTGGTGGGTTTTGAGGAGAGGTGGTTAATTTTAATGATGGCATTTTCAAACTATCTGGTCATGCTACTGGTAATGGGAAACCATGCGTGTCCATCAAGAAGGTATACTTATTATCAATTGATGCTTTATATTGACGGAAGTAATTTAAAACGGCATCTTTACCGTCAGTTGCATCAGTGATGTACATTCCATCAAATTTCTGTAATTTAAAATGATTTTCGTCAAGTGAAATAGTCTGAGATGTATCTGTAGGATTTGATTTAAAGTAATTCTTTTCCTCATCGCTTAAAGTTATTTGTGCAACCATTACACAACCAGCGTTAGGAACATCTTGAATTATGGATGCCAATAATAGATCATTAATTTTACCATGATCAACAGCATTGCCATCCACATAACAATTAGAAGTTTTATCATCAGGATTAATTCAAAAAGAATCATTAAAGGCAAAATGAACTGATAAATTAGAATTAACGTCCTTAATGAAACGCAAACTGTAACTTAAATCGTTGTTCTGCTTGACTTGAACACAGTCATATAAACTAATGGGTTTCATATTAGTGTCTAAAATGTTAATTGTGAAACTGAATTTACCTATAGCAGTAAATCCACTACCATTATCATATTGAAGGTCTCGTGAATCTCAAGTAAAACTTGAACCAATTAATGGATCTTTAGAATCGTATCAACGACCGTTATTTTTATCTCATTGATTATCGTTGATCGCATAAATATTTTGCGTAATTTTAGCATTGGGGTTAAAAGCATAATGAGTGGTGACACCAATCTGGCCTCATGATAGCGTCTTTGTTTTATCATCATGTTGACCAAAACCAATCTTAATGTTACTAATCAACTGTTGTGAGGGATTCAAGATAGCTTCGCGCAAAGAATATCATTGATCTTTACTCCAGGCATTTTGTCGAAGTTCATCCATTTGAAATAAGAAGCTGTCTTTATCAACGTTAATATCGTTCTTAGTAATTAAGCCTCCTAGTGGTTGGCTTCTCGGCATTGGTTCAACTATGTAGTTGTTAATTTGTGAATGTTTCCATCCACCGTCAATCACAAAACTAGGCTGTTTGCCCAATGTATTCTCGTCATTTATTTGTTTTGCAATGCAATATTTTTGATTTTCTTTTTGAATGTCCTTTTTTAAATGCAGTGATGGAATAGTTATTCCTAATGAGCCAATGGTTAAGCATGATGCAATCATTGGTATTAATGATTTAATCACTTTGTTTTTATACTTCATATTTTCAATACCTCAAAATCATTATATTTATTGGCCAAAAAAATACTTTTGATGTGCAAAAATTTTGAATCACAAAAAAACTTGGGCAATTTTCCGAGATTTAGAAAGGGGCAAATGTATAAGTTAAAGTGTGGAGGTTTATGATGATAAACAAAAAGAAAAAATTAATAATGCCGATTTTATCGCTTGGAATATTGGGCGGCGGAACAATCATTACAGCATCAGCATGTAATAAGAAAACTCCTGACATTGAAGTAACACTTAACAAAGTTGTTGCTCCTATTTCAGGTGCGACTGACCATGTTGAAATAACTCTTTCTATGGAAGTGCCTGATTTGAATGCTGACAATATTTCCATAAAGGCAATAACAGGATCAGCAAAAATAAGCGGGTTAGAAAACAAAGGTGGTGGCCTGTATTGAGCTGATTTAACGTCAGTCATGGGGGGCGATGTCACAATTAGTATTGCTAGTGCTCCCAAAGGTTATAACATCACTGGTTCACGAAACGTTTCGTTGACACAAGGGATAACAGTCAATAATATTTCTTGTGAATATAACCACGATAAAAGCGGTTATGTGCAATTAAGTTTCTCAGCTGATATGCGCAATTTAACACAGGATAATATTGTTTTACAAACAAAAGATCACATCATTCAAAAAGGTACATTAGTAAGCGAAGGCAACGGAAAATACCAATTACCAATTATCGGTGTGGAAGAATTAGTAAGTTCAATTATTACTGCTTCCATTATTGCGCCAGATGGTTATTACATTAATAACCAAACCCCTACTACGATTAGTTTCTTACAATATGTTTCATTAAACACAGCTTCAGCTGAATACAATAACGATGGTAGTGGCTATATTAAATTGTCTTTTTCTGGCGACATATCTGATCTTAATGAAAATGATATCAATTTAATTTCACAAGGCCAGTCTGCTCAGAAGGGTACATTACAAAGTGAAGGTGGCGGAGTGTATTTCCTTCCTATTATCAATACTGAAAAACTTGTGAATACCCAAATAAGCGTAACAGTTGTTAATACACCTACCCATTACATCGATAACATCAGCACTGATAAAATTATGTTCCCTCAATTCGTTTCAGTTAAACAAATTAGCCCAAGTTACAATCCTGATGGTAGTGGATACATTTCATTTACATTCTCACAACCCATAACTGGAATGAACGAGAATTACATTGATCTTCAAGTTGAAGGTCATACCGTCGAAAAGGGTACATTAACTAGTAAAGATGAAGGGACATACTTATTACCAATTAATAACATTACGGAAATAGGTACAAGCAAAATCAATATTAGGATATCTAGTCCACAAGGGTATTACATCGGAAGAGTCCCATCGGATGTAATACAATTCCCAACATTTGCAACATTGAATGCCGTTACTCCTATTTATGATGATAAAGGAGATGGCTATATTCAATTAGTCTTCTCACAAGAAATTAGCAACCTTGACGAAACATTCATTAATTTTCAATCTGATGTAGCGGTTGAAAAAGGTGCATTAAGAAATGAAGGGGGAGGCAAATATTTAGTCCCAATAATTAATAAATTAGAATTTGTAAGTACAACTTTTACCGTAAATGTTTCTAATCCTGACGGGTATTTCATCACTAATTTAGTACAAGATAAAATATCATTCTCACCTTACATCCAAAATACCGCTATGACTTATGAAAACGATGAGATCGTAGTGTATTTCAACAACGACAGCAAAGACATCTTCCTCACTGGGGCACTAGCTAAAGATTACTTCACTATAACTGCAGATGGCGGCAGTGCTGACTTCATAGCTGATGCAATAATTGAAAAACAAGGCGTGCAAATGGGCCGATGAGTATTTAAAATCAAAATTAATACCAGCGGCTACATTAAAATGCAATTGAAAAATGGTGCAATTAGTACAGGTAAGTACTATATCACCGGTCTAGTATCTGAAATATACATTTAGATAGACAATCATCAAGAATTAAAAAATACCACAAATTAAAAACAAGAAGGAGATTTATGAAAAATCAACAAAAAACAATATCAAGAAAAACATTATTAAAAAGTATATTAACATTATCGTCAATTGGCTTAATTGCCTCTGGCGCTGCAACGGGCATAATACTATCTACTAGCCGCAACGCCAAACTAAACAACACACAAGCGCAGACTAACAAAGTTATGGGCAAGTATTGTCGTGATACTAGTAACGGCAGCAACATTACACAAACACAATTAATTGACCACGTCAAGGCTGTAAGTGATAAATTACAATTGCAACTGAAAGCAGCGTGAGTTGATGATACGGCTATAGCACAAATTGTCGGAACATTTAAGGCAAATCTAAATAGTTTTCAACCGGAAATCAACAATGATTGCAATGATAAAGAACAAGAGACATTGAACCAAAAATACGCTTACTTAAATGAACAAGCAAAAAATTTAGGTATCGAAGTCGTTGATTTTGACGCATATCAAAAATCAGTTATTCCTCAAACACATGCATATTACGTCGAAGATTTAATGAATGCTGGCGTAGATAAAAATGCGGCACTGCAGGCGGCTGATCAAATGTCTAACTTACAATTGGCCTTATTAAGTCAAGCACAAACACAATTGTATTCAGACTTAGATTTAGCATTGGCGATGGCTAACATACAATCAATGTCTTCATTTGATGTGAATGCTATTAAATCTAAAGGTAAAGTTTTATTATCATCCGAAGAAAGCAAAGATCGTTTGATCGATACACAATTACATGCTGTATTGAATTACGCAAACACAATTTTAAATACACGATTAATCGTACAAGATAATGACAAATTTATTCCTACGTTAAAAGATTATTCAGCGACAGGCAAATATCAAAGCGGTGATGTAATTGATCAGATTGACTTAAAGAGTTTATTTAATTTTACTTACAACTCAACTTATGGCGGTGATTTAAGCCAATATACTATTGACGACCTTCCCGCTACAATTGGTGGTGAATATGATAATGGTGTAATAAATGCCATTTCAGTCAACGCTCCACTTGGTACATACGAAAATGAGTTTGCTTCATATGAATATGGCGATATTATTCCGGGATACCAACTACGAGCAAAAATCGTTTCCATGGATGATATAACTGATTCACACCAATGTAAAATATCATTATTATTTGGCGTATCACGTGATAGTGAACCAGATAAAGTAATTTGACAAGAAGATAATGGCAAGAAATTTACTGACGAGAGTAATGTTAATAATATTACACTAAGCGTTCGTAATAATAACGACCGCGCATACATCGCTCAACATAAGTATTACGTTGATCAACAACCAGCTAATATAGCTGGCAATTATGTACCAGATCATAACGGAAGTTGATTCGATGACACCGTTAATCAACGAAATAAAATTGAAGTTGTGTTAGCTAAGGCCTTTGTCAATCCTGACACTGGTGAATATGATTTTGTTAACCATCCACTATTATTAGATGATACTGCTGATATTGCCGGCATTCCAAGTGCTGATAATTTAGACTTAAAGGCCACTTTCCATACCAACCAAACAATTAAGTTAAAAGTAAGCTATGCTAATACTAACGCTGATGGAATAGATAATTTATCATATCTGACAATGAACTATTGTTATGTAGATGACAACTTTGCAGTGAAAGATATCCCTTGGCACATTGATGGTAAAACATATAGCACTTTAAATATAAAATATGAAATGTCGCAAGAAATTAAAGATGACATATCAATAGCTACTAGTGATATTGATATGATTGAAAGCTACAAATATGGTATTGAAAATTACACTAATATTAGCGCCGATGATTTAAAGCAGTCAAAAACACTTTACAATGATAACGTTGGTTTTAATGCTGCCGAAATAGCTACTAACGGTTTGCTTGCACTTACATTAGTTACCTATGGAATTGTTATTGGTATATCATTCGGAGCAGATGGTGATGCTGTCAAAAATGCTGCCATTTGTGGTGTAGCAATCGCCATTAATGTTGCTTGTCTTGTGGTTACAACGCTATTGTTAAATGGCGAGAAGAAAATGAACACAAAATTTACAAACATACGTAATGCCGCAATTGAGCCAGAAGTCAAAACAATCATTAATGATTCATTTACAAACATTCAGACATATAAAGATCATATTACCGATCCCTTATATAACATTGTAGGCAAAGACCAAGATTGCAAGAAAGTGATGCAAATTAAAGCCGACACATTTAAGAGTAATAAATTTGATCCTCTTATCGAAATCATGGGGAAAGATAATAACTGGGATCCTTCTGACATTGAACGCGTTAAACAAGGATTAAGACATGAGGGCGACCCAAGTTCAGCAGCTAACATTTCATACGATACTCTAAGTGTTTTATCCTTCATTGGATCTTTAACTTCATTTGCTTATTCTTATTGAGGTTTAAATATCGTAGAAGGACAGGCATTATGTGCTGCGGTAAGACAAAGAACCGCTTGCTTAATGTGCATGGATGCAGAGACGGGGCTAACAAGCGTGACTGGAGAAGCAGAAGTACTTGGTTCACAAGAGGAAGGGGAATTGGCCGCAGCTAGCAGGGAAAGTAGTAAACTAGTTCCTAAAACCTCTGCCTTCAACAAAATGTGAGGAAAACAAATACAAGCATTATTACTATTCACCACAGCTTTTGCTATATTAGAACCAGTCATTAAATACTTAGTTATACATTTCAACGCTAAGTAATATGCAATAACGATGATCTACCATACCTCAATGGGGATCATTTTTATTTTTCTGTAATTAAAAATCGCTATTACGAAGATGTAATAAGCGATTTTTGAATTAACCTATGCTAGATTAATTCCAACATTTATAAATGGTGGTTTCGGGCAGAATTGAACTGCCGACACACGGATTTTCAGTCCGTTGCTCTACCGACTGAGCTACGAAACCTTTATGGCGGTCCAGACGAGAATCGAACTCGCAATCTCCTCTGTGACAGAGAGGCATGTTAACCGGTACACCACTGGACCATGGTTGCGGAGGATGGATTTGAACCAACGACCTTCAGATTATGAGCCTGACGAGCTACCAAGCTGCTCTACTCCGCGATAAAATGGCGGATGCTGAGGGATTCGAACCCCCGCGTGGCTTTCGCCACCTTTCGGTTTTCAAGACCGATCCCTTCAACCAGACTTGGGTAAGCATCCGTGGATAAAGAGATTTTATCATAATTTATGAGATTAATTATTTTTATGTGATAAATCCTATAACCTAGTTAATTGGAGCAGAAGGCTTCTACAGGTGGTTTCTAATTTTGGCACCACACTTTTCAAATAACATTTTCAAATAATTAGTTGTAACACGGGTAGGGACATAAAGTGCGCATGCAAAGATAAAAGAAAGCAAAAAAGAAAATGCTGCTCTAGCAAAAATCCATTTATAGTGGCTATAATCACTGAAAATATAATAATTAAAAATTCGGTGAAATCCGTTATGGTATAAAAAAATGAACATTGTTGATGCACCCAAAAAATTAATTATTTTTGAATATGGCACGTTAACATTCAAAGTCAGTATAAAAAGCGATATTGCAAAAATGATCACCGTAATAGTATTTTGAGAATTGAATGTGAAGAACCATGCTGCATTTTGATTATTTCAATAGATACTACTAAAACCAATGCCCCCAGTAACTACCAAAGCAATCACTGAAGAAATTACTACTCATTTATTTTTTACACTAACATGTAATTTAATTCCTGCCCCTATTGTATACATGCACACCATATAAAATATATTTTCCACATTAGAGGTTGGATCTTCGCCGCCGGCTCAATGATTAAAATTGGTTAGAAGAAATGCAACTGCAATAACAAGCAGCAAATACTCTTTTTTTACTGCGCGTATGCCAGCATTTAACAATGGCATAATTAATGACAAAAATAAATAACAAATATAATACCATCAAACACCATCCACATCAAAAAACATATATCCTGGTGGTCAAAATTTAGTCATATACGGGAATATTTCAAGTTGCTCGTGCGACACCAAGAAAAATATTAAGAAGAGAAGAAAAGCGATAAACCAAAAAACTATGTAATTACAAAAATTGTGCAAAAATCTATTTTTTGTTTGATTGATACTAAAGTATCCAGTTATGACAATAAAACACGGAACAGAAAATTGAATGTTATTCATTCCAGCGTGAAGCAGCACAACGAAGAATATAAGTATGAAGCGTAACATTTCCACATTCGAACTGCGTTTTTTAATAGGATTTCCTTGGCTGAATTGCTTTTGAGCAGTTGACAATTGAGTATTAGTCATAAGTAATAAATAACTATATTGTTATTACGTTTTTTTAGGCAATATGTGCTAACAAAATGTGCATCTTCATTTTTACACATCTCTTTATCAAACATGGAGTGTATTATATT
>JAITXG010000041.1 GCA_031284865.1 Mycoplasmataceae bacterium | reverse complement strand
TGCACAAATGTGGGATTAATGCAAACGGACATAAAGTTGTACTTGATGGCTTCGGTACAAAGACGATTAATCTCTTTGATGGTGGCATCGGGTTTTAATAAAGTATGGTCAATGTATTTATTGTATAGCATATTAGCACTGAATTCCTGTCTCTAAAGCTAAAGTAACCATGTTCTTAAAAGAAGTTTGTACTTCCTCATGACTCATGGCTTCATTAGTGATCATGGAATCGCTTACGGTTAATAAAGTAAGGGCTGATGCATTATGTTTTAAGGCGCAAGCATAGAGGGCAAATGCTTCCATTTCCACACCAAGAGCATTATGCGAACGTTTTAGGTTCTCAGCCAAAGTATATTTATCATAAAACACATCTTGGCAGAAAATACGACCGAAGGTGGTATTAATAGTTAAAGTCTTAGCGGTGTGTTTACATAGGTCTAATAATATGGGCGTTGCTTTTAGGATGTGATCTTTGACTTCGACACCTAGGTCAGCGGCAAAAGTGGAATAGCTCAATGCTTCTTCAGCCCCCAAGACATCACCTAATTTTAATTCGGCACTATAAGCACCACACGAACCAATACGAATAATTGATTTTACTTTATAAAAGTGATAGAGCTCATAGGCATAAATGCCAATGGATGGCATCCCCATCCCATGGGCCATAACGGTAATACGTTTGCCTTTATAAGTACCAGTATAAGCAAACATGTTACGAACTTGGTTAACGAGTTTAGCGTTTTCCAAAAAGGTTTCAGCAATTCATTTAGCACGCAGAGGATCGCCAGGCATTAAGACTGTTTTAGCGATATCAGCAATGGCAGCTTCGATGTGTCTTGTCATATAGTTCCTCCACAATTAAGTCCATATATTATAACGATAATATTGTAAAAAAACGGACAGTAAAAATTGTGAAATTTTAAATTGTGAAATCTTGGGATACGATACAATCTACTGAGTAGGCGCGAAAACCAGAAACTATATTAATTTGAAGAGACATATGTTTGCCACTTAGAACGTCAGCATTAAACAATATTAAAATATAAACACATGTCACTCTGGACATTCGTGAGATATTGCTTTCAATTTAGGTAATGCATTGTAAGTACATGTAACATTCGTTTTTGTATGATGACTACCAGAATGAGCAAATGATTTTCAATCTCAGAAAATAGCATTATTATTGCCACTACCACCAGATCAATTATCTAAATTGTTCTCGGAAGTATGTAATTTTACACTTTCAATCGATAATAAAGCAAAAGCACGTCGAGATACATATCGTAAATTTGCGCCGATGGTTAAATGATTAGTTAAACCATCATCATCTTGAAACGTTGACCAATAAAACGCACCTTCGCCTAAATTAGTCAAAGATTCTGGTAGGACAATATCTTTCATTCGCATATCACCGTTTTGAGCTACTGTGAAATTGCCAAAACCAGTGAAGGCAAAACTACGGATCATTAGTAATCCTTCATTAAAAACAACGTTACCATAGATTTGTGAGTTGGCGAATGCTCTTTGACCAATTTCTTTAATTGACGACGGTAATTGTATGTCGGTGCGCACGGAACCACCGTATAAATTCCCTAAGCGTGCATCATTGAAACATTGGTCGGGTATGTCTCAAATGGTAGAGTTAGTTTTATCAAAGGAAAGTTTAACAAAATTATCGTTTGTGCTGTTATAGCCAACACTAGTAAAGGCGTTAGCTCCCATGGTTGATAATTTCTTAGGAAACTTTATCTCTTTGGCTATATTAACACAACCAGAAAAAGCACCAGCAGATATATGAAAATCAGTTGTATTAGATTGTGGGAAATTTAAAGTATTTTTGATGTTAACATTATTGCTAAAAGCATTCTGCTCTACACCAACAACATTACAGGTTATAGGCATGGATGATATTCCTGCAGGAGTAAAAGTAATGGTATCTTTGATTGTTAAGTCATTTGCACCGCACGGAGTAGTTGGAGTACTGGTGGTTGGATTTATTTTTCCGTTACCATCATAGATACGACAAAAATTATTTTGGCCATCAGCTGAGGCCGTATACCAAAAAGTTATATTACCAGTTGTTAAATTTCATCCGGTTAGAGTACTAGCACCAAGTGTTATATAACTACCGGCTGGATCTACTTCAACGAAGATGTATTCATCATCGGTAAAATTTAAATATTTCGCAGTAATTTGATATTTTGTTTTAGGCAGTTCTACCAAAGGCGTTCCTGAAATAACGCCAGTATTTTTATTGAATTCTAACCCATTTGGAAGTTGTGGTGTAATTGAATATTTTGCATCTACCTTTTTGCCAGTTGATGTATATGTTTCAATTGGGCGTTCTTGTGTAGAAGTTGTATGCACATTAACAGTATATAACGCATAGTTGTCAGTAAGAATACCACTATTGGACATGTTAATACTGATAACCTTTGCCTGGCTAGAACAACTTGAATTAATGAGTAAGCTAGACGTTAAAACTAAACCACCAGTTAATGTGGCGGCACTTAATTTAAATAATCTTGAAGCTTTCATACTTACCTAAGTGTTCCTATATAGCCTTTCAAATAGTGGTGAACAATGCTCACCCACTAACGCTTTTAAGTCAATTTAAAACATCAGACGACGGACGCGCAGCAACGGTACGGTGGCAATAAGTTTTAACTGTTTTGACGTCGCTTGTTACTGTCGAAAAACTATCGAAAGCATTTGCCGCAAAAACACCATCCGTTGGTGCTGGCACTGCACTAAATTCTTCAGGTCTATATGTAAACATTAAGTGAGTGACATTTGTACACCCTTTAAATGCGAAATTGCTAATTTCCTTTACTCTTCCTAAACCCATTACATTCAACGAAGTGCAACCCTCAAACGCGCTTGTTCCGACCTTCTTAAGTTCTGGCAACATGATTGAGTACAAACTTGTACAATTGAAAAATGCTTTATCGCCAATTTCTGTTCCATTATCTGCGAAAATAGTGTTGTTAGCATCGGAGCCTCTGCTCCCTAAGCGTGTGCATCCACTGAATGCCTCATTTCCAATAAAAAGCCCTGACTCTAAGTCATAAGAATTAAATTTTACTAAACCCGTACAACCCTTAAAACATTCTTCACCAACAGTAAGAGCGCTTGGATCAAATTCAGAACCTATTATTTGCACTTCTTTCAAATGAAATACGCCGTCTGTTCACTTAAAAAGGTTTACACCTTCACCTGCACTGAACAATTTTTCACCCAATCTAACATTTTTAAATCCAATGCCTTCAAATCCTTCGTCTTGTGCAGCTTTTAATAACTTGCTTGCCTCACCACTTTTTACAGATGTAACTAATCCCGTATCAGGATCTACGTTAAAGTACTGTTTAGCTTGGCCTCAACTCATTATATTTGCATCGTATTTACCATCATCATTAGTATTCTTTTTACATGACGTCATAGTGATCATCGGAATCGCAACAGCGCTGACTGCAGCACTTAACGATAACGTAGAGATTAGTATTTTTTTCATTGTTTTTGAATTTTTCATATTATTTATTATTTTCTCCTTTAGAAAATGAATGATTTTTGTTATCAACAAAACAAAAAGCAAGCCCTAGTCGTGTTGACTAAAACTTGTTTGTGAATAAGCCAAAACTCTGTCTACTAAGAGAGAGAGAGAGAGAGAGAGTTGCTATTTTCTTGTTTTGCATAACGAGGGTATTATACAACGAAATAGACCAATTAGACATAAATTTTTACAAAATTTATCGACACTTATTCATCACTTAATAATTTAATAAATACATCTTGAGGGACAGAAACATTGCCGATAGCCTTCAATTTCTTTTTACCTTCTTTTTGTTGCTCCAAGAGCTTCTTTTTACGCGACACATCTCCGCCATAACATTTAGCTAAAACATTTTTATAAATAGCTTTAATAGTTTCGCGCGCAATAATCTTACCACCAATGGCAGCTTGAATGGGGATTTCAAATTGCTGACGGGGAATGTGCTCTTTTAGTTTAAGACAAATTCGATTAGCTTTACTATACGCGAAATCACGATGACTAATTAGTGAGAGCGCGTCTACCCGCGTCCCGTTTAACAAGATATCCACCTTGATTAAGTTCTGGGCACGGTAATCAATGAATTCGTAATCCATGGTGGCATAACCCCGGGAGATGGTTTTTAAATTATCAAAGAAGTTATAGATGATTTCACCAAGAGGGATCTCGTACGTGACGCGGTGTCTTAAACTATCAATATACTCTAGTTCTTTGTAAATCCCACGGTGGGCGTTACATAACTCAATAATTGCACCTAAGGCATTTTCTGGTGTCACAATGGTTAACTTCACGAATGGCTCTTGGATCTCTTTAATGTACGTACGGTCTACTAACTTACTAGGATTATCTATCATCTCTTCTGTATTATCAGTATGGATGATCCGGTATTTTACGCTCGGGGCGGTCATAATTAAGTCGATATTATATTCGCGTTGAATCCGCTCACGAATTACATCCATGTGTAATAGTCCTAAGAAACCACAACGGATACCATACCCTAAAGCTTGGGAGGTTTCATATTCATACGTTAATGACGAATCACTTAATGTGATCTTTTGCATGGCATCCTTTAATTCATCGAACTGACTATTATCAATGGGGTAGATACCACAATAGACCATCGGTAATATTTTTTTATACCCGTGTAATGGTGCACTCGCGGGATGATTAAAATCAGTGATGGTATCGCCCACATTAATATCGCGTGCCGTCTTAATACCTGCTGCAATCCAACCAACTTCTCCGCTTTCTAAAATTTCTTGATTAATTAATTTAGGCGTACGTACACCCACTTCTACAATAGTGAAATCTTTATTACTGGACATCATCTTAATGTGTTGACCAACTTTTAAAGTACCGTTCTTAATCCGAATTAGACAAATAACCCCTTTATAGTTGTCGTAATAACAGTCAAAGATTAACGCTTGTGTGGGGGCGTTATTATCGCCTGTGGGAGCGGGAATATATTTAATGATAGCTTCCATAACTTGGTCCACATTTAGACCAGTCTTAGCTGAAATCTGGGGAGCTTGAGACATATCAATCCCAATTAACTGTTCCACTTCTTTTTGTGTTTTGGCAATATCAGCCGATGGTAAATCAATCTTATTAATCACAGGGATGATTTCTAACGCGTTTTCTAAAGCGAGGTATACATTGGACAGGGTCTGGGCTTCAACGCCTTGTGTCGCATCAACCACGAGCAAAGCCCCCTCACAAGCCGCTAAACTTCTCGACACTTCGTATGTGAAGTCAATATGCCCAGGCGTGTCAATTAAGTGAAAAGTATAAACTTGGTTGTCTTTCGCTTTATAGTGTAATTGAATCGCGTTTAACTTGATTGTAATCCCGCGCTCACGCTCGAGATCCATCGAGTCCAGGATTTGATTCTGCATGTCACGTTTAGCGACAGCATTCGTCATTTCAATAATACGATCACTTAAAGTTGATTTACCGTGGTCGATATGAGCAATGATACTAAAATTGCGAACAAATTTTTGATCCATAATTTATTATGCTTTATTATAGATTAAATAAAAACATTAAATTTGTACTAGTGATGTTTTAATTAGAAAATAACATTACCAGTAATTTGGTCAACGCCCATTTTAACTAAACGATCGCGTTCGGATGTATCGTTAACTGTTCACGTGTTTACTAACAATTTCTTTGCATGAGCTTTTTTAATAATTGTTCTAGTTATCTTTGTAGCATCGATGTCAACATTTTGGTTTTTATTAATGGCTGCTAAAGCATCTTGGGCTGGATTATCATGATTAGTATCAACCCAACAAAGTTTTTGGAACTTCTTCACTAAAATCTGCCCTGGAGTTTTATCTTTTTCCTTTAACTGATTATAGAACGGTTCGCTTCGATTAAATGAAGGATCATCAAAAGCGATGATTGTGGAATGTTCTAAATAACCCACTTCAGTGATCTCCGCGATTAATTCAGAAATTAACAAACTGGCAGTTTGGCCGGCCACAGAAATATTTTCATCTTTGATTTCAATAACCGCTTCTTTATTGTATGTCTTACAAATATTGAGATAATCGACAAAAGATGGGGCGTGTTGTTCTCCACCTATGCCATATAAATTTTCTTCATCGACAGACACATATTTTCCATTACTATTTTTCTCTACATGTCCAGTCCATAGTTCTTTTTTTTCGACTGCGCTTAAATCATAGTCACGAATAGAGTCGCCACTGTGAATGTCTCAAGAACCGTCTGTTTCATTAAGGGTGGCATCGCGAGTTATTAAACCCGTATTACGAAACGGGTTAATATCATGAGCGCAAACTAGTTTATTGTCAGCTGTTAAATAAATATCAGTTTCGATACCTCATTGTTTTTCCTCTTTACCAGCCGCTTCGAAAGCTTGTGCAGTATTTTCAAAATATTGGCTTGATAAGCCACGGTGTGAAATGTATTGGATAGAAGTTTTTTTACAACTAGTTGTGGCTAACATTGGCACAACACCAGATACCAATACAAGGGGTGATAAATAGGAGAAGATTTTATTTTTTTTCATACTTTTATTATACAACGCAAAATAGTGCAATGCGTTATAAAAGTGCTTACAGCATTCAGGATTAAATGAAAAACGTCACGGACTAATATATAATATATGCACTTAGGAGTTAAGTAGTTTAATGAGTAAAGAATTAATTTTAAATGTAACGATTGAAATCCCCAAAGATTCCAAAGTTAAATATGAATATAACCGGGCTGACGGTAAGATTTCGGTTGATCGTATTTTATACGGCCCTAGCGGTTATCCACAAAACTACGGCTTTATTCCTGAAGCTTTAGATTGAGACGGTGATGAACTAGACGTACTAGTTTATGCACAGCAACCATTACCACCAGGTGTAGTTGTTCCGACAAGAATTGTCGGTGCCATGGAGATGATTGATAGTGGCGAAACCGATACCAAGTTAATTGGTGTGATTGCCGTTGATCCCCGTTTTGCTGATAAGAAGAAATTAGAAGATTTACCCAAACATACTTTAATGGAAATCAAGGATTTCTTTGAAACCTATAAACGCTTACAAAACAAAGTTGTTACTGTTAAAGGCTTTAAAAACCTTGATTGAGCCATTAAAGAATACCAGGAATGTGTTGGTTTAATGAAGAAATATGGCAAGATAGCTAAAGCTGACTTCATTAAACGTATGCAAAAAGCGCACCCAGAGAAATATCGAGGTTAATTATGGCTGAAGCAAAAATCCGTATTACGGCAGAATATATTCGTAGTTTGACACCACAACAGTGGCAAGAGTTTCGACTAAAAACATGAAAGAAAAAAATTGATATGTATAGTCAACCAGTTCCAGCATGATACATGCAAGAACGTGAAAAATACATTAGTATTGTTGAACGTTATGCCAAACAACGTGAACATCGTGCACCACACGTTGATAGTCCCGCCACTAACAATAGTAGCGGATCATTGACTAAGAAAGTAGAGTTACTTGTTGATGATACTGACTTTGATGCTTTCCCCGAAGGGCGCAGTCGTTAATTAAGTGATATTATAAAAAGTAGCAACCGGTAGGCCGCTACTTTTTTTATTTAACATGGCGCACTCTAAGGGAGTCAAACCCCTAACCTTCTGATCCGAAGTCAGATGCTCTATTCAATTGCGCTAAGAGTGCATTAGTCTAAAGCTTTAATGGTTTTTTGATATAGCGTTTCAAAACCGGAAGTGGAATCAATAATCTCACGATGATTCTTTAATAATTTAGGGTGAATTCTTTTAAAAGAGAAGGTATTTTTTTGATGATCATCATCGTTTTTTAATAAGATGAAATCATAGGTTTCGTTCACTTTAAAGAAACGGTTAATATCATTAACATGATAATCGCTGATTTCGGAAATGTGACAGATTCCTTGGCCTTTGGGAAAATCTAACAAAACATATGTGGGCAGAATTTTGACCACGCGGCATTGATAAATATTATTACGATCAATCATATGAAACTCACCGGGGAGTATTATAATATAATGTTTCAATGAGCGAAAATAAACTATTAAAAGACATTAACGAAACCATTGAATCGCTACGAGTTTTTATTAACAACGATGGTGGCGATTTGACTTTTGTGAGTTTCGTTGATCAAGTACTGACCTTGCGAATTTCTGGCGCTTGTGTGGGATGCCAATTCATCGGTGTGACTTTTGATCAAGGTGTTAAAGAAGTATTTTTAACAGAATTTCCGGGCGAAATTAAAGAAGTGAAATTCGTAACTAGTAAATAAAAAAATCTCCTAACGGGAGATTTAATTATTAACGTTTCTTTTGGAATTTACGTGCTTCTTTGGATTTTTCTTTGGCACGCAATCCTGGACGTAGGTAGTATTCATGTCTTTTGGCTGCACGTCTAGTTTCAGCCGCAATGCGACTAAATTTTTTTAATGCATCATTTAGTTCGCCATCTTTTACGATTACTTTAGGCATTTTGTAGTTTCACCACCATTCGATAAATTCTCTCGATTATAACACCGATTCAGAAAATGTTAATGATTAATGTTAATCACCGCGAAGGTATGCTGTAATTGTAATTATTTTTATGGAGTATTACTATTTAGCGTTAAATATTGTGTTTAAAAAAGAATAATAAGTTAATGGTGTTTATTGTGTTTTTTTCGATGGGGGGGGCAAGTAATAGATGATTAATTTTATTTTTAGAAAAATAAAATAAGGCAAAAATTATCCCAGTTGCTAAAGAAATAAGCATTGACATAATAAGTCCCGATCACAAACCCAACGTGGCAAACAGCGGTTCCATTGGTGGGAATTTCGAGGAACTAAGGAGCATATTTCAATCCACAGCCGATGGTTCAAAATGCATTGTCCACACAAGGATGCAAGAAATAATATAGGTGAATAGTAAATATCCCTCAATACCAGCTGTAGCATACAACACACTAACGCGTTTAAGTGGACAAGAATAATTGATTATGATTAAGAAAAATATTACAAAGAATATAGCATGATAGATAAACGAATATCATGCATAAAATGTTATTTCTAGCCCGCCGAATGCCATTTCTGGGAAATTTGCAAAGGTAGTTTCTGGTGAAACGAGGAATACAACTAAAAATATCAAGGAAGCAGCACAATATGTTGCAAAAGAAAATGTACTTACCTTGCTTTCCTTAGGGGATCAAGCGTAGACAAATAATGCATAAGTCATTAAGCTACACACATAAAGTGGTACATACATATTCGGAGAATGATAATGCAAAACAGCAGTCATGAAAGTAGTTTTGAATATTTCACCAATTATTATTAAGGCGGTTAAGATGCGAAAGAAAAGCAATCAGAATTTTTGCTTGTTATGAATTTTTATTTTATAAAAATAATGAAATCCGACATTGATTGCTATTGTGGCGGCAACCAATGTTATTATGAAATATAAGGCAGGAAGGTCTCACATATTGATATTATATATTTTGTTAATGCATAATGATTTTTAATCTGCATAAACTAAAAAATATTAATAACAAATGAAAATGTGCTATAATCCAAAAACTTTTTGCTTATATATATTAATAGTTTATTAAGCAAAACGTAATCTACCGAAGGACTCCCTACCCATGAGCAAGACCACACCAACTTTCCAAGAAACTAAATATTCTAACCTCACAATGCGTCGTAATTACGCCAAAATTAAAACGCACTTCGAAGAACCCAATCTTTTAGAAGTCCAAAAGAATAGTTACAACAAATTCTTGGAAGTGGAAACGGAAGCGTTAGTTAAATCTTTTTTTCCAGTGAAGCACGCGAAGAATAACAAGTATGAAGTACAATACCACGGTATTAAATTCGCAAAGCCTATCCGCAGTGAAGAACAAGCTCGTAACGAAGGCAAATCTTATGAACGTGCTTTGTACATTGATTTGTCATTAGTGAACAACGAGACTGGCGAAGTGAAGCGTGCAAAGAAAACGAAAAATAATCTTTGTGAAGGAATTTTCTTTGCTAATATTCCAATCATGACTGAGAAGGGAACGTTCGTTGTTAACGGCATTGAAAAATTCGTTATTAGTCAAATCGTTCGTTCACCTGGTGTTTACATTTTATCAAAATCGCAAATTAAATTAAACACCAAGAAAAAAGTTAACGAAGGCTATATTGCGGAAGTTTTACCTTCACGTGGAACATTAATGAATTTCACGATTGATGAATCATCAATGACCGTTCGTGCTACCATGCGTAACTCCATGGGTGATTCAGCACCAACATTCCCAGCAACGCAATTGTTAAAAGCTTTTGGAATGACTCAAGATGAAATTCGTCGTATTTTTAAAGATGATATTTACATCTTGAATACCTTGTATTCAGAAACATACAACCACCAAAATATTTTAGAAGATTACGAAATTATCGGTATTCGTAAAACAGCTGATGACATCACGAGTGCTAAGCCTATTGGCCGTGGTTCACCAATTGATAGTAAATTAAAACAAGCCGTAATTGACTATGTACAAGAAAACAAAGTTGCTGTTGAATTACGAAAAGAATATGACATCATCTTTTCGGGGATTGCCACTAAACATGAAGAATTAATTGCCCAAATGGAAAAAGCCACTGGGAAGACTAAGACTGAGTTAGAAACACAAGTAGAAAGTATTTCTAAAGATGTTAATAAAGTTTTAGATAAGTTAACTAAACAAGAAAAGAAATTACGTGAATTAATTGATACCATCATTACCGAAAAAGCGGCAAAAGATTTGATTTCATTACTATCCATTTCCATCAAATCGATCGAATCATATGCTTCATCAATCAAAAATCCTATTTTCTATCAAGATGTTTTAACACGTCACTTCATGGATACACGTCAATATGATTTAACTGGCGCTGGTCGTTATAAATTACAACGTAAATTACGTATCTCTGAACGATTGTATCAACGTATTATTGCGGAAGACATGATTACTAAAGATGGTAAAGTGTTATTCCCTAAGGGAACATTAATCTTAAAAGATGAAATCGATAAAATAAAAGCGGCAATGATGCACCGTGAATTAAAAGTTTTAGATGAAATTTCATTGACCAACGAAGCGGATGTTGAAAAGAAACAACCAAAAATTATTGAATCGATTGCTGTTTATACCGATAACGACAGTTGCGATATTACGACACCAATTATTGGTTCATATGAAGACATTCAATCAAACGCTTTAACTGTTGTTGATTTTATTTCGGTTATTTCTTATACTGTCGGTTTACCGCATGACATCGGTCAGTATGACGACATTGATCATTTAGGTAATAAACGTTTGCGTCTTATCCACGAACAATTAAGAAACAAATTGCAAGCTGGGATGTCACGTGTGGAGAAGCACATTAAAGAAAAATTAGCTTCTATTTCAATTGCTACTGCTAACGAAGAACAACAAGCTAAAGTGGCGGCGAAGACAACAATTAAATCAGTTGTGAATACTAAAGCCTTCCAATTAGTTGTAAAGAATTTCTTTAACTCTTACCAATTAACACAGTTCATTGACCAACAAAACCCTTTATCTGAATTAACTAATAAGCGTCGTATTTCGGCGATGGGTGATGGTGGAATTTCACGTGAAGACCCTAACTTGGATATCCGTGATGTACACTATTCACATTATGGTCGTATCTGTCCGATTGAAACACCCGAAGGTATGAACATTGGTTTGATCATGTCTTTAGCTGCTTTTACCAAAGTGGATGGTAACGGGTTCTTAGTAACACCTTATCGTCGTGTTATTAAGGGTGTCGTTCAAGAAGAGATTGAATGATTAACAGCTTTAAGAGAAGACGAACACATTATTTGTGAATCAACGATTAATGTTGATGATCATGGTAAGATCACTGATAAAAAAGTAATTGGTCGTTACCGTTCAACGCAAGAATTATTCGATGTCAACAAAGTTGATTACATCGAAGTTTCGCCACGTCAAGTAGTTTCGATTGCGGCTGGTGCGATTCCTTTCTTAGAAAATGATGACACGACACGTGCTTTGATGGGTGCGAACATGCAACGTCAAGCTGTCCCTTTATTAATACCTCATGCTCCGATTGTTGGAACCGGTAGTGAATACAAAATTGCCCATGACTCAGGTATGACAATTGTCTCTGATGTAGATGGTGTAGTTGAAACTGTGGATGGTAACAAGATTGTTATTAAGAGCAAAGACGGTGAAAAAATTACCCATAAGTTAATTAAATATCGTAAATCTAATCAAGACACATGTATTAACCAAATACCAATCGTGGACGTTGATCAAAAAATTAAAGCTGGCGATACTTTAGCAGATGGACCAGCCATGCAAAATGGTGAATTAGCATTAGGTCGTAATCCTTTAGTAGCTTTCACCACTTGGAATGGTTACAACTTTGAAGATGCGATCATTGTGTCAGAACGTTTAGTACAAGATGATGTTTATACTTCTATAAGTATTGAAGATCACTCCATTGAATGTCTTCGTACTAAGAATGGTGATGAAGAAATTACTCGTGATCTTCCTAATGTTTCTGAAGACTCTAAACGTTACTTAGATGAAAACGGTGTCATCATGGTCGGTGCCGAAGTGAAAGAAGGCGATATCCTAGTTGGTAAAATTAGTCCCAAAGGACAAACTGATTTTGCCGCTGAAGAAAAATTATTGCAAGCAATCTTTGGTAATAAAACCAAAAATTTCCGTGAATCTAGTTTACGTGTACCACATGGTGGCGAAGGTATCGTTGCTCGCATTCAACACTTCTCTATTTTAAATGGCGATGACTTAGATGACGATGTTATTGAAATGATTAAAATCTTCATCGTACAAAAACGTAAAATCCAAATCGGTGATAAAATGGCGGGACGTCACGGTAACAAAGGTATTGTTTCCATTGTTGTGCCGGTAGCCGATATGCCGCACTTGGAAGACGGAACACCAATTGACATTATGTTAAACCCATTGGGTGTACCTAGTCGTATGAACTTGGGTCAAATTATGGAAATCCATTTAGGTTTAGCAATGCGTCAAATTGCTAAAAAGAAATTAATTGAGTTTATCTTTGATAAATCGGCAGCGAATCAAATGGTTTTAGAGTTTGGTATTCCAGCTGAAAAAGTACATACCCTATTACAAGTAGCTAAGAAATACTTAAAGACTGTTGAAATTGACACTGTTGAAAAAGCTAAGAAGAAATTACGTGATATTGATTTAGAAGTAATCTTAAAGAATGCTGGATTAGCATTTGAAGATCTTGCTTTAAAAGTAGCAACACCAGTTTTCTGTGGTGCTAATTTTGATGATGTGACCGAAGCTTTACAAGAAAGCGGCATTGATCCAAATAAGACCAAAGGTAAATTTAAATTGATTGATGGTCGTAGCGGCGAATACTTTGATGGTGAAATCACCGTGGGTGTAATGTACATGATGAAACTTGACCACATGGTGGACGACAAGATTCACGCTCGTTCGGTTGGTCCTTATTCGAAGATTACGCAACAACCATTGGGTGGTAAGAGCCAAAACGGTGGTCAAAGATTCGGAGAAATGGAAGTATGAGCACTTGAAGCTTATGGGGCAGCGTATAACTTACGTGAACTATTAACAATTAAGTCTGATGATGTGAAGGGACGTAATTTGACCTATTCAGCCATCGTGAAAGGTAAACCATTCCCTAATCCTTCCATTCCTGAATCATTTAAACTATTGACTAAACAATTACAAGGTTTAGGTATTAGTATTAATGTTATTAAGGAAGACAATAACGTGGAAGATATTAATAATTACACATCCGTCGTAAGTGATGAAGAATTAAAAGAAGTCATCGGTAGCAACGAAGTTGTAACCCGAGAAGTTGTCGAAGACACCGGCAACGAAAACAACGAGGAATGATAGGAGCAACTTATGATTAATAAATCAAAAATTAAAGCATTACAAATCGGGATCGCTTCACCAGAACAGATTCTTTCTTGATCGTATGGCGAAATCACCAAAAGTGAAACTATCAACTATAAAACCTTAAAACCAGAACGCGGTGGTTTATTTGATGAGGCTATTTTTGGTCCTATCAAAGATTACGAATGTTCTTGTGGTAAGTATAAAAAAGTCAAATATCGTGGCAAGGTTTGTGAGAAGTGTGGTGTCGAAATTATCGAGTCAATCGTTCGTCGTGAACGTATGGGACACATTAAACTAGCTGCACCTGTGGCACATATTTGGATGAGTAAAGAGTTACCAAGTCCATCTAAAATTTCCTTAGTATTAGACATTCCTTATAAAGACGCCGAAGAAGTAATTTACTTTGTTAACTACATTATCCTTGATAATGCTGGTAGTAAAGTATTTAATAACCGCGATGTTGTTGATTTAACTAATGCACGTACTAATAAATTGAATCGTGGTAAATTACGAAAAATCTTAAGTGATATTAAAGATAAAGTTGCTAAAGATAGTATTGACTATAAGCGAGCAACGGATTATTATGATCGTTTAAAAGACGCTGCCTTACCTTTCACAATCGAAGAGGTTTTTAGTTTCATTAAAAAGCATACTAATATCCGTTTTGGCATTGGTGCAGAGGCTATTTATGAATTATTAAAAGGGGTCGACTTACAAAAAGAATCAGTGAGTATTCAAAACGAACTTTCTAAATTAGATCCATCTAATGCACGTTTCCGTAAATTAATGCGTCGTTTAGAAGTCATTCGTTGATTCATCGAATCAAACAACCGTCCAGAATGAATGATTTTAAAAGCCATTCCTGTAACCCCACCAGACACTCGTCCTATTATTCAGTTAGACGGTGGACGTTTCACGACTAGCGATATTAATAACTTTTACCGTAAGATCATTATCCGTAATGACCGTTTAAAAAGAATTATTAACTTAAATGCGCCAACCATCATTTTAAATAATGAAAAGCGTATGTTGCAAGAGTCTGTTGATGCTTTATTTGATAACGCTTCACGTACTAAACCTGTGATGTCTAAAGACAAACGACCATTAAAATCGTTGTCAGACCACTTAAAAGGTAAACAAGGTTTATTCCGTCAGAACTTATTAGGTAAACGTGTGGATTACTCTGGTCGTAGTGTTATCGTGGTAGGGCCAGAATTAAAAATGTACGAAGTGGGCATTCCCTCTAGCATGATTTTAAAGTTATTTAAACCTTTCATTATTCATGAATTAATTCGTAAGTATGATGAATACGGTAATGAAATTAAGACCATTGCTTCGAACATTAAAATTGCGGAAAAAATGATTTTGAAACAAGAAAACGCAATTTGGCCTGTTGTTCAAAAAATTATTAAAGAGCGTCCCGTATTATTAAACCGTGCGCCAACTTTACACCGTCTTGGTATCCAAGCGTTTGAACCAAAAATGATCGATGGTAAAGCAATTAGATTACATCCATTAGTAACAACGGCTTTCAACGCTGACTTCGATGGTGACCAAATGGCTGTCCACGTTCCTTTAAGCCCTGAAGCTGTTGGTGAAGCGCGTGAGATTTTATTGGCTTCATGACATATATTAGGGCCAAAAGATGGTAAACCAGTAATCACACCTACACAGGATATGATCTTGGGGGTGTACTATTTAACGACTGAACGTAAAGGTATGGCCGGAGAAGGCACTATTTTTGCCACTACTGACGAAGTTATTCGTGCTTATGCGCTTGGAGAAGTTCATCCTCATAGTATTATTGGTATTTCGACACACAACTTTGCGCAAAAGAAAATGCCACACGATGGAATTTTAGTGACAACTGTTGGTAAAGTTATTTTGAATCACACTTTACCTGAAGACATGATTTATTTAAATACGGCCGAAAGTATTGGTACTTTAAGTGAAGAAGATATTGTTGCTCCTGGCAAAGATGTCCGTGCCTTTATTAAAACTTATAAAACACGCAAATCTTTCACTAAGAAAGCATTACAACAAATTATTTCTTTATTGTATAACCAATACCCGATTGACATTGTTCCACGGGTAATGGACGGAATTAAAGATCTAGGTTTCCACTACTCCATGCGTTCAGCAACCACTGTTAGTGCTTATGATATTCCCCAATATAGTAAAAAGAATGAATACTTTAAACAAGCTGACGAACAAGTTAATAAATTAAAATACCAATATCAAAAAGGTTTATTAACTGATGACGAACGTTATAAAAAAGTCGTTGAACTTTGAACAAAAGTCAAAGATAAAGTTTCGGATGATGTGGAAGACATTATGAATGATCCATTAAATCAAACTAACTCTATCGTGGTTATGGCCAAATCTGGTGCCCGTGGTAACGTTTCACAGTTTACCCAATTAATTGGTATGCGTGGTTTGATGTCTAAGTCATATAACTATGACCAAAAAACAAAATCACGAGTTATTAAAGATATTATTGAAGTACCGATTAAGCACTCTTTCGTGGAAGGTTTAAGTATTAGTGAATACTTCAACTCCTCATACGGTGCTCGTAAAGGTATGGCTGATACGGCAATGAAGACTTCGAAGTCTGGTTACATGACACGTAAGTTAGTTGATGCTGCCCAAGAAGTGATTGTTTCACAAGAAGATTGTGGTACAACTAAAGGTTTGATGGTGGAAGCA
>JAITXG010000012.1 GCA_031284865.1 Mycoplasmataceae bacterium | reverse complement strand
TGAAAGAGAAATTTTTAAATGATAACGCTAAAGGGGTTAAAATATAATGAAAAAATTTAATTCTAAAAAAATCTACGAAGGTAAAGCTAAAGAAATTTGGACAACAGCCAAGCAAGATGAAATTATTGTTCATTATAAAGATGACGCTACTGCTGGCAATGGAGCCAAAAAAGCTAGTATTAGTTCTAAGGGTGTTTTAAATAACGAAATTGTTTCCATTATTTATACAATGCTTAATAAAACTGGGTTAAAAACACATTTCATTAAGAAATTAAATGATCGCGATCAATTATGTAAACGTGTGAAAATTGTGCCATTAGAAGTAATTGTTCGTAATGTGGCTGCTGGTAGTATGGCAAAACGTTTGGGTTTAAAAGAAGGATTGAAATTAAAAACTACGGTTTTAGAAATTTCATATAAGGATGATGCTTTGGGAGATCCTTTGATTAATGACTATCATGCCGTTAGCATTGGTTTAGCTACTTTTAATGAATTAAAAGAAATTTATGCTTCTGCTTTAAAGGTTAATAAACTATTAATTTCATTCTTTAACAAAATGGGAATTAATTTAATTGATTTTAAATTGGAATTTGGTAAAGATAAAAATGGCAAGATTATTTTGGCTGATGAGATTTCACCAGATACTTGTCGTTTGTGGGATAAGAAAACTAACGAGAAATTAGACAAAGATGTATTCAGACGCGACCTAGGAGATTTGGCTACAACTTATCGCAAACTTCTAGCGCGCATAAAGGCCTAACATGGATAAGTACTATACCCCACGTGTTAGCACTTTCCGTGATGAGTGTGGTGTCTTCGGAATTTTTGCCAAACGTCCTTGTGACATTCCTAATTTGCTGTATTATGGATTATTTTCGTTACAGCATCGTGGGCAAGAAGGTAGTGGAATTGTTGTAAGCAATTTTAAGAAGATTGATCAATACAAAGATATTGGATCTGTAGGCGAAGTCTTTCATAAAGAAACTCTTGGAGATTTGAATAAATTAAAACCATGTTTAGGTATTGGACACGTTCGTTATTCAACTTCAGGCTCAAAAGGCTATGAAAATGTCCAACCGTTATTAACCAATACTCGTATTGGTCAAATTGCTGCTGCCCACAACGGTAATTTAGTTAATGATAAGGTCATTCGTGATAAACTTGAAGATAAAGGCTCTAATTTTTATACAAGCGTTGATTCTGAATCAATCTTAAAGTTAATCTCACATTTCTTAACTAAGAGTGATTTGATAACATCCATTAAATTAGCGGCCAACAAAATTAAGGGTGCGTTCTCATTATTAATTATGACACGCGATAAATTAATTGGTTTACGTGATCCTTGTGGGATTAGACCACTATGTTTAGGCCAACTTCCTAATGGCGCATATGTATTGTCATCAGAGAGTTGTGCCATTGATGTAATTGGTGCTAAATTCATCCGTGATATTAAAAAGGGTGAGATGGTAATCATTTCTAAAACAGGCTTAAAGTCTATTTTCTATAATAAGACCAAAGAGCAGCATACCTGTTTATTTGAATACGTGTATTTTGCACGACCTGACTCAACGATTGACAACATTAACTGTTATTTATCAAGAGTAGCGCAAGGACGTGAACTATATAAAGAGCATCCGTTAAAAGCAGATATGGTTATCGCTGCACCAGACTCAGGATTTCATGCCGCTGAAGGTTATGCCCAGGCTAGTGGTATTCCTTATGGCGTAGGGTTAATCAAGAATCGTTATATTGCGCGAACATTCATTAAACCTACACAAGAATTACGTGAGCGTTCAGTTTATATCAAATTGAATCCTTTAAAAATTAATATCCAGGGGAAGGATCTTGTTTTAATTGATGATTCCATTGTACGTGGCACCACCAGTTATTTCTTAGTAAAATCATTAAAGCAATCGGGAGCTAAAAACGTATACTTATTATCTGCTGCACCAAAGATTAAATGGCCTTGCTTTTTAGGTATTGATACACCTTCCAAGGAACAATTAATCGCAGCGCATGCTACTACAGCACAAATGCGTAAGAAAATTGGGTGTGATTATTTGGGCTTCTTAAGTTTAGATGGTTTAATTAATTGCTGTGGTGGTAAAAATACCTTTTGTACTGGTTGTTTTGATGGTAAATACCCAATATCACCAAAAGGTAAATTTTAATAGGAGAACAATATGGCAATTACATATAAAGATAGTGGCGTAAATATTCATGAAGGATATAAATCCGTTGATTTAATCAAGAAATATGCAAAGACAACATACAATGCTAATGTAGTCAATGACCTTGGCTCATTTGCGGGGATGTTTAAAATTGCTAAAGGATTTAAAGAACCCATTTTAGTTTCTGGTACTGACGGTGTAGGAACTAAAATTGCGATTGCATGTGCTAAAAGAAAATATGATACCGTAGGGATTGATTGTGTTGCGATGTGTGTTAATGATGTTTTGTGTCATGGAGCACAGCCATTATTTTTCTTAGATTACATTGCCTGTGGTAAGTTAGAAGCTAATGTAGCTGCTGATCTAGTCAAGGGAGTGAGTGAAGGTTGTCGTCAAGCCAATTCAGCCCTTATTGGTGGAGAGACAGCTGAAATGCCTGGATTTTATAAAACAGGTGATTATGATTTGGCAGGATTCAGTGTAGGGATTTGCGATCGAAGTAAAATCGTTAATGGTAAAGATATTAAGTCAGGAGATGTTCTAATTGGTATCACTTCTTCTGGTTTTCATTCAAACGGTTTCTCGTTGGTACGTAAGGTTTTTACTAACTTAGATGAAACATTCGAGAACAAACCATTGTGAAAGAGTTTATTGGTGCCGACAAAGATATATGTAAAGCCAATTTTAGCCTTGATGAAGAAAGTGAATATCAAGGGAATGGCACACATTACCGGTGGTGGTTTTATTGAGAACATCCCCCGTATGTTTTCAAAATCCGGTTTTACAGCAGTTGTTAACAAGAATAGTTATCCGCTTCCTAGTATTTTTCAATTAATTAATCAGCGTGGTGTAGACAAGGCTCATATGTACAATACTTTTAATATGGGTATTGGATTTGTGCTATGTGTTGCTCAAAAAGATGCTGATAAAACTATTAAGTTATTAAAAGGCTTAAAAGAACAAGCTTATCAAATTGGTTATATAACCAAGGGTAAGGAACCAATTTGTTTAAAATAGCTGTACTAGTTAGTGGTGGGGGAACAAATTTACAGTCCATCATTGATCATATTCAAAACAAACAATTAAATGCTGAGATTGTTCTTGTTGTTTCTTCTTCGCAGTCGGCTTTTGCATTAGAACGTGCTAAAAAACATAATATTGAAACAGTAATTATAAGTAAGAAAGAGTTTTCCCTGCCTAATGATGAAATTTTAAAATTAGCAATTAACCATAATGTAGATTTAATTGTATTAGCGGGCTACATGGGTATTTTATCAGGTGACCTTCTCAAGGTATATCGCAACCGCATTATTAATATTCATCCTTCTTATATTCCTAATTTTTGCGGTCCGGGGATGTACGGCATCCATGTGCATGAAGCTGTAATTAAGGCCAAAGCCAAATTTAGTGGAGCAACGGTACATTATGTCAATGATACGATTGATGGTGGTAAAATTATTATTCAAGATCAAGTGCCAGTATTAGAAGATGACACACCCGCTATTTTAGCTAAACGGGTTTTACAAGTTGAGCATAAAATTCTACCTCAAGCGATTAAAATGATTATTGAACATAAGGAGAAGGCTTAAAATGAAACGACGTGCATTAATCAGTGTATATGATAAAGACAATGTCTTATCCTTTTGTCAATTTTTAATATCGCGTGATATTGAAATTATTTCCACTGGCGGTACTTATAAGTATTTAAAAGAAAATAAAATTGCTGTGAAAGAAATTAGTGAAGTGACTAATTTTCCTGAAATGTTAGACGGACGTGTGAAAACGCTACATCCTAATATTCATGCTGGTATTTTAGCCATTCGTCAAAAGACTGAGCACATGAATAAATTGAAAGATTTTAAAATTGACACCATTGATTTTGTCGTTGTGAATCTTTATCCATTCTTTGAAAAGGTTCGTTCCAACATTTCCTTTGATGAAAAGGTAGAGTTCATCGATATTGGCGGACCGACCATGCTACGTGCAGCGGCTAAGAACTTTCATGATGTTACGGTTATTTGCGATAAACACGATTATGCGAGAGTACAAAAAGAAATGGAGCATGGTGAGGTATCACTTGTACTCAAACAAGAATTAGCTGGCAAAGTCTTTAATTTAATGTCAGCCTACGATGGAGCAGTTGCACAATTTTTACTACAACAGTCTTTCCCGGAATATTTATCACTATCTTATTGTAAGAAACAAGATCTACGCTATGGCGAGAACCCTCATCAAGCCGGCTGTTTCTATGGTAACACCACATTAGATGGTGCGATGAATACTTTCCAAGTCCTAAATGGTAAAGAGTTATCATACAACAACTTCAAAGACGTTGATATTGCCTGAAAGGCAGTTTCGGATTTTGAGGAACCAGCCTGTTGTGCGCTGAAACACAATACCCCTTGTGGGTTTGCGATTGGTAAAGACGCACATGACGCATATACAAAGGCTTACCAGGTAGACCCCACATCCATTTTTGGTGGTATTGTTTCATTTAACCGTAAAGTTACTAAAGATATTGCTAACGAACTAGTTAAGATATTTTTAGAAGTCATTGCTGCACCAGAATACGATGATGATGCACTTGCTGTTTTGAAAACGAAAAAGAATTTGAGAGTTCTTAAATTCCTATCTCAACCAAAAGATCCATTAATGTATATCTCGGTCGACGGCGGTATGTTAGTACAATCTAACGATGATAAGTTTATTGAGGAAATTAAAGTAGTAACTGAATTGAAACCTTCTGATGCTGAGTTAAAAGATTTACTATTTGCTATGCGTGTTGTGAAATTTGTGAAATCCAATGCCATCGTAGTAGCTAAAGACGGTGTAGCAATCGGTATTGGTGGTGGGCAAGTGAACCGAATTTGACCAACAAAAGATGCACTAACAAGGGGTAAGGGTGCAAGAGTATTGGCATCAGATGCTTTCTTTCCATTTCGTGATGTAGTTGATGAAGCCGCTAAATGTGGTATCAAGGCTATTATTCAACCAGGTGGTTCATTGCGTGATCAAGAATCGATTGATGCGGCAAATGAACATAAAATTGCTATGATTTTTACAGGCATTAGGCATTTTAAACATTAATTATGAAAATATTAATAATCGGTTCAGGCGGACGCGAACATGCATTAGCGTGGAAGATGTCACAAAATAAAAAAGTTACTCATATTTATGTGGCACCTGGTAATGCAGGGATATTAACCACTCCTAAATGTAGCACTTGTGATTTACATACGAACGAAGAGTTCGTACGCTTTGCTAAAAAAGAGAAAATTAGTTTGACTATTGTTGGTCCTGAACAACCATTAGTAGATGGTATTGTAGATTTATTCAAAAAACATAAATTAAATATTTTTGGTCCCAATCAAAAGGCGGCACAATTAGAGGGCAGTAAGATTTTTGCTAAAAAGTTTATGAAGAAATATCATGTAGCAACAGCCACTTACGCTTCTTTTAGTAATGTCAATTCGGCGCAAGAATATCTTCAAAACTGTGATTACCCGGTTGTCATTAAGGCTGATGGTTTAGCAGCAGGCAAAGGTGTAGAAATTTGTAATGATTTTACAACAG
>JAITXG010000047.1 GCA_031284865.1 Mycoplasmataceae bacterium | reverse complement strand
CATCACAGCAATAATATCGTCATAACTAAATAATTGTTGTTCATCTAACATGGCCGATAAATTAGCGGCAGTGACTGCTTGTACTGCTGCCACAGTGTTACGTTCAATGCATGGAACTTGCACGTAACCTAAGACTGGGTCACAAGTTAACCCTAAATGGTGTTCCATTGCCGTTGTCGCTGCATTATTAATGCGCTCGTTTGATAAATTCTTTAAATGAGCATAAGCGCTAGCCGCCATACAACAAGCGACACCCACTTCAGCCTGACAACCAGCTTCAGCGCCGGCAATTGATCCATTAGTTCTAGCGATGTTACCAATTAATCCAGCAACAGCCAACGCCTCAATAACAAGCTCTTCACTAAAATGAAATTCACTAATCGCATATAGCAAAACAGCCGGCAGCACACCACTAGCCCCGCAAGTGGGGGCCGTTACAATTAATCCACCTGAAGCATTCTCTTCGCTAGTAGCATATGCATAAGCCATTAAAATACGGTTAATACGAATACTCCCACCCATGCCCTCAATGACTTCAGCGCTAGTCTCTAATACATGTCTCGCTCTTCTTCGAATTTGAAGTACACCGGGTAATGGAGTAGTAGCTGTTAATCCTCGGCCAATAGCACTATCCATAGTTTTTCACACTTCTTTCAAGTGTGCCCATGTTTCCGCTGGTTCATATTTCTTAATATAGTCAATCAAGCGTATTTTTTTTTGATTACAGTATTTAATAATATCTGTTAAATAGCGATGGGGATAAACGCTCTTCTCTTGAGATGTTTTGGTTTGTCCCTTAATCACAATATCACCACCACCCACACTGAAAAAACGTAGGGTCCCAAGTAATTGCTTTTGGTGATAAGCAAAGAAGTCCATGGTATTAGGGTGTTCAATTTTCCTAGTTTTAATATCAAAAATAACTTCAGTTCTAATTGGCGCTAGTGTTTGCATAATTGCCGCATCCGTTAAGTGTCCTTTACCAGTTAACGCTAATGATCCATAAAGAATCACTTTAAACTCATCAGCATTAGGATAAAGCTTTTTAAAATGAGTACTAGCATACACTGGGCCCATAGTATGAGAAGATGATGGCCCACGACCAATTTTATAAATGCTTTTAATTGAAGTCATCATATCTTTATTAATCTTAATGATTAATCAGCCTTACCAATTGAACCAACCAATTGTAATTTTTTTACCACAACGTTTTTAACAGCATCAAAAGCATGTTGAAAATAATCACGTGGATCATAACCACGTGCTTTTTTATAATCACCCGAAATGAAATGTTTTGCTAATTCACTGGTGAAAGCCGTTAATAACTCCGTGCCCACGTTAAATTTAGCAATACCCAAAGAGATAGCGTGTTTTACTTGCTTCTCAGGAATACCGCTACCACCATGCAAGGCCAATGGTTTACCAACTGCTAAATCTATTTCATTTAAACGTTCAAAGTTTAAACCAGGTCATCCTGCGGGGTATTCACCATGAATGTTACCAATGCCAGCCGCTAAACAATCAATGCCTAAATCAGCCATCTTCTTACATTCTTCAACACTGGCTAATTCGCCTTTTTCACCTTTATCTTCAATTTTGCCAGTAACTGCACCAACTTCTGCTTCGACTGTCACACTATGTAACTTAGCTAAACGAATAATCTCCTTCGTGTGCTTAATATTTTGGTCTAAAGGCGATTTAGAACCATCAAACATAACGGACGTAAAACCAGCATTGATACATTCAATGGCTGTTTCATATGCGCCATGGTCTAAATGGATAGCTACTGGTACTTTAATCTTAAAATGGTCATCGATGTTAGTAACCATTTCCACAAAATCTTTTGGTCCAGCAAAATTCTTTAAAGCTTTTTCAGACACAGCAATAATAATTGGGGAGTTTTTTTCTTGTGCTGCAAGCATACTCACTCTTGCCATATCATAGTTAATAACGTTAATATGTAGGATGGCGTAATTGTTTTCATATGCTTTAGCAAGCATCTTTTTCGTATTAGTGATTGACATAAATTACTTTCATGTTTTTGGTAATGGGATCTTATCTTGCTTCTCACCATCAGTGTATTCGCCTTTTTCCCATGCCTTAATTTCATTATCAAATTGATGAACATTGTAATTATCATTTTTAACAGCTTTGTTAATGGATTCAATAACCTTCTTGTTAAGACCCTCGTATTTAGTATTTAAAAAAGCTTTAACAATTTCTTCAATTAAACCAAGACCAGTAATTCGTCCACCCATTGCTAAAATATTAGCATTGTAATATTTACGCGCAGCAACAGCAATCGACACTTCGCGTGTTAACACAGTGCGTGCTCCCTTTACTTTGTTGGCAGAATTACTAATACCTACGCCTGTACCACAAATCACTACCCCAAGTTGTGCTTCACCTTGTACGACTAATCGAGCAACTTCGAAACCATAAATATCATAATGTGTTCGTGTGTCGTTATAAGTGCCAGCATCAATGACTTCGTGTCCTAATTTCTTGATGAAAGTGATGATTTGGTTTTTAATTGGCGTCACAATGTGATCGCATCCTACAGCTATACGCATATATTACTCCCCATTCTTTGCTAAAGTATTCATCATATCAATTCGCACTTTATGACGTCCACCTTCGTATTCCGCATTTAAGAAAGCGGTAATCAGTTTTTTCATTTGGTAAATAGTGAGAATGTTGCTACCAAACGAAAGCACTGTGGCGTTATTATGTTCACAAGTCATGCGTGAGGAATGTTCATCAGTGATTTCGGCTACGACAATGTTTTCAAATTTCGATAAATACATAAAAGGCGCAATACCAAAATCATCCACGGCAATCCCCCGCTCCACTTTATTAAGTTGTAAATTCTCACGTAAACTATTGGCGTTCTTAATTAAATCATCATTGCAGTTTAACATTACTGCCTTATGACCTGATTTATTAATGTGAATAGCCAATTCTTTAATAATAGTTAAATTCTTTATATCGCTAATTAATCCTATTTTCATTTTAGATCTCCATACTCTTATTAATAAGTAATTTATATTATCGCTATTTTTTCGTTTTTTTGTTCAATATATCCCACAAGATTAATTAAATGTTAATTTTAAACTTTATGATTTTCATTTCGACGCTTTAATAAAGCGGGGATGAACATGATTGCAACAAAAGCTAGCAGAGTGAATACTGTTAAGACTGCACCCACAACATTATCTAGCTTATCGTCTGGTGTCTTATACTTCCCACTATTGGCATAATGTATTACTAAGCCTAGATTGGCAAAAGATTGAACAATTACAAAGATTAATCCTAATCCGACAATCACAATACTGATATAGGCGGCTGGCACAAAACTTTTACGGCGGTCAGTCTTAATTCTGTTAGTCTTACGGTTAATTAACGCTCCAATCATGGCAAACACAATACAAGCGAAAGCCAATAAGGAAGTTCAATTAGCCATTAAATCCACAAAAGACATAATTCCGTTTATCGATTTATCGGTAAATCCATAACCGTTATTAAAATAAAATATCCCAATCGTTGTGCAGACTACAAAGAAAATAGTTGAAAGAATGAACGAATATCATGTGCCGACTCAAGGACGGTGAATATTAGTGCGGTTATGAAATTTATCTGAAAAAGGTAATTCTCTATTTATGACTAAATCCTCATAGAATTTGGCGTTGAAAATGGCAAAGCCATTAACGATCCCTAGCACCCCAAAAGCAATTAAAACTTGAACAGCTGTGTAAAGTCAATTTAAGTTATGGCTTGCTAAAAAAACTTGGAACCCCGAAATCTCGCCAGTACCTGATGCAATTAATAATGATACTGAAATGGCAACATCAATGAAAGATACTATTGCTAATCCAACAGACATTGCCATTGCCGTTTTCTTAGGCTCTTTCATTTCTGTTTGTATTCCAGCTGTTGCATAAAATCCGTCAAAAGCAAAGAAAATTGAAGGAATTGATGCGAAAACACCAAAGACAGGATTAATTTGTTGCAACAGCGGAGGCGGAATATATTTTGTTGGATCGGGCAGAGGCATCGGTTCGATATGTCCGCCATTGGTAGCAACTACGACATAACCTATGATTGCAGCAAAAACTAGCGGTAAAAATTTTACACTAGTAATAACTCAATTCTGAATATTAGCTGCTCTTGATGACAAACCAGAAACAAAAATGAACCATGTCATGACCGCAAAAGAAATTAATGCAATCATTCATCAATGGAACCCTAAATCTTGATTAAGTGGTGTAATTCCTTGAATTAATGTGTAAATCGCATAATATGGCATCACAAAAAAATTAATAGGTAAATATAAATATGCCATAAAATTTTTGCACCCTTGGTAAAGGAAACGTGAATTAAACGTTTTTACTCACCCAATGATGCCTTGACTATTAGCTTCTCCACTACCGCTGCATAACTCCGTTAATGTTAATCCCATTGCCATTACACCGACTATTGCAATAATCCAGCTTATCATTGATAAAACTATTGCTAAGGCCATACCAATAGATCCGGAACCAGTGACATTGCGTAAAATCTCACCATTCTTTAAAAAGATACCAGCACCAATCGAAGAACCAATTACTAAAAGAATGGCTGAAAAAAAACTAATCTTTTTCTTGGTTGATTGATTTTTAATACTGACACCTTTATTTTTCTTTAGCGTCTGTGTGTTTGAACTAGACATAGTAATGAAAGTAAATTATACAATAACGTACTATTTAATTACCCCAACATTAAATATTCCCAAGAAAAAACTAAAAATATAAGAAATTTAAATTTTTTTCGGCAATATGTATATAGAGAGGAGTATATAATATATTGGCATGGGAAAATATAAAGTAAAAGTCCTAGAGCGTGAAGATCGAGATAATTTAGTTGTGAATACCAAAGCTGTAAAAACTGACAAACCACATAAACCTAGACAAGCACCGGCCTGATTTAAAGATTTTGTAACTAACGATTTTAGGCCACTCGTAGCTAAAGTTGACGGTATTGAATCTAGATTAGCAATGGTTGAAACAACCATTAATAAACATAGTGCTATCTTCAACCGTAATAATTTACATTAATCATAAAGTGTGAAAATCAAAGAAGAATTTAATTAAGATGAGATAACAAATGTTTCATACTCATTTGCTGTTCCTCGTCAATTTGTGTTTGTGTCCCGTGGGCTGGAAAACCAGCATAACACATACTAATAACTTTGACATTTAAGCTATTTTGCTGGCAATAAACCATAATGTCTTGCGCTAAACCATTCGACCCAGCGATGCGTTCATAAACAATAATCTTATTGTACTTACGACACAATTGTGACATATTCTGTTCATGATAGTTCGTAATGAAAATAGCATTAATTAAATCAACATTAGGGTGTTTACGTAAAGCCAAAGCAATATCATTACAATGTGGCCCATATGAAACCACACAAGTCTTAGCATTCTTATTAACAATCATCTTCTCTCAAATTCCCCTCTTAATCATTGATGATTGCTCATAAAGCGAACTCACAAGTGGTAACTTTGGATAACGCACAAAGAAAGGATTAACTTTATTTCTTAAACCCATTTGGATTAATTGAGTTAATTGATGTAAGTCACGTGGAGCACTAATCGTCAAACCGGGAATGGTTTTTAAAAAACTCACATCATAAATCCCATGGTGTGTCGCCCCATCACCAGGCGATAAGTCTGCACGATCAACTAAAAAAAGGACAGGCAAGTGTAAACGCGCTAAATCATGTTGAATTTGGTCATATCCTCTTTGCATAAAGGTAGAATACAAATTCACTATTGGTCTTAGTCCCCCTAATGCCATCCCCGATGCTAAAGATACAGCGTGTTCTTCTGCAATCCCCACATCATGATAATGTGCACTATGTTTCTGCGCAAATGATTCGAAGCCCGTCCCTAATGTCATGGCAGCGTTAATTACATGAATCTTAGGGTCGTGTTCTAAGACTTGATCAAGGTGCTTAGCAGCACGTGCACCAAATGACTCTACTAAATTATGATCAGCCATGTGATAACTGCCAACTTCATCGTGTTCAGCTGCTTTTAACCCTAAACCTTTTTTAGTTTTAAAATGAATAATAACTGGACCATTTTCGCTATATCATTTGGCCTTATCAAAAGCCAATAGTACCTTTTTAAGATCATTACCGTTCACCGGACCCACATATTGATAACCCAATGATTGGAAAAGATTCTTTCCCACGATTTTTTGTTCTAACCAGTTATAAGACTTATAAAGTATTTCAAATGGTTTACTAGTGGCTTTTTTACCAGCAAAGATTCGTTTAGCTGCTTTTTCACTACCGAAGAAGAATCTACCATTCTTAATCTTGGCCATAATTCGTGCTAGACTTCCCACTGATTTAGAAATCGACATTCCATTATCATTTAATACAATGATGATGCGTGACCCAGCACTTTGAATATTATTCAGTGCTTCAAATGACTCACCGTTTGCAATTGCTCCATCACCAACGATTGGAACAATATATGATTTCGATAATGAACGACTAGCTAATTCCATGCCTTGCGCCGCGGATAGTGCATTACCTGAATGGCCTGTACTAAAAACATCATATTTAGATTCGCTCATGGATTGGAAGCCACTAATATGATGACCTTGACGAATTTTCATGATATCGTCTTTTCGACCAGTTAAAATTTTGTGAGGATATGATTGATGTCCAGTATCATAAAACACTTTATCCTTTGGTAAATTAAATGAAATTAATGATCCCATTGCAATTTCAACTACACCTAAATTGCTAGAAAGGTGAATGGGACGTTGGGTACTAACATCAATTAACAATTCACGAATTTCTGTAGCTAACTTATTTAATTCTTTGAGATTAAGTTTTTTTAAATCATGTGGATTGTTAATGCGATCCAAAAGTTTCATACTAAACTAATTTCTCCATGATCTCATTGAGATACACTACTAATAAATCCATGTGCTTTGGTAATAATTCGCGGAGCAATTTATGAATACTAGCGACATTATCACAAGTGATCATCGCGAACTTCACTTTACTTTCATAGTCGTCTTCTAAATTATCTTTTGCAGAAACATGAAATTTCTTAGCATGATAATTAATTAATAAAAATTGTACAACCTCATGAATTAATTCATTAAGTTTATTCATATTTATTTTTAAACGGTATTTAGTCAACAATTCATGAACCAATTTTGTTAACTCTGGTACATATGTTAAAGCATTAGCAATGATTTGCTTGTCGCTATTATTTAAAAAAGGAACATTTTCTAAAGCAGCGTAACCAGTTTTAGCTGGTGCGTTAGCATTTAGCATATCAACATATATCTTAATCAGACCTGATTCATCAAATTTTTTAATTAATTGGTGTGAATCAATGCGGCGTTTTAAAAAAGCATAAGTTAAATATGTCAAGAAACCAATAATTTTAAGTTTAGGATCGCTGCGCATTGCACGATCGTAATCTTCACAATACTGGTTGACACACTGTTTCAATGTACGATTAATCTTAAGATGGCTGTATTTTTCGTGTTGAAATGAACTCATTATTTATTTTCCTTTGATAAATTTTCCACTTCCACTTTAATGAAATCCAACAGACCTTTAACTTCACCGTAATTCATGCGAGTTGGACCTACAATTGATAATTGGTGTTTCCCTTGGGGTGAATCGATCATGGTTGAAGCTACCACTAAGTCATTAACACCAAACTCACTACCGAAGGTAATTAAGGTCTTACCAGTTTTTTGTTGGTTATAAGCAATGTGCTTTCACACATTAGTGTCTTCTAACATCGATAAGACTTCATTTAACTTAGTGATGTTGCGAAATTCAGGCTGACTAGTTAATCATTTGGTTCCATGTACACTGGTATTGCTACTAACTTCGTTGAAATTAAAAATCTTTTCAATGATTTGACGAATACAAAACTCGTATTCATGGACAGCCGATCGAATGATTTCTTTGATTGACTTTAATTTTGAGGGAACATCTTTAATAGATGTGTCGATTAAACGATCGTTGAAGATCCGGACACATACTCCCAAGTCGTCTAACTGATATTCATCATTTAATTTAATTGTGTTCTTATTAACTGCACCGCTAGAGGTAACTAGCAATATTAAAGCAGTATGTTTATCAATTTGAATCAAGTCAAAACGTTTCAATAGTTCACCGCTTTGTGAAGTAGTAACTACCGAAGGTAATTGTAAAGACTCATTAATGATCGAAACAGATTGATCAATAATGGAATCAATAGAAACATCACGTTGTACAAAGATCTTCTGTAAACGTTTTTTAATATTTAACGAAAGTTTTGGTTGTAAAATATTGGCTTCATAATATTTATAACCATCGGTGGAAGGAATTCGTCCCGAAGATGTGTGGGTTTTTTCTAAAAGTTTAATCTTTTCTAAATAAGCCATTTCATTACGAATAGTCGCCGAAGAAATATCAGGCATATATTTCTCAATAATCTCTTTCGAAGAAATCGGTTGAGCTGTATAGGCATATTCATCAACAATAATTTGTAAAATTTTCAGTTGTCTATTCGTTAACGTCATATGTCATTAATTGTAACATATTTATTATCTAATTAACACCCGCATTGCTAAAGTGCTAATTGGACTTAGAGCATAAGAATATGGATGTCTTTATGTAAAAACGCTGGGCATTAATCTGGTAAAAAATGGTAATTTATGTAGAATTAATATGAATACTTAAATACAGTAAAGAAGACTAGTGGAATCACGTTTAGCCTTGCTACATTTTTACCTATACATATTACTTTACTTTTTTTGTCATCTATGTTATACTATCTCCTACGATGCCCAAGCGAAACATTGTATCTCCAAAATTAAATAAAAAAAATGACGATATTTATGTTGCTTTAATTGCGAAGGGTTATTCCGGCAAAAAACTCGAATCTATGTATAAAAAAACTAAAGCATCAGGTATTACCATTGATGAATTAATTAAACAATTCATTGAAGAAGCAGACCGTGATCCACGTTGTATTAATACCCAAAATTGTCAAGATGGTAAATGCACTGGTTGCAAATACTGAAAGAAAATTCCTTAAAAAGTAAAAAAATGTTAAAACTGGTTTTTATTGATTAAGATATTATCGTGATGGATAAATCAGTTTTACTTGAAAAGCGTAAAAATCTCTTAGGGAATAATACCAACGCCCAGGAGATTTTTGCTGCTAAAGGTTTAATTAACTTACGTGATTTTTTTAGTGACGAAGAATTATTGACTTTTGTAGAGAATAAAGCTGCCATTGAACTCAAGATTTCGAAAACCACGATTGCTGAAAAGATTAATGGTGGGGTTAATGCAGCTAATAGCCCAGAGGAATTAGCAACTATCCTCAAGAATCTACATTTTGATAACTATGCTATCAAACCCGGTAAGGATTGAGATCAATATAAAAAAGACTTAGTGATTGATTTAGTGGCTATCCGAGTGAAAACACTAAATGAATTACTTGAGAACTCGTTAAGCGCCAAAATTGAATACTATGACACCTCAGTATGGCGTTTCTATTTATGTTATGGTTTACTAGAAGGTGTACTTAAATACCCTGATAAAGAAGACTTACACTTAAACGCTCCCTTAATTAACATTGAAATTGAAATTACCAAGAATGACAATGCAGAATTCATCTTTACTAAATTGAATGATGAACCATCAGCCAATGAAATCTTAGACATGGTTTTAAGTGCCCAAGTAGAAAAACATGTTGGCTTAATTGATGAAATTAGTAAAGAACATTTTTCAGCAGTGGAATACTTTAAATACATTGCTAGTGCATTCCCACTATGTACCGTGGAAGAACAAAATAGCGAAGTCCATAAAGTCTCCAAAGAAAGCCTTAATAAAGCTGATCCATACTTAATCATTCGTAAATGTTTCTTTGTTTTAGACTTTAATCCCATTGGTGGAAAGATGTTAAGAGACTATGATACATTACTTGAACGTGATTATCAATTCCCCACCTATGATACTATCTTTCATCATGATCTTAATAATCTCATCTATGATGAAGATAAGATCTACGAAATTAATAATCCTTTAAACTTAACCCAGAAGTTAGCAATTGTGAATGCTTCTAATAAGAACATCCTTGTCTATGGTCCTCCTGGTACAGGTAAATCAGAAGTCGTGGCCAATATTATTGCCAATGTACTTATTAACAACAAGAGCACGATGGTCATCTCCGAAAAGAAAGCTGCGCTAGATGTATTAGACCGTCGTTTATTATCATTGAGCACACTATCAATGTCAGCTTTTGATGAGAAGAACAAAAATATGTTCTATGAGAAGATTATTGAACTTAATCATTTGATTGTGGCGTCTAATGATATTAAATTTGAAGTTAATAACCAAGATTACCTTAACTTAATCAATTACCAAAAATTGATTGGTGAATTACAAGGTTATAAAGACATTAATAACAATGATGTCTATGCGCTAATGAGCAGTTACGATAGCATTAATCTCATCCTGTATGAACGTCACATTGATACTATTCGCTTTATCTTTAATAAATTAAAAGTCGATCAAATCACTTTAAATACTTTTATTGATAACGTGAAAGCATTAAGAGAAATACAACTGTACTACGAAAGTATCTTTGAAAATGAACCAGTCAAAACGGAAATTTTTCAACCACAACGTATTCAAGAGTTCTTAACAACATATGAAAATGTGAGTGAGAAGAATCAAAAATTTGTTATTCGTAAGTTTTTATTGGAAAACATTATCTTAGAAAAGAAACCATTGACTCAACTTCGTAATAAACGTGACGAAAAGATCGTTGTTGATCGAGTAATAGAAACATTACATAACATCATTGAGAAAAAGATTTTCTTTGTCTTAAATAATCGTAAGATTTTAGCTTTCATTAATGAAGTGCATAACGTTGATACCTATATCACATATTACGATTGAAATACAAATACTAAAATATCAACATTATTAACAGATATTAAAGCCGGGAAATATAACCAACTCTTAATAAAATCATATTGAAATGCTCGTGCTTTCAGTGCCAAGAAGACTGATACCATCATCCGTGACTATTACTTAAATATCCTCAAGGGTAAATTGCTAGCTAATCATGAATTAGAAAGTAAATGAACGGAATTAGTGAGAAAAGCTAATTTAATTAAACGTCCTAATATTAATAAGATCATTAAAGAATACTATGTGATGTTAAAGGCCATCTTCCCGATTTGAATTCTTTCGCCTGATGCGGCTGCTTCGATTGTACCTTTGGAACAAAATGAATTTGATTATGGTATCTTCGATGAGGCTAGTCAAATGCGTATTGAACGAGGTTTACCTTTGGTATATCGTTGTCGTTTTGCGATTGTTTCAGGAGATGATAAACAGTTAAGACCAACATCTTTCTTTGCTAAGAGCGTGGACTTAGATGAAACCTACGAAGGACATTTAGATAATGTTGATTCTCTATTAGACAAAGCGAAATCATCTAACTGAATGAGTTTCACTTTAAATAACCATTATCGTTCCATCAGTGAGCAATTGATTTACTTCTCATCCCGTTATTTCTATAACGATGAATTAATCTGTATTAGTAAGAACGGTGTGTTTAAAAAAACAATCGATGTTTACCAAGAAGAAGGTGTCTATGATCGTGAAAATGGTATTAACGAAGTAGAAGCACATAAAGTTATCCAATCTTTATTACAAAGTTTTGAACAGTTTCGTAGTGTCATCGTTGTAACATTCAATATTAAGCAAGCTGAATACATTCAAGGACTGGCTTCTGCCAACGCTGAATTGAGACAGCACCTTGAAGATTTATCGTTAAAGGTACGTAGTTTAGAAAATGTACAGGGTGATGAAGCAGATTTAGTCATCATCTCTGCCACATTTGGTAAAGATAAAAATGGTAAATTCTTACAGAACTTTGGACCAATTAACCAAGAAGGTGGCAAAAATCGTATCAATGTAATGGTGAGTCGTGCTAAGGAAAAAATGATCGTCATTAAATCATTTATCTCTAGCGATATCACTAACGATAATAACGAAAACGCCTTAATCTTTAAAAACTTCATCAGTTATGTTGAACAATTACAAAGCGGCAATAATACTTTGCGTATTATTGGTAAGCAAGATGAACAAGTTGTTGCTTCCAATAATAAGAACAAGATCATTGACCAAATCGCTGATGAATTAAAAATCAATACTGAATGAGTAGTTGAGAAGAACAAACAAGTTGGTACACACATTATGGATGTCGCCATCGCTAAAATGAATGTTTCAACCATCTCTTTGTGTATTCTTATTGATGACCAATATGATAATGAGCAATATGTTCAAAATAATAAGCGATGAGTAAGTGTAATCGATAAACAACGATACTATGAAGATCGTGGTTATCATACCTTTCGGATTAACCAATTAGAATGATTATGCAATAAGCATGAAATCATGAAATTAGTTAAACAACATATTGTTTAAACTATTGTGCAGTAACTCGGTCTTTAATGGTGGCAGCTGCTGAACCTTTGTTGCGTTTGCCAGGAATGGCAGTTCTAGATAATTGAACAGCACGTGAAGCTACGTTACGATTACTACGCATACGAAGCACAAGGATAATGGAAATAACACCAAAGAACAATACAATGAAGGTTAAAACAATTAAGATATAACCTGGTCATTCAATTATCACATTGTCTTCAGCATCCTTCGAAGTAATCTTAAAACTGTCTAACATGCTAGTGTGGAATCAGTTAAATGATGATCCTAGTACGAGAAATAGAAAGAACGCTAAGACAATAGCTGATAACAATGTAATGAATAATATCCATTTAGTCCCAGCATTACCTTTTACTAATTTCTTAATTTCTTTATTACGATCATGATTTGAAATAAATCCCATATAGTCTCCGTGTCTAATGAAATAATTATACCTGTAGATGATATATAATTGTGTTATAGTGAAAAACATTATTCATATTCATGATGAGATTTGCGGGCATGCTTCTAATAAGTTAGAAACAGTAGTCGTATATGCCCTTAAACATCATTATCAAAAATTAGTCTATAGTGAACATTGCCCATTGGATGACAATAAGATTATTTTCCGTCCTAGCCATGATGAAATTAAAGATTTACGTCAACGAATTGACAAATTTAATAAGCAATATCAAGGTAAACTACTAATTGAATTTGGTTATGAAGCTGAATACCCTAAAGCCCATCGTGCATACTTCCAAAACCTAGTCCATGATTCTAAAATAGATTATTTAATCTTTGGTAACCATTTCTATGGTGATCAATGAAAAACACATCGCTTAATCATGGATTGTACCCATAGTAAGCAAGATCTAGACGAATATTATGAATATGCTAAGGATGCCATTAGTAGTGGGATCTTCTCTTTGTTTGCCCATCCCGATATCTGATTAGGCTCATACCATAAATGAGATGACGCGGCTATTAAATTAACAGATGATTTAATAAAATTATGTATCCAATATGATATGCCTATGGGGTTTAATGCTAACGGAATGCATCGTGAACGTGACGGTTTTAATTATCCTTCGGAACTATTTTGAAAACGTATCGTTGGTACTAAAGCTAAAGTCATCATTGAGGCGGATGCTCATGATTTAGAAACACTTAGCGAAGAATGATTAGCTTTAGCACAAAAAGAGGCCGTTCGTATTGGACTAAAGTCTAATTTAATAGATGATATTAAATTAAAATATTTTAAAAAGAAATAACACCTTATATCAATATAATCTTGTTATGGATAAGAATATACAAAAATTTATTGAACGATCAGTCGAATTAGGCTTTATTGGTATGAATAAGAATGATGGTGGCCCATTTGGAGCTGTTGTTGTCAAGAATGGCAAAATCATTGCTGAAGGATGAAACGAAGTCATTAGGACTAATGATCCCACTAGACATGCTGAAATGGTAGCTATTTCTAAAGCTAGTCAGAAACTTAAACGTTTTGATTTACATGATTGTGAAATATATGCATCAGGACAACCTTGTCCAATGTGTATGTCAGCAATCGCCTGAGCACGTATGAAAAAAGTCTATTATGCTAATGATTATGCTGCCACTGCTAAAATAGGCTTTAGCGATAAAGATATTCATGATGAAATTGTGGGACATACTAGTAATATTAAGTTAATTAAGGTTGTATCTAAAAGGGCTAATGAATTGTACAAAGACTGAATTAAAAAGTCAGATAGGACAATGTATTAATTATTTTATATTAGTTTCTTTACTATCCATTCCCCAGATTTATTGGATGTCTTCCCGTTAATGTAGCCCATCTCTTTTAGACAAGCGACTGATCTACTTACGGTAGCTTCAGAAATATTTAGGATCTTTGCAATCTGTTCTTTAGTAATTAAAGGATTGTTTTTAATTAACCCAAAGACATTGCGATAATTACCATCTAACTTAGAATCAATCATCCCAAAGTAATTTGATTGCTTACATAGAAATTGAATATATTCATTAATCTTATCATCATCCTCGTAGTAGTTAATTAATTTATCAATATAACTTGTATAGTCAATGACTTGAATAGGAATAATATCTTTTTGCACTAGTAACGCATTACAAAAACAAATAGCTGTTCTTTTATTGCCATTATTAAACGGCTGTAATTTAGTCATTAACCCACATAATTTACAAATATCAATAAAACCATATTTCTTATTAATCACTTCAGAAAATAGTTTAACATACTCTTCGCTAGTTTTAATAGGAGGTATATATTTGGTTGCTCTAATCCCTATTGTACTCGTTCTTCAGCTACCAGCCAGATCACCAGTCTCGTATGAATTAATTAACTTATTAATATTTTGTAAATCTCTGGTTGTAATAGCTTCAGGTGAATTAGCAATTTCAATTACATATTGATATGCCCGTTTAATACCTAATACAATATCAATTTGTCGCTTTGGTATCTCTTTCTCCGCTTTATCTAAATCATTAATGATTTCATAGGTATTAGGAAAGGTAATCCCTTTATCTTCAATTCTTGCGACTTGGAAGATAGCTTCAACATATTTATCGTGTAATGATTCAATTTGTTTATTTATAAACTTCATAATGTGTTATTATATCAATGAAAGTGTGTTTATCATATCTTTTTAATATTTGTTATATCAATTAGAGGCTTTATTGAATATTTTTCCATTAAAAAATATTAATTGATATTATAAATATAATTTATAATATCGTAATACCATTCAGCATGGTCAATATCCATTTATGCTATAATGTCAAATATGGCAACAGATAAGAACTTTATTACATTTGTATGTGAACAATTAGAAGGTTTACCATTCCCCATTCGTTCTAAGAACATGTTTGGAGAATATTGTATTTGAATTAATAATAAACCCATTATGTTAGTTTGTGATAATACCATTTACTTAAAAAAGATAGATAGTCTTAATAGCTATGATTTACCATGTGGCGTTCCTTATCCTGGATCTAAGGAACACTTTATCATCAGCCCTGATGATAAAAAGTTATTACATGAGGCTATTGTTAAGGTTGAAAAAGAAACTACAATAAAGGCCAAACGATAGTTTTAATGGTGAATTGATTAAATGTGCTATTAATTACTGTCATATAATACATGAAAGGATTTTAGACGTTAATCTCAGTAAAAAGCGTCTCTATAATTATGGGAAAAAAGAATTTTAATAAATCAGAGTTCGAGATTGTTTCGGAAGTGTCTAACAAATTGGGTTTACCAAATCAAACAGATGGCACTATTGTACGTTATTCTGGAGTCAAATTTACCAAGCCGGATGGCGTTTACTCATACAAAGACATTATTATTATTTTAGATGCAAAGGCGGAGGGGCACAAATTTACTGGACAGCTTGAGTCTTATTTGGTTGGTGAGAAGAAGTTAAACCCTAGAAAACAGATTTTTGGAATTAAATATAACGGAGCTGAACATTATGTATATTTAAATTCAATCGATAATCTTTTGCCAGATGCAAAAATTCTAGCTGACAAGGAATATTATTACAACATTGCTCACAGTAAAGAATTAGACAAAACTGAAATTTATACAAAAACCAGAGCGATTAATAATATTTTACACAGTATGGGGCTTTCGTCACTATTAGACAGAATGGTATGAACGGTTTGTTTACTTGTCGCAAGTAGAAAGAAACCAATTGTGAATACTGAGGAATCTTACATGAATGATGTCGGCAAATATTTATATGACTCTATTTCTGCTGATGTTGAAAAAAATAACAAATTAAGAATCTTAATTGAAGAATTTCATAAGATTTCTCTAAATCACGATAATGAAAAAATACGTCAAGCTTTAGAAATAATTAATGAACTAAGTGATTTACTCAATTCCTCAAAATGAAATGGTGAAGATGTCGGCGCAATTTTTTTCAATGAATTCACCAGATATAAAGGGAAAGCTCAAGATGGCCAAGTATTCACTCCAGAGAATTGAACAAGTTTTATGTATAAGCTTATAGGTTGTAATGCCAATGATAAAATTTTAGACGCAGCATGTGGATCGGCTGGATTCCTGGTAAAAGCAATGAACTTTATGATTAATGAAGCGCCTGAGAAGAGGGTGGAAATTCAAACTAAACAATTATTTGGAGTTGAGTGAGGACGAAAAATTTATGCTGTTGCCTGTGCAAATATGCTATTGCATAAAGATGGGAAAACAAACATTATTCAAGGAGACTCAACAAACGAAAATATTTTGGATATAGGTAATCCCGACATCACTAATGTTGGACAATGAATTAAAAGAGCTAACATCACCAAAGTCTTAATGAATCCACCATTCGAAGGTTCAACAGGAGTTAAAATTCTAAGAAACGTTTTAGACAATGTTAGACCCAATTCTGATGTGGCTTTCATATTACCAGATCGAACTTTGTTAACTAAAAATCAAACCATTATAAAAACGATTCTTGCAAAACATAGATTAGTTAATATTATTAAAATGCCAGAAGAAACTTGAAGGGGTTTGGCGGGTGTTAATACTTCAATATTTGTCTTTAAGACAAATACCCCACATAAAGATGCCGATATTGCTAAATACTTTATCAAGTATGATGGGCTTGAAACAGTTAAAAATTCAGGAAGACATGATACCAATAAAAAGTGAGCCAACGAGATTGAAGCTTATTGACTGGATATTATTAAGAATAATAAAGACCATGAAACCAAGCAGGTTGACAAAGAGCTTGAATATGTAATAAAAAGAGAGATTAAAGATCTAACAGAAGCTGATTTTGATAAAACCATTTTGGACATGATTTTGTTTGAACATCCAGAGATTAAAGAAAAGGTGGAAGAGATTAAAGAAAAGGATTGATTATTATGAAGTCTTAAATCCCCAAGAAAAGAGAAGGGTGGAAAGAAATAATGGAATTTACTAAAGTAAACGAATTAGTTAGGGAAGTTTTAGATTCACCAAGAATTGAAACTAAAAAGTGGAAGCCATTTAAATTAGATGATTTGTTTGAATGCGAAACTGCTGAGCAGCAACTAAAAGTTGAAGAAATAAAGGATGGCTTTCCTTATGTTTCTCGCTCAGCCTTTAATAATGGAATTACTAAATTTGTTAAGAAAATTGAAAGTAAAGTTAATAAAGCTAATTGTATAACAATCGGAGCTGAAGGGTATTATGCTTTCTTTCAAGAAAAAGATTTTATGGCTGGTAATAAAGTTTATGTTATAAGAAATGAGAATCTAAACAAATGAAACGGTTTATTTATCTGTTCACTTTTAAACTCAATTGTGGGTAGATATAGTTACAATGATGCGCGAATCTTGCAAAAAATCAAGGATGAGGTGCACATGCTACCGGTAGACCAAAATGGACAACCGGACTGAAAGTATATGGAGAAGTATATTAGAGAGAGAGAGAGAAATTTCCAAGAACCTGATTTCTCAAGATTAGAGAAATTACCTGACGAAATTAAAAATAGTAAAAAGATATATATCAATGAATGAAAGGAATTTAAACTCAGTAATTTGTTTGAAATTTCTGGTACAAAAACTACGAAGAAAGATAAATTAATGCATGATGGTAGTTTCCCCTACGTCACTACAAGGGCCTCAAACAATGGAATAGATGGATATTTTGATGTTTGAACAGAAAAAGGAAACTGCCTCACAATTGATAGCGCCGTACTGGGGTGGATGAATTATCAAGAAGAAAATTTCACAGCTTCAGACCACGTTGAAAAATTAACACCCAATTTTGAATTAAATAAGTTTATAGCAATGTTTATTTGCTCGATTTGAAACAAAACATATGCAGGTAAAAAATATTCTTACACTACGAAGGCAAGCCAAAGAGCTATAGCAAACGACCTTATATCATTACCCACTAACAAACGCGGTCAGCCCGATTGAAAATATATGGAAGATTTCGTGAGAGAGAGAGAGAGAGATCAAAAACGCGTTGATGAATCATTAGCAAATATTACAAAATGAAATAGTTTTAAAATTAAAGAGGTATTTACAAATTTTTATCGCGGACAAAATAAAGCAGCCAAGTTTAAAAATAAAGATGGCGATGTAGGCTTAATAGCAGCATCTGGTTTTAATAACGGAATAAGTTATTTTGCTAATTCAGATAATGCTAAAATTAGTGATTTCGGATCACTTACTATGTCTGCAAATGGTGCTGGCGTTGGTTCCACTTTCTTTCAAAAAGATAAATTTATAGCAACAAATGATTGCTGGGTCTTAGAAAATAAAAAAATCACCAAATGGAATGGTTTGTTTTTATGTTTTTCAATAAATGCCGTTGCTAAAAAACAATTTGCTTGAACAAATAAACCTTCTAGGGAAAAACTCCTGAATACCGTTATTCTGCTGCCATCTAAAAACAATGAACCAGATTGAGAAAAAATGGAGCAAATGGCTAAATCCAAATACGAATATTTTGCAAAAACATTGGGAATCAACTAAGTTTAGCAATGATCCTAGTAAACATTACTTTATTAGTGATGGTAGCGTATTATCTAGAATGCGCTTGCTTTTGGAAAAATTATCGATGAATGATACATTTTTGATGCTCTGTAGCCATGATTATGATAATCGCGATTCCACTCGATTTTGGTTCCCGCTATTCACATTAATTTTGAAAACTATTTAT
>JAITXG010000001.1 GCA_031284865.1 Mycoplasmataceae bacterium | reverse complement strand
TTTTATAATGGTGGCTCCGGAGGGATTTGCACCCCCCACACACGGATTTTCAGTCCGTTGCTCTACTACCTGAGCTACAGAGCCACCTGGCGGTCTCAACGGGAGTTCAACCCGTATCTTCCCCGTGACAGGGGGAAATAATGAGCGCTATACCATGAGACCATTGGTTGCGGAGGACGGATTTGAACCGACGACCTTCAGATTATGAGCCTGACGAGCTACCAAGCTGCTCTACTCCGCGATAAATGGCGGATGCTGAGGGATTCGAACCCCCGCGTGGCTTTCGCCACCTTTCGGTTTTCAAGACCGATCCCTTCAACCAGACTTGGGTAAGCATCCGTAGGTAGAATATTTTAACATAATTTATGGAGATAATTATTTTTATGTGATAAATTCAAGCTTTTCTTATAGTAACTGTTAAGATTACATTACCATATATTAATAAGATAGATTAGTAATTTATTTGCCATTTTAAACAAGAAAAAACTAGGCATCTAACCTAGTTTTTTCATTGGTGGAGATGATGGGAATCGAACCCATTTCCACAAATAGTCATCTAACAAAGTCTACAGTTTAGTCCTAATTTAAGCGTTTCATCAGACAATATTAGGAATTAAGACACCCTTTGTCTAACTAAGCTAAGATTGAATTCATCGTATTTATTAGCATCGATACAACATATTCATTTATTCTAATGTATTAACGTAAATGAAGAAAACGTTAATACCTTAAAGCACAAAGGCTTAGGCTACAAAGTTGTAGTTAAGTTGAGATTGTGCTGACAGTTTGTTGATTAAGAATGCTTCGTCTAATTCAACATTGTCGTTTTTTGAGTTTGCATTTAAGTAAACCTCTAGCTGTAAGGGGCAAACCCCACTGCATTTGAAAGAATCGTGCTCATGTCGAGACCTTGGCATCCCCGCAAATGTATCTAAATTATAATGGTAATACTAAGTTATATTATCTTATTACTGCAAAGAAGGTGTCTTGCTTTCTTTCAGATTGTTAATTTTAACAATGTCATCTATTCTAGCTTCTAGATTATCTAGTCTGGTTTCAATCCGTTCCAATTTGTCCATGATGTCTTCAAGCGTAACTTTTTTCTTAGCATTTGTAATGATACCCGCTTTAAAACGTTGCCCATCCTTACACTTATCTCATTCAGTTTTGTTCATCTGTGCTGTCCTAGTTTGTATTTTTTCCATAGTATTATATCTTCTCCCTATTTATAAATTGTCGAAAAAAATGAAAATATCTTATTTTTTTATAAACCATTCAAAGAATACAGAATATAAAACAAATATAATTACTGCACTACAAATTACATGAGGTATACATAAATATGACACAACAAGCATGACTCTGAATCTTTATCAGTATTGGTTTCGCTGGAACGCTATTATTGAGCGTAATATCAATACTGATAATGATCAAATGTATTAAAACTAAAAGTTATCGACACATTGATTTAAAAAATCATGTCTTTATGATGATTAGTAATATTACCTTAATTATCTATGCCTTAGGCATCTCCATTGTACATAGCCATGATATGGCATTTTGAAATGGTGTTCCCACGTGAGCTGGAAATATTCTTCCCTTTATATTAAATTTAATTATGATCGTTGGCAAGGTTAGAAGCGAACGCAAAGTTCACAAATAAAATTATTTTTTATTAATTAACAAAACCACATCGCACGAAATTAAGTTAGATGGTTTTTCAAACCTAGTGGCTTTCACATTAATAAATTTACATCCAAGTAATTTGATTAATGCATTTTGAATATGTTTTTTTATATCACCTAAAAGAATATTTTCACAAGTGATAGTAAGATCAATATTAACTAATTCAAATTTAGATTTACTTAGTAAATTTAAAGCAAACTTAATAATTTCAGCTGAACAAATGCCTTTAATTTTCTGATCGGTATCTTTAAAGTATTGTCCAATATCACCTTTTTGCATCGCCCCTAATATGGCGTTGGCAATCGAATGTAACACTAGATCTCCGTCCGAGTGTGAAATAACACGATAACCAGCAATAAATTTATGGCCGCCAAGAATAATCGCCCCATCTTTCATTACAACTAATTCGTGTGTGTCGCTACCTTGGCCTATTAAATATGTCATGTGACTATTATATTATGAATTCATTAATACACGAAAAAGTCAATTAAATTACCCACTTTTTTGCCGATAGTTTTACTATGAAAAATAGTTGCGTAAATTGCTTGGCATAAAATAGGATATCTATATAATTGCTTTAGAAAGGACAAGAAAATGAGCAGACAGAGAAAAAACAGTACAGGAAATATCGGTGTTTTTCTAAGAGATGAATTTCTAGTTCCTAATAATATTACGCAAGCTGAACTATCACGCAAGGCCAAAATAACAACAGTATGTATAAGTGAGATAGTAACAGGTAAAAGAATCATTACACCAGACAGCGACGTTAGATTAAGTAGGTTTTTCGAGATCGAGCCAGGATATTTCTTAATGG
>JAITXG010000032.1 GCA_031284865.1 Mycoplasmataceae bacterium | reverse complement strand
TAATGAAAAATATAAATTACCTAACTCGGTATCTAAGTGATACAAGATTGGTCCAAAAGGCACTAGCAAGAAAATAACAATGATAGGAGTCAACAGCATGCGAGTGATTGTTAGAATATTAGGAATATGACGTGGCTGCAATTTCATAAATTAAAACTTTAATGAACCTTCTACACGAGGGAAAGGGATCGTATCACGGATATTTTCCAAATCCAACATATACATAATCAAACGTTCAAAGCCCAAACCGAAACCAGCCGAAGAATAATAACCATATTTACGCAAGTCTAAATATCATTGAATGCTAGAAGCATCAATTTTTAATTCAGCTACACGTTTCATTAACTTATCATAATCGTCTTCACGTTGGCTACCACCAACGATTTCGCCCACACCAGGCACAAGCAAATCGCAAGCCGCAACTGTCTTATCATCCTCATTTAATTTCATGTAAAAGGCTTTAATTTCTTTAGGGTAATTAAATAAAAAGACAGGAGCATTAAATTTTTGCTCACAAATATAACGTTCATGTTCGCTGGCTAAGTCTTTGCCAAAGAAAATCTCGGAATCTTCGAATTTATGACCACTAGCAACAGCCGCTTGTAAAATTTCAATGGCTTTGGCATATTCTAATCTCTGAAAATCGTTTTTCACTAAGGCCTCTAAACGTTCTTTTATAGCTGGTTTGTTTTTGGCAAAAAAATTTATTTCTTTGGCGCAATGATTTAATGTTTGTTTGACTACGTTTTTGATAAAAGTTTCGATGATTAACATTAATTGCTTTAGATCGATGAAAGCAATTTCTGGTTCAATCATTCAAAATTCTGACATATGACGATTGGTATGACTACGTTCAGCTCTGAAAGTAGGTCCAAAAGTATAAACTTGACGAAAGGCTTGGGCATAAGCCTCAGCATTTAATTGACCAGACACAGTTAATTTAGCCTTTTTGTCAAAAAAAGGCTTATCACTGTCTAATTCTAAGTTAAAGTTTTCACCAGCACCTTCAGCATCATTCGAAGTGATGATGGGAGCTGCCACCCATAAGAATCCATTATCTTGAAAGAACTTATGAATATCAAAAGCCAAACGACTGCGTACATTCATAATCGCTGAAATAGTGGAAGTGCGCGCTCTTAAATGAGCATTATCTCTTAGAAATTCTAAAGTGTGCTGTTTTTTCTGTAAGGGATATTCTTCACAGGCTTGTTTTAAAATTTTTAAATCACTGGCAATGATTTCGTGTTTTTGTTCAGCCTTACTACTTGATTGAATTTTACCAACCACCAAGATGGCGCTGCCAGTTCTTGCAGATTTGATTTCATCAAAACCTTTGGTTGTTCCCTGTTTATAAACGATCTGCATGTTTTCAATATCGGAGCCATCATTCATTTCGATGAAGCCAATTTTACCACTATCGCGGTTAGATTTAATTCATCCCACTAATGAAATTTCTTCAGTAAAATGTTGCGGAGATTCCAAAATTTCTTTAATGCTAATTGTTTTCATATATGTCTAATATTATATATTGCGGTTAGGATTTATACAAACTATACCGTAACTTAATTTAAAAGCTTAACCTTTAATTTAATTTATCAATTGTTCTTTGAAAGTAAATACTAAGATTATATTTTTTCACTATAATGTTATTACATGGTGGTTGATCTTGAATGACAAAAAACTGTAATAAAGAAATACAAGTCCTAGGCTTGTCTGGTGCAAAGAAAATTACAGAGAGTGTTTGTAAACACTTGAAGGTTAAACCATTGCCTGTTACTATTTCTCATTTCGCTGATGGCGAAATTATGGTACGTCCCGAAGTTCCTGTCCGTAATCGTCATATCACGATCGTACAATCATTATCCAAACCTGTAAATGAAAATTTAATGGAATTATTAATTGCCATTGACTCATTGAAGAGAGCCAGCGCACAAGCCATTAATGTAATCATTGCTTATTATGCTTATGCTCGTCAAGATCGTAAGACGCAAGGGCGTGAACCTATTACCAGTAAACTAGTAGCTATGTTGTTAGAAAAAGCCGGCGCTACACGAGTGGCAATCGTTGACATTCACAGTGAACAAACCCAAGGTTTCTTTGATATTCCAGTTGATACACTACGTGCTACCAACATTACAGCGCGTGAAGCTGTCAAGAAAATGAACTGTCAAAACTTAGTCGTCGTTTCACCTGATTACGGTGGTGTAAAACGCGCTCGTTCCATTGCCTCCTTATTAGAGGTACCATTAGCTATCTTAGATAAACGTCGTCCCACACCTAATCAAGCGGAAATTACTAATGTCTTAGGAAATGTAAGAGGTAAAGATTGCCTCATTAGTGACGACATGATTGATACCGCCGGTACAATCGTCGCAGCTTGTAAGGTACTCAAAGCAAATGGCGCTAAGTCGATTACGATTGCCGCGACACATGCCATATTATCTGAACCAGCTGTCGAAAGATTACAACAAGCCGTTAATGATAAAGTTGTTTCGGATATTTACTTAACCAATTCCATTGAATCAGTTTATGACCACAAGATTAAAAATTTACATATTGTTGATTTAGGTAAATACCTTTCTGAAATTATCGAAGTCTATTATTGCGATAATCTTTCTATCTCTGAAATTTACAATCGCTACGAACCAAAGGTGAAGTAAACTTCATGAATACGAAACCAAAGATCGATGGTATCGTCATCGTAGAAGGTAAAACTGATAGTAATAAGTTACAATCACTCTTTGATGTGACAACCATTGAAACTAACGGTACACATTTATCTACTAAGACTATCGCTTTAATTCAACAAGCCGCTAAACACCAACGGGTTATTCTATTTCTTGATCCTGATGGTCCGGGTGAATCAATTCGTCGAAAATTAAATAAGTATTTAGACCATTATGACCAAGCCTTTGTTAAGAAGGCTGATAGTGTATCAAAAAAGAAAGTTGGTGTTGCTGAAGCTAATGATCGTGCAATCATCAAAGCCCTGCAACATACTTTAAGCTATGATAAAAATCAAACATCATTAACATGAGATGAATATTTGCAATTACAACTTAGTACTAAAGATAAACGAAAAAAAATTACTGATTTTTTAAATATTAGCGAATCGAACAATAAGCAATTATTTAAGCGTTTAAACATGTTAAACTTAACATATCAACAGTTACGAAAAATAATAAAGGAGTAAATCTTGAAGGAACCTTTAGCCGTTAAATTAAGACCAAAAACAATTAGCGAAATCATTGGTCAAAGTCACTTATTCAACGAAAACTCAGTAATTAATCGCATGATTAAAACTAAGAGTTTGTATTCGTTAATTTTTTATGGTGTCCCAGGCATTGGCAAAACATCTATTGCTTTGGCTCTGGCTCATGATTTAGATATTCCACATATCATTTATAATGCTACGATTGATAAAAAAGAACAGTTGACTAATATTATTGATTTGGCCAAAAAATCAGACAATGGTTACATCATCATTCTCGAAGAAGTACATCGTCTCAATCGTGATAAGCAAGATATTTTATTGCCCTATTTAGAGAATGGGGTTGTTCATATCTTTGCCACAACGACTGAGAATCCTTATTTTACTATTAACCCAGCCATTCGTAGTCGTTGTCAAATCTTCCAATTAGAACCACTATCTAAAATAGATGTCTTTCAAGGCTTGAAAAAACGCTTAGGTGGGATTGACTTAAAAGTGCAATTGAATGACGAAATTTTAACAATGATTGCCGAACAAACTAATGGTGATTTAAGAGCAGCCATTAATATTGTAGATATGTTAAATACTTTGTATGCTGATGAAAAAATCAACATAGCAGCACTAAAAGACATCATGCAACAATCATATGTCCTAGCCGCTGACTATGGTGATGAATATTACGATATTAAATCAGCCATGCATAAATCCTTAAGGGGCAGCGATCCCGATGCAGCAATCTATTACTTAGCTCGTTTGTTACAAGCAGGTGATTTAGAGTCGCTGTGCCGTCGTTTAATCGCGATGGCTTATGAAGACATTGGTTTAGCTAATCCTACTTTATGTAGTCGCGTTATTCAAGCGTGTAATGCCGCTAAAGAGGTTGGTATGCCTGAGTGCCGTCAAATCTTCGCAGCGATTGTGATTGAGATGTGCTTATCGCCAAAGTCTAACTCGGCAATTATGGCAGTCGACCGAGCTTTTGATGACATTAAGGCTGGTAAGAGTTATCAAATACCAAAGCACATCAAGGATCAATCTTATAAGTCTGCTGGTAAACTAGGACACACTGGATATCTTTATCCCCACAATTACAAACATGCTTATGTTAAACAGCAATATTTGCCAAATGAACTCAAAGATCAAAAGTATTATGTTCCCAACAAGGATAATCCATTAGAAAGTAAAATGAATGAATACCTTGAGCTCATTAAAAAAGCTCAATAATTTTTTAAAAAAAGTAAGAAAATTTCTTTTTTTCCGACAATCTATATAGTGGGGAGAATATAATATATGGGTAAGAAAATGTACGAAGTGAATATTACTGAACGCATTAACAAAGACAATTTAGTTGTTCAAGCTGAAGAATTGAAGTCCACAAAACCAATTCCATCAGTGCCAGCGTGGTTTCAGGCCTTTGAGGCTAGGCTTAATACTCGCCTTGATAGTATTGAATCGCGTTTAACATGTTTAGAAAAAGATGTGACTGGTTTAAAAATTGCCATCAATCGAATTGATGAGCGCTTGTCAAGGGTAATAGAACTAAATAATCTAAAAGAATAGCGATTAATTATTTATACGCAAATCACATAAAAACTCCATATAATAATAAAAATGAATTATCATAATATCTTGATGATGGATCAAGCAACGACTTTTTAAATAGAAAGATTTTATATGGCTAAAATTGAGTTTTTCGCATTAGGCGGATTAGATGAACATGGTAAAGAATGCTATGCACTTAGCATTAATGGCGACATCTACATTATTAACTGTGGGGTATCCATTCCCTCTTCAGTCTCGTTAGGAGTTAAAAAAATTATTCCTGATTTCGCATGAGTGAATCAAAATAAACGCGCAATCAAGGGTATCTTTATTGGTACTCCTTCTTATGAACGCTTTGGTGCACTAGAATTTTTCTACCAATTCATTGCTAACATTCCTATCTACACCAGCGATGTGGGCGGCGTTATCCTAAGGACATACTTTGATAAACGTGCGCGTAGTCATAATAACGCTCCGCTAAAACTTAATATTAAAGTTCTAGAACCAATGCGTGCTGAACGTATTGGCGCATGTAGTGTTACTCCCTTCAAAATTTCCAACTCCATGCCACGTTCATTAGGTTTTACCTTTACAACGCCTGAAGGTTCAATTATTTACATTGATGACTTCATTGTATCTTCTAATAAGAATATCTCGTTTGAAGATGAAATCTATCAAATAAATAAAATTACAAATAATCGTAACCTCATGTTAATTGTCGGTATGGGACAAGTTGGTAAAAGTGTTGGTTTCACCAACCCTAATCACCGTATTAGTAGCTATTTTGAAAATATCCTTATTGATGCACCAGGGCGAGTCATTGTCGGATGTTATGATGATGATGTCTATAAAATATTGGCACTAGCACAAGTAGCCGCTAGTAAGAATCGTCCCATTAATATCTTCTCTAATACTTTTGTAGAACTTTTTAATTTCTTAAGAGAGAAACAATACTTTTCGACTCGTACCATTAATGTAATTGACGATCAACAAATTGATCAAAGTAATAATGCCGTTGTTATCGTTACTGGGACACCGCATCGCCTATTTACCAAATTAGGTAAAATCATTTTAGATGATGATCCTAAATTACATTTAAAAGATTCAGATACATTCATTTTTGCCGAAGCTACCATTGCTGGTCATGAGAAGTTCGAAGCTGACATGTTTGATAATATTAATCGTACATCCGTTCAAGGTGTGTATAAATTAAAACGTGAAATTATTCCTGTTTCTGCTTCGAATGAGGATCATAAATTCTTAGTCGAAATGTTAAAACCTAAGTATATTATCCCTGTCTCGGGGCTATACATGAATTTTATTGATTACCAAAAAGCCGTCGTACAAACAGGTTATCCGCGTTCAAGTATTATCTTATTAGATAACGGACAATGTCTTTCATTAAATAATGGCAGTATTGATAATGTTCATAAAATTGTTAAGCTTGAGCCCCAATACATTGGTACACAAGGTGTCTTAGACGTGGGAGCTTCTAGCATGTTTGAACGTGAGCAAATGAAAGAGAACGGCGTCATTCTATTAAGCTTGTTAATTAGTAAACCTAAAAAAGTTATTGAAAAATTTAATTATGATGTGGTGGGCGTTACCAACCTTAGTGAAGAAAACAAGAACATCATTATGAATATCAATGACGAATGTAATAAATTAATTAATAATTTAATTGATGAGGCCATTAGCAAAAATCAATTAGATATTAAAACCTTAAAAGGGCTTATTCGTAAGATTGTCGATAAGCAATACGAAAAGAAATTTAATAAAAAACCATTAGTATTGACTACAATAGTATTTAATAAGGATCGTAATCAGAATCACGCTCCAACTAATGAAAGTGGTCAATAAATATGGCAACCGAAAAATTAAACGAAGGTAATACAGTCAAGGTCGAAAGTACCGCGCTACTTGAACAAGAAATTCAATCAGTTTTACCTGAAGCTGTTGTTAAAACAAGAGCGAGAGTCCGTATGATTATCTTTTCTTTTTTGACTGTCGTTTGGATTTTATTCCTTGCGCGTGTACCATACGTTGGTAGTTACCCTGATGCCTATATATTCGAATTCATGTTTGGCGAAGTAAAATTCCTTGTTTATATCCTTTTATTAATCTTTTCCATTGGTAAAATATTTGGTTTAAAATTTACCAAATTCTTTTACACGAAGAAATTCTTGGTCGGAGGCTCACTGGTATTAATATCATTAATTATTGGTTTTGCGGTAATTAATTATTCCTTTGTGAGCACTAGTTTTGAAAGCTTTAAGAGCATCATGAATGAATACCTTTCTAACTTTAAAGTCTATGCTAGCACAATTGACTATAGTAAATACATTGATACCTTTGTCACTGGTGGCATCATTGGACAAGTTATTGTCGCAGCTTGAGAATACATCTCAATCTTTATCATTGCCATCATTGCCTTAATCATCTTAACGAGTGGTATCATCGTTTTAATTAATAAAAAGAACAGCAAGGTTTGAGACAATATACGTAAATGATTTATTCACATCTTAGGTGGTGATGTCAATAGTTCAATTTACAACGAATTAGTGCCTGATAAAGAGGACGTTGTTCCAGCAATCCATGGTAAGACCGAGATTTTACAAGAAGCTATCAAAGCTGATCACCTTGTCCCACCCGTTAGTTTTCTAACTGATACTAGTATTGACCATTATTTTGACAATAAAAATGACGGTGAAAACTATGAAGCCAAGATTACCAAATTCTTAGCACGTAACGATTTTGTAGCTACATATCAAAAGACAATTGTGATGCCGCTATTCATCGAAATATCTTATGACGTTGAAAGCCAAACAACAATTGATAACATCCTTAAATCACAAAACGACCTTCTAGGTGACTTGAAATTAGATACCTTCAATATCTCATTTAAAGGTAATACTGTGCGTTTTGAAATACCTAATGATAAACCATCGAAGATCTCCATTAAATCTATTTTAATGGCACACCCTGAGATATCTTCCGAGATAGCGATTGTGGGAATGGGCTATGAGAATAATCCATTAACCTTGGATATTGATAAACATCCACGTTCACTAATCATTGGTAAACGTGGTAGTGGTGGTGCGATGTTGCTTTCTGTCATCATTACATCATTGGCATATATTAACCAGCCAAAATTGATGGAAATAATTATCCTTTCACCAGTTGGTGATAAGTCTTTGAAATATTTTGATCACTTACCACACATGAAATATCCTGTCATCAGTGATTTAACCGATACAGTCAATAAATTACATGACTTGCGTAATGAAATTGCTGAACGAGAATCTAAATTCGCTGAATTAGGAGCAACCAATATTAAAGAAGCTAATCGTTATATCGGTAACACCAATACACCTTATAAAGAAATATTATTGGTAATTTCTGCTTTTGATAAGATCATCAAGAACAGTTTACAAAACATGGAATTAATTGGTGATCTATTAAAACGTGGTCCCGCAGCTGGCGTACGTTTCATCTTATTAGCAACCAATGTGAATAACGAATCAATTGAACCAACCATTTATAACCAATTCGATATTAAATTCATTCTTAAATTAGAATCTGAGCAAGAATCACTACGTATGTTTGATAATTATCGTGGTGTACAGTTGCAAGGTAATGGTGACGGTTATTACATTGACACCAAAGCTGATAAACGTATCCGTTTCCAAACTTGTTATTTAAACGTCGATGAATTAATTCAAATCATTAAGATTATTAAGACATTCCACGAAGCTAAGATCTCTGGGTAATTGTTAATAGCTATATTGAGCCACTCAACCGCTATCAAGTCCCAAAGATTGTGCGGTAACAGTTGATCCTTTAGGAAGAATTAACTTCCCTGATGTTTTCAAACGACCAAATGCATATGCATCGATATTTTTATTCTGAAGCGAAAACCAATTTAAACGAATCTCGTCAAGTGTAACATTAATGTATCCAAGACTTGAAGGTGCAAAGATATGAGAACCAATTTTTTTCATCCCATCGTCAAAATCTATCTTTGTTAACGGCGGAATATAGCCGTCAGATCCGAAAGCATAATCGTCAATCTGATTAACACCAAAAAAATTAAAAGCACTAAGGCTGGTACATCCACTAAATGCTCGTGCACCAATATGTGTTACCGAGCCTTCCTTAAAATTTACTGATGTCAGTTCTCAACATGAATAGAAAGCTAAGTCACCAATAAAATTAACTGAATCTGGTAATACTACTTTTGCCTGTAAAGATCCGCCCCCGCTAAAATTAGTTACTGTGTATTTTGTGCCATTAACATCTATTCATTTAGGTATGTAAATATTAGCCCCGACAAAATTATTATTCCCAGAAATAGTGCAAGTAAATGCTTCGGTAAAATGATCAATTAATCACCCACCTGAGACATACCCTTTTACTCCTGGTCCTATGTAGAAGTTGGGAGTATCACCGTTTCTATTTTCAACTGGTGATACTTGAGCTTTTACAGTATAGTTACACTGTTTTACATCATCGTTATCATCGGCTTTCTTACAACTATTTGAAGCTAAAACGAGAAAAGTCGATGTTGTACTAACGACAGTTAATGAACACAGCATCATGAAAAATGTCCTATTTTTTTTCATATTTGTTACCAATGAAATTATTTAATTCTTTTAATAATTCTTCTGCCGTCTCTGGAGTTAATGTTAATTTAGAACAATTCGTTTTACTATTAGTTCTAGAATAAATACCAATTCCAAAATAACCAATCCCATATTCTCCTATGGTAATTTTATTTAAGTTAGCATCGTTTTTGAAACCTTTGTAATTTTTAACAACTTCCGTTGTTTTATTTCATATTGCCATATTTCTCCTTAAGAAATGAATGATCTTTGTTACACACAGTCAAAAAAACAAGCCCTAGTCTTCATGACTAAAACTTGCTTTGGTACAACTCAAAATGCTATCTACATTCGCAGAGAGAGAGAGAGAGAGAGTTGTTTGTTTTGCTTTGCATAACAATATTATTTTACAGTAAAAAGAAATCTTTATAAACTTTATCGCTAAACGATGTTCCGTGATATCAGGATTGTTACGTTATAATCTTTAATACTGATTTATGAGCACAAAATTTAAATTACAACCTTTATATTACTTTGGCCGAGATGTTGTCAAAGATAATTTACACAAAGAATTAAAACTTTTAAAAACTAAGACGGTTTTATTAATTTATGGTGGCGGCTCTATTAAAAAGAACGGCTTATACAACGAGATCGTTGGTGCTTGTAAAAAATGCAATGTTAAAGTGATCGAGTACCCAGGCATTGAACCTAATCCGCGTGATATTAATATCTACCGCGCCGCATTAATCGCTCGTAAGAACAAAGTCGATTTAATCATTGCTGCTGGTGGCGGTAGCGTCATTGATGCTGCCAAAGTAGTGGGTATTATTGCGACCAACCCACAATATAAAAACACTTGGGACTATGTCTTAGACAATTCCAAAGTTAAATATCCTTCTATTCCATTAATTTCCGCTGTTACTCTCGCTGCTACTGGTAGCGAAAATAATGACGGATCAGTAATTACTAATGCTCAAACGAAGTATAAAATGGGTACGGCTACGCCATCTGCTACTCCACAAATTTGTTTTGAAGACCCTAAGTTTCAATTGACACTTTCTAAATGACAAACAGCTTGTGGTATATTCGATATCTTTAGTCATCTCATTGAACAATATTTCGATGTTAATAAGAGTTTCTTATGAACAAGTGAATATATCTTAGCCAATATGCGTGTTGTTGTTGCTTGTGCTAAAGTCCTCATGAAGAATCCTAAGGACGAAACAGCACGTGCCAATATTCTATGAACATCTTCGATGGCTTTAAATTCCATTGCCAAATTTGAAACTAGTGGTGGCGATTGAACAACGCATCGTTTGGAACATGCTGTATCTGGGTTATGGGATGTAGAACACGGTGCAGGACTCGCATTGATTACACCTGTCTATTTGAAATACAAGTGCAGCATTGATAAACGCTTCCAAGCTCTATGCTTATCAATGGGCAAAAGCGTTTTCGGTACCAAAACTTTATCTGATTTTTTTAAATCACTTGATAATTTCATTAAATTATTAGGATTACCAACTAAATATACAGATTTTAAAAATATCTCTAAAGTAACTCCTAGTGATATTGAATTTTTAAATAAACATTTTAATTACGCTGTTAAGAATAAAAATGAATTAGCTAAATTTGTCTTTAGTCATATTAAACAATAATGAAATTAGTTAAAACCTGAAAAAATATCAAGATTTATGTTAATACCAATGCCGATAGTATAAAAGCGGGACAGGAATTAATGAACGCTTATGTGAGCAAAAATAAGAAAGATATTAAAATAAACTCTTTTGGTAAACCATATCTCGCTAACAATCGCCTTTATTTCAATATTTCACACACTAAAGATTATGCCTGCTTAGCGGTTTCTTCATGTGAAGAAGTGGGTGTTGACATTGAACGTTGTGATCGACAAGTGGATTATCGTACCATTATGTTAAGTCGATTTAATATCCAATACTTAAACCGAATCGGTAATAGTGTGGCGTTTATTAAAGAATGAACAATTCGTGAAAGTGCCATTAAATGTTATGGTGACTTAACCCTTAATTCCATCTATGGTGTAGAAACTTATCGTAATATCCTTAAATGTGATGGTAAACCAGATTTAGAATATCATGTCTTTCGTTATGAGAACACCTATATTTGTGTAACTCGTAAACTAGTTGAACATAAAAAAACAAAGAAATAACTTTGAATTATTTATCTTGTGCAGTAGCGCTAGGTTCTTGTGTAGTAGTACTAGGTGGTGTAACTGTCTTGCTGTTTGATGGCTGTTTGAGAATACCTGTTATTAATAACGCAATCGCAGCTACAGTCATCAATATTCCTATAATGAGCATAGCGGTGTTGCCACCGTTAGAATAATGATATGAAAGATCGCCATCTGAAACAAAACCAAACGGAACTGCAGCTGCAATGATAATGAATATTATTCCAAATATACCCATGCATATTTAATATTTGAACATAATTCAGTGCTCCCTTAATCAAATCATACTTTTTTTTTTTTTTTTTTGTCAAGACAAATTTATGCCTTGCAAAACAAATACATTCTTATAACCGATTAGTATTTACTTTTATTCGTAGAATATCTTTTGGTGACAAATCAATATTCTTATCCAATGTGATTGTTAATTTACTCATTGGCGTATTCACCACACTAAGATCATTACCAAACTGATCTTTGATATTCACTATCTTCATTTCTTCAATATGTTTTAACTTAACGCCTACAGCTTGAAAAGTATTGTTAATTGTAAAATAATTACGTGACACGACTTCATAAGTCACATCGCTGAGTTTTTTATTAATGACACAAGCAAATAATTGGTTGACTTGTTTAGGAACTTCATGGTAAAGCATCTCAAAGGTGGAAGGTTCGCCATCAAATCACCCCTTAGAAATTTCGCGATTAGCCGCATTTAATACATCGGCATAATATTCGTCGTTGCTCGAAGTATCAGAGGCATATGTCTTATCGATTATCTTACGATAAGCATTCACAACGGTGGCAATGTAATGTTCAGATTTCATACGCCCTTCAATCTTGATAGCACTAACACCAGCATCAATAATTTCCTTTGTTCTAGTAATTAAACACATATCTTTGGCCGACATACTAAAAGTGTCAGAATACTTCTGGTGTTCGTCATAAAGTGTTGATACTCAACGACAAGATTGTGCACAACCACCATTATTAGCATCACGTAAGCAGTAATTACTACTTAGCATACAACGACCAGAGTAAGCAATACAAACAGCACCATGACAGAAGATTTCAATTTCAATTTTCTTCTGCACATTCTTAATCATAGGTATTAACTCTTTAAATGACACTTCACGAGCAGTTACAATTCTTTTTGCCCCATTCCTAGCAAAAAATAAGGCAGACTTAGAATTAGTAACGGATTGTTGGGTTGATATATGAATATCAACATTAGGATAATTCGTCTTAATTTTCTTAATGATGAATGGGTCAGTACAGAGGAAACCATCTATTTTGTACTGCATTACATTATTAATAAAGTTAGTGAAACCTTCTAACATATGGTTATGACAAACAATATTAGAAACTAAATAAATCTTGCGATTAAGGTGGTGAGCATATTCGCTAATTTCTGCTACTTGTTCATAATCAAAATTACTGGCTCGGGCTCGCAACGAATAAGCCTTAGCACCCAAATAAATGGCATCAGCACCAAAATCAAGGGCGATCTTGCCACGATTAAGATCACCAGCAGGAGCTAATAATTCAATTTGTTGATTATTCATATACATCCTCCTTGAGCAGGTAGATTAAATCTTTCTTATCCATTAAAAAGAAACCACGCGAATTAATATCATTGCTTAAAGTTTTGACTTCATTTTGAAGTTGTTCAATCATTGATGCGCTATAGTTGTCAATATTTTTAATTGCCTTCATAAAAATCTTAGCCATGTTGATTGTTCAATTTGCGTCATGTAAGAAACTATCAATACGGATTACGTCAACTTGCTTAAGTTCACTTAATTTATCAATCAGACATAAGTTGTAAGCCGTAAAAATATTAGTACCACTATCATCTTCATAAATGATTAATGGTTCTTTACGCGTTTGTTCACGGATAAGCAATTTTCGTTTACTTAAATCAACTTGCGAATTGATTTGGGTGTTCTTAAAATTAGTTAATAACTTTCAACGTGAATGCATAACAAAGGCATAACCAGCTACTTGTATCTCAATTCGCATCTTGTTCTTCTTGTTGGCTATTTCGTTAATTTCGCGAACATTCAATTCGCGAGCTAGAGATACTTCGTTTATGTTGTTTTCAAGGTAGAAATCGAATTGTTCATAATTGGTAACTAATGTTTCTGAGTTATAAATCAACGGTTTATGAAGATTATGTTCAAACATTATTTGTTGCACAGCATAGTCGTTGAAAACGATACCATCGATGGGTAATCTACAAATTTCCTTTAGATGCGTAGTCAACGCCTCGATCTCTGGTTCGAAGAAGAAACGATTCACTAAAACTAAAATCTTCGTATCCTTCTTGGATTTTACTATTTCTTTTAACTCTTCAAAACTAACAACGCAATTATTACGTGTACTAAATTCCTTTAGTCCAACATAAATACTATTCACCCCTAAATCAATGAGGTCAATGGCATTCGAGTAATTTGCAGGATTAACTAGAAGTTCCATATTATTTTTTCTCCACGATGGCTATACCATCATCAATATTAACAATTTTTACAAGGATTTTATTATTAGATAGTAATCATTGTTTAAATGATTCCACTTTCTTTATCAAATTCTTTTGATTCTTAGTTAATTGATCTATATCTTTAAATTTTTGTAAATGGATGTTATCAATGATCATTTTACCATTTGGTTTTAAATTTAATAAATATTTATCTACTAGTTTTTCTTGGTGTGATTTACATCCGTCAATGAAGATGAAATCATATATGTATTTTGGCTCATAGGTGAAAGCATCAGCATTGACTATTTGAATTTTTGTTTCATTCTTCAGGAATTGCTTTGCAACATTAAAACGTTGAACATCTTTCTCGATTGTGATAATCTTCTTAGCACATGGGCATTGGCTGAAAGCTAGGGCGCTGTAACCATAAGCACTCCCAACTTCAAAGATGGTGGTAGCTTTCAACTCATTGATCGTCTCCTTTATAAAGGAGATAGTTTGATCCCTCACAATGGGAATCTGATCATTAACGGATTTAACTTTAATTTCCTCTAATAAACTCATAGTTATTTACTATCCAAGTAATTTTGCAGCATGTAAACTGCACTCATCTTGTCTTTAATCTTCTTTATTTGACTGCTCTTTAACTTTGCTTCAAATTTCAATTGGTAAGTGGCGTTAACTGTGGAATAGCGCTCATCAAATAATGTTAATGTAACATTAGATGGCAGAACTAATTTCAATGCATCACGAAATTTTTCGACTAAATGTGACATAGCGCTTTTATCACCACTAGGGAATGTAGGGTAACCTAACAGGATACCTTCCACATCGCCTTGGTAGTATTCTAATAATTTCTTCACACGAATAATACATAGATTCAAGTCATTATTGGCATAAAAAAAATTTTCTACACCACTAGCAATGATCTTATTTGAATCGCTCACTGCGATGCCCATTGTCTTCGTTCCCAAATCTAATGCGATTATTCTCATGAATTAATTATACTTAGAATTAATATGATATTATTTACAGGTGAGAACTAGAAATATGAAACAACGCATTGAGCATGATTCATTAGGAAACATTGAAGTACCAGCCAATAAATATTGGGGCGCACAAACCCAAAGGAGTTTAATTAACTTCAACATTGGTCAAGAAAAAATGCCTTATGAAATTATTCAAGCTTTAGCTATTATTAAGATGGCCGCAGCTAAAACTAATGTCATTTGTAAAAAACTTAATAAGCAAGCTGGTGACATCATTATTAAAGTAGCTAAAGAAATCATTGATGGTAAATTAGACGGTAATTTCCCTCTTTCTATTTGGCAAACCGGCAGTGGTACACAAACAAACATGAATGTAAATGAAGTAATCGCTAATCGTAGTAACACTATCATTAAAAAGAAAATGATACATCCTAACGATCATGTTAATATGTCACAAAGTTCCAACGATGTTTTTCCTTCAGCCATTACCATTGCTGGTTGTTTAGCAATCCAACAAGCGTTGTTGCCTTCCATCAAGCATTTAATTGATGCTTTTAAGCAATTAGAAAAACAAAATATATCAATAATTAAAGTGGGGCGAACTCATTTACAGGATGCTACACCTATATCGTTAGCACAAGAGATTAGCGGATGACGTAGTATGCTTGAACAATCTTTCAGTCGCATTAAACTATGTTTAAAAAGTTTCTGTGAATTACCATTGGGCGGCACAGCTGTTGGAACAGGTATCAACACCCCTAAAGATTTTGATCATAAAATTGTTAAAATCATCAGTGACTTCACCAATTTTAGTTTCAAGAGTATTGATAATAAGTTCCGAGGCTTAGCTTCTAAAGATAATGTCGTTAGTATGCATGGCGAGATCAAAACGCTTGCCACTAGCTTATATAAGATTGCCAACGACATTCGCTTTTTATCTAGCGGACCCATCTGTGGTTTAGGCGAATTAATTATCCCAGCCAATGAACCAGGTAGCTCCATCATGCCAGGGAAAATTAATCCAACACAATGCGAGTCATTAATGATGATTGCAAGCCAAGTATTAGGTAATGATGTCACTATTAGTTTTAGTGCGATGCAAGGTAATTTTGAATTAAATACCTTTATGCCATTAATTGCTTTTAATCTTTTACAATCCATTAATCTTTTAAGTCAAAGCATTAATAATTTTACAGACCGATGTGTCGTAGGGATTAAACCCAATTTGAAACGCATTAACCAAAACTTAGAGCATTCGTTAATGAATGTAACGGCACTCACACCAAAAATTGGTTATGAAAAAGCTGCACAGATTGCTAAACATGCCTACCAACAACAAATCTCTTTAAAAGAAGCTGCGATTGCTTTAGGCTATGTGACAGCCGAAGAGTTCGACCAATTAGTAGTATTTAAAAAAATGATTTAATGAGCTTGTTTCATTACTGCTTGTGCGATAACTTTGACAACATCTTTATTTAAAGGTGAAGGAATAATATAGTTAGGTGATAGCTCTTTAGACTTCACTAAACTCGCTAAAGCATTTGCTGCTGCTATTTTCATTTCATCAGTAATAGATTTAGTCTTAGCATCCAGCGCTCCACGAAAAACACCAGGGAATACTAAGGCATTATTAATTTGATTAGGAAAATCACTACGACCAGTACCCATGACTTTGACACCGGCTTTTTTGGCAATATCAGGCATAATTTCAGGCACAGGGTTAGCCATAGCAAAGATAATAGCATCCTTATTCATACTCTTTGCCATTTCAGCGGTAACAATGTTACCGGCAGATACACCGATTAAAACATCGGCGCCTTTTAACGCTATGGCTAAATTGCCTTTTAAGCCTTTCTTATTAGTAATCTTAGCAATTGCTAAATGGTGTGGCGCAAGGGAACGATCGGTGGCTACAAGTGTCCCATGACGATCACACATGATGACATTACCAAATTTCATTAATAACAATAATTTAGCAATCGCAATTCCAGCCGCTCCCGCACCATTAATTACAATCGTTAATTCGCCTTTAGTCTTCTTGACTACTTTAATGGCATTCAATAGTGCCGCTGCTACAACAATTGCCGTTCCGTGTTGATCATCGTGCATGACAGGGATACTTAGTTCCTTTTTTAAACGTGTTTCAATTTCAAAACAGCGTGGCGCACTAATGTCCTCTAAGTTAATGCCGCCGAAAGAAGGTTCTAAAGCCTTAATGATATTAACAATCTCATCTGCGTTTTTAGTATTCAAACATAATGGCACGGCATCAACGTTCGCAAATTCTTTAAATAAGACACATTTACCCTCCATGACTGGCATCCCAGCTGCGGGACCAATGTCCCCCAGCCCTAAGACTGCCGTCCCATCTGTGATCACAGCAATTAAATTACTACGTGCTGTTAAATTAAAACTTTCTTGTGGATTTCGAGCAATAGCCGAGCATGCTGCAGCCACGCCGGGGGTGTAAGCTAACGCTAATTCAGTTGGAGTAGTCACTTTAACCTTTGATTTAATACAGAACTTACCTTTTAATTTGCGGTGTAATAGTAGCGATGCTTTAGCGTAATCCAATGTCTTACCTCTTCTGAAAGATGTTTCAGAAGTATTATACAAAATCGATGGTGAAATTTACTTCTTTATCTTTAACCATATTACTTACTATTTTCCTCATTTTATTCTTAGCTTATCATAAATTGGTTTCATCAATTGCACTATCCCATTAATCGCTTTATCTAGATCGCTTTGACGAATAACGCCTTTCAAGGCTTTATCCAAGTCATTTTGATGAACCACATCTTTCAGGGCTCTGTCTAGATCGCTTTGGCGGATAAAACGATCCTTGCCGGTATTTGTAATAATATCAGCCTTAAATCTTTGTCCAGTTTTACACTTATCAAATTCACTTTTTTCCACTTGGATGACCTTGGTTTGAATTTTTTCCATATTTATTATATACCCCTCCCCCACTTACATATTGCCGATTTTTTGAAAAAATTCTTATTTTTTTAGTTCATAATGATTTTATTCAATGAATATGGCAGTCTAAAATGCCTAAATGATATAATAACATTATGGACAAAAAAGATAACTCGATTGAATATTGAAAGCAATACGCTTTAAAAATTAGTTACAAAGCGTTAGGATACTCAGATCAAGAGATTGAGACTATTTTGAAGAAACCTTCAACTCTTGTTTAGTTACCCATTCGTTAGGATTTATATTCATAAGTACAGATACTGTAGCATCTGATAAATTTTCAGCCTCAATGATTTTATGTATCGACATAGTTGTTACTATAGTCGCATTCACCATATATTTTTTCATGTTTATTGGTATATGAAACTCCTCTCCCTACTTACATATTGCCGATTTTTTAGAAAAATTCTTATTTATTTTTATGCTTACAGCACAAAACTAACTTAATATTGCTTTAAGTTAATTTGTTTTATTTTTTAGTGTTTGATGCTTCTGTCTTAACATTGATCGTATTAATACGATAGATGTTAATATTGATTCCAATTTTCCCAGTAATCTCATTGGCTTCTAATTCTTTTTTAAGTTCATAAGCCAACTTTTGATAATCTTGCTCTTTAATTTTGTTAGGTTCGACAACAACCATTAATTCACGCCCAGCCTTTAAAGCATATGCTTTAGTAACGCCAGGATGTTTTAAACATAACTCTTCCATGGTGGTGACACGTTTAACGTATTGTTCGTGTGCATCAATCCTTGCCCCCGGTCGTCCGGCAGAGATCACATCTGCAATCTTCACTAGTGTGCTATAAACATATTGTGAAGTGGTATTGCGGTGATGTGATCTAATGGCATCAACGATGTATGGATCAAGGTTATATTGCTTGGCAATGATTAATCCTTGTGCCACATGATCATTGTCCACTTCGAAGTCGGTAGCTTTACCGATGTCATGGAAGAAACCGACCTTCTTAGCGATTTTAGGATCTAATCCTAATTTATAGGCTAACATTTGGCATACCTTGGCGCATTCAGTCATATGGGATAAGACATTTTGCCCATAAGAAGTCCGGAAGTATAATCGCCCAATTAAGGGATACATCGCTGGATCAACGTCATAAATTTGTAATTCGTCTTCTAACGCCTGTTTCGCATAATGCTGTAAGTCTTGTTCAAAATGTTTATTTTCTTCTTCAAACACCTTTTGAATGCGAAGAGGTTCGATGTTCCGATTGACTAATAACTTATTCATAACACGGTATGCTAATTCACGCCGAATCGGATTTGGCGACGATAAGGTAATTTCCGGTTCCTGTTCGATAATGATGTCCACGCCCGTAATTAATTTAAATGCTTTACGGTTACGTCCATCTTTACCAATAATGCGACCTTTAAGGTTATCGTCTTTTAGTTTAATGCTAACCGTAGAATGTTCACTAACCACAGGCTCCACTAGGGATTCCATGGTTTCTAACAATAACTGTTGCGAATAAGCTTCAGCTTTTTGTGCAATATCAGCGTTAGCTTCATGTAGGGCATTGTTGACATATGTTGCCATTGTTTGGTCAACATACTTCTTCATTAACACTTCAGCTTGCGCTTTGTTTAATTGTGTCACTTTCATAAGTTCATTATTGAACTCTTCGATTTTAGCTTGTAGTAGATTATTTAATTTTTGGTATTGGGCGACATCAGTCTGTTTATGATCGATGGGCGCCACAATATTATTACTTTGAGGAAGATTTTGTATGTGATTAGCCTTGCGGCGTTTCACATACAACCAGATTAATCAAATGATGGATAAGGCTAGTAAGACTAGCAATAAGATCATCACGATCAATAAGGGGAGACTCTGAGAAGCACCAACCACTTTGTTGGTCTCTTTCATATTTTTATCACCCGATAAGGATTATATAGATATTTTGTTAAAAAAGCATTTTACAATGAATTAATCCGTCGCGTCAAGATAATTACCTTTCCCTTCACCTAATATAAAGCATTAACGCTATAATATTAGGTGTTTTGGCCCGTTGGTGAAGCGACAAACACTTACGCCTCTCAAGCGTACATACATGGGTTTAAATCCCGTACGGGTCACCAATATTGGGATATAGCCAAGCGGAAAGGCAACTGACTCTGAATCAGTTATGCGGTGGTTCGAATCCACCTATCCTAACCATAATAAATAAAATTCAGTCCATTAAGTGTGGACTGAATTTTAGTTATTTGCTTTTGCACAAGGAAGCAACACCGGATAGTGCAGCGTCAT
>JAITXG010000019.1 GCA_031284865.1 Mycoplasmataceae bacterium | reverse complement strand
TTATATCAATGGCTTTAAGCATTTGGGGCTTAACTAATATTTTTCGGTCTTTTTTAACCATTACATATTGATGACCACCACGAGCATCAAGAAGGGAAATACCAGAAGGTAGAGGTAGTTGAAAAGTTAATGCATCAAGAGAGTATAAAATAGCGTTGTTAACTATAGCAAATGTCTTGGCGATTAAGGTGCTTACACGAACACCAGTAAAACTACCTGGACCATTAATAACATAGATTTTTTTAATATCATTACGATTAACTTTGTGCTTCTTGAGTAATGCATCAATGTGCTCTACGGCTATGTCAGTTAAATTATTGTGCGTAGGCGTTTGGAATTTACCAATAATTTTATCATCACGCAGAATGGCTAAATAACAAGTCGACTGCGTGGTGTCAATAAACAGACTAAACATTGTTGCCTCTTTTTAATTTACTTTGTAATCTTAAGAATGTTGCATCTGGTTCGCTATGGAATTCTAACTGCTTGTGTGTAGTAGGATGAATGAACGATAAATAATGGGCATGTAAGAATTGCTCATAATTAGCGTATCCATCAGCGTGACCATACATCTCGTCGTTAAAAACATAATGATGAATATATGCTAAGTGTGCTCGTATTTGATGCGTACGACCAGTTAATAGTTTACATTCAATTAGGGCACTGTCTTTGTAATTTGCTATTAATTTAATCTCGGTAACAGCAAGTTTAGCGCTTGGTTCATCACTCACTACCATTTTTAGAAGATTTTGTCGGCTACGTTTAATGGGCGCTTTAATAATTAATGCCTCATCTTTAAATGTACCGTGTACCAAGACTAAGTATTTTCTTATTAGTATTTTCTTATTAATCTGCTCGGTTAATGAGTCATAAGCTTTTTTATTTCTGGCGATAACCATTAATCCAGTTGTATTACGATCAAGGCGATGAACGATACCCGGTCTTGATTGATCAACAAATTCTTCAACTTTTATCTTATTACTAAATATATTGACGATGGTGTCCTTTTCATTAAATGAAGTGGGATGAGCAATGATATTTTTGGGTTTGTTGATGACAATAATATCCTGATCTTCAAATATCACTTGGACTTCATGTTTAATGGGCTTACGGCTATTTTTATCGGGGGTACTTAGATCACCAACTGATATCTTATCATTGGGTTGTAATAAGTGACCAGGTTTCTTAACGGGTTCGTCATTCACTTTAATAAGATGTAATTTAAATAACTTACTAATGTAGTTACGACTTTTGGATAACTCTTTGACTAAAAAAAGATCTAAACGTCCTTCATTAAACGATTTAGGAACAACGATCTTTTGCATTATTTAGGTTTCTCGCTCTTCTTTAATTTGGAATAAGTAATGATTGTCGTGATAAAGTATAGTAAAGTAGCACCAATAATGCCAGTTAAGACAAAGATGTCAGGGAAGTTGAAAATGGCGGATGTAAAGAAACGAAAATAATCAACAACAACATTGTATTCAAAGGTGGCATGGTTGTTATAAGTAAATGTAGCTACAGTGGTACGGTCCATAATATTGAAGAAACCGCCAAGAAAAGCCATGCTTAACAAGAAAGATTGGTATCATCTCTTGGTAAATAATACGGCAACAAAGATGGCTAAAGAAATGATCGATTGAAGTATATAAACAGCTGCTGGTCCAGCATTGCCAAAAAGACTAAAGGCTACGCCTTCATTAGTAGTAATGTAGATATTTAAAAAACCATCGCCACCATAATTTTGTAGTGCTGCATGTTGAGCTCAAACATTCATGCTTAAAGAAGGCGGTAGCACAATAGCCAAAGCTGCTAAGAAGCAAACCAAACGCTTTAATAATAAGTGAGTGGTAAAATTACTTTTTAAAAAAGCTTTAATGTTTGTTCCAGTGTTTTGATTAGTTGTTTTACTTTCACTCATAGTCTTTATTTTAACCGATTTTACGTTAAATTTTAGTAGTTAAGGTTGTGAACCAAGGTACTGCCTATTGGCATATTTTATAATTTTGGATTTTTATATATGATCGTAAAAATTTATTTGGCAGACCTACTAATATATTTTCATATATAATTTACACACGATGGATAAAACTACGACCAATATATTATTAATCGGCGGTTGCGTTGTTATTTTTATATTACTAATAGCCTTAATTTATATGATCATTGCTTACCGTAAAATCGGAATTGTTGCTAAAAAAATTGATTATCTAGTGGAAGATTTAACTTATAAATCAGAAATGTTAACACCAACCATTGATGCATTAGTGAAACTATCTAATTACATTGATTTATTTGAATCATTTATCAATCAAAGCTCGGATTCATTTGCCCGCTATGTTTCTAATAATCGTGAATCTTCCTTTAAATTTGTGAATAAATTAAAAGAAGTCATAAAGGATGCTTAATCATGAGTGCCATTAATAAATTGACATCAGCTTTAGCACTTTATGTCGGCTACCAAATTTTAACCAAGAAGAAATATAGTGGTCTTAAGCATCAATTAATTGAAGAATTTGGTCGTTCTAAAACTAACATCATTGATTTCTTAGATAAAATGGATTTATATCTCACTGTGCCTAAGAATATTGATGTTGATAAAAATCGTATTGCTATTGAAGATGAGATCCGTAAACTGAAACGTCGTGTTAATGCAATTGACACTGATAAAGTGGCGAAACAAGTTACTGATCTAGCTGCCACATCAGCTGATATCGTAGTAGACCATATCAATAGAATTAAAAAGAATAAGTAATTATTTCTTAAACATAAGTCTGGAATATATACTTTTATACTGTTTCATAGGGAGGGAATGCAATGTTAGAAAAAATTGTTGTCAAAGGTGCACGTGAAAACAACCTTAAGAATATTGATGTTGAAATTCCAAAGAACCAGTTAGTCGTCATTACCGGACTATCTGGTTCAGGAAAATCATCGCTAGCCTTTGATACTATTTATGCCGAAGGTCAACGTCGTTATTTAGAATCCCTTTCTTCTTATGCCCGTCAATTCCTGGGCGGCAACGAAAAACCTGATGTCGATTTAATTGAAGGACTCTCGCCTTCGATTGCCATTGATCAAAAATCAACATCACATAACCCACGTTCAACGGTTGGAACTGTAACAGAAATTTACGATTACTTACGAGTATTGTTTGCAAGGATTGGTGAACCATACTGTCCTAATGGACACGGCTTAATTGCCACGTTAACCACTAAACAAATATTAGAAAAAATTACTGAGAACTTTAAAGATAGTGATAAATTACAAATATTGGCTCCCGTCATTAAGAGACAAAAGGGAACACTAAAAACTGAAATCGATAAACTGAAAAATGATGGGTTTCTACGTATTCGTGTTGATAATCATAATTTTTCCTTGGATGAGAAAATTGAATTGGAGAAAAATAAATTCCATGATTTAGATATTATTGTGGATCGTATTATTGCCCATAACGATCATGAAACGCGTTCACGTGTTAATGATGCATTAGAAACAGCATTAAAATATGGTGAAGGTAAAGTAATTGTTATTAACCAAGATAAAGAGACTTACTATTCACAATCGCATTCATGTAAGACCTGTGGTTTTAATATTCCTGAATTAGAACCACGTTTATTCTCTTTCAATTCACCCATTGGTGCATGCCCACACTGTAAGGGTTTAGGTTTTACTTATGAACCAGACGAGAATAAAATGATCCCAAATAAGGACTTATCTATCAATGAAGGTGGAATCGACTATTTTAAGAACACTGTTAATAGTACGTCATTAGATTGACAGCGTTTTAATGTCATGTTAGAACATTATAAAATTGATAAGAATAAGCCTCTAGGTAAATTTAATAAGAAAGAAATGGACCATCTTATGTATGGTTCAGGTGAAGCAATCCAAATTGAATTACGTTCTAGTAGTGGTAATGCTTATAGTAAATTTGATTATGTGGAAGGGGTATTAGAATTAGTCAAACGTCGCCACTTAGAAACTACATCGGAGATGGCACGTCAATATTATTCTAAATACATGTCAGAAAAATCATGTGAAGTTTGTCATGGTAAGAAATTATCACCAGCCGCTTTATGCGTCAAGATTGGTAAGAAGGATATTATTGAAGTGACTGAATTATCAGTGCATGAATGTATTGATTTCTTTTTAAATTTAAAACTCAATGAGCAACAAAATAAAATTGCTCGTTTAGCTTTAAAAGAAATTATCGATCGCCTTACTTTCTTGGAAAATGTGGGTTTGAATTATTTATCGTTATCACGTAGTGCGGCTACACTTTCTGGTGGAGAATCGCAACGAATTCGCTTAGCTACACAAATTGGTTCGTCGTTAACTGGCATTGTTTATGTTTTGGATGAACCATCAATCGGTTTACACCAAAAAGATAATGATAAATTGATTAAGACTTTACAAAAGATGAGAGATTTAGGTAATAGTGTTATTGTGGTGGAACACGATACTGATACTATGAAACGTTCTGACTATTTAATTGATGTTGGTCCAGGGGCTGGTAGTAATGGTGGAAGAATTATGGCTGTCGGTACACCAGCGGAAGTGATGAAAAATCCCCATTCATTGACAGGTAAATACTTAAAAGGTGAATTATTTATTCCCGTACCCAAGTCACGAAGAAGTGGTAACGGAAAGAAAATCATTATTAAAGGTGCCACAGGTAATAATCTTAAAAATATCGAAGTTATATTCCCACTGGGTAAATTAATTGTCGTTACTGGGGTATCGGGATCAGGTAAATCAACATTAGTTAATGAAACATTAGCCAAGAACATTCAACGTTTATTATTCAGTCCATTCACTAAGGCTGCTCCCGTGAAAAGTATTGCTGGCATTCAAGATATTGATAAGTTAATCATGGTAACACAAGAACCGATCGGACGTACGCCTCGTAGCAATCCTGCCACCTATGTTGGTGTCTTTGACGATATCCGTGAATTGTATGCAATGTTACCTGAATCAAGAGCTAGAGGCTATTCAAAGAGCCGTTTCTCTTTTAATGTACCGGGTGGACGTTGTGAAAAATGCTGGGGCGATGGAGTTATTAAGATTGAAATGCACTTCTTGCCAGATGTTTACATTACATGTAGTGAATGTAATGGCAAAAAATATAATGATGAAACTTTAGCCATTAAATATAAAGGTAAATCCATTTATGATATTTTAGAAATGTCAGTGGAAGAAGCATTGGCATTCTTCCAGAATGTACCAAACATTAGGCATAAATTGGAATTAATGAATGATGTAGGGCTGGGCTATATTAAATTAGGGACATCTGCTAATAATTTATCGGGTGGCGAAGCCCAGCGAATTAAATTAGCTAAGTTCTTACAAAAACGAGCATCGAAGAATACTTTACTAATTTTAGATGAACCAACAACTGGTTTACATACCCATGATATTCAGAACCTTATCAATGTATTAAATAACATTGTTGATAATGGTGCGAGTGTCATCGTTATTGAACACAACCTTGATTTAATTAAATGTGCTGATCATATTATTGATTTAGGTCCAGATGGTGGTAATGCTGGTGGTAAAGTAATTGCAACTGGTACACCAGAACAAATCGTAGCTAAAGCTAATATATCTTATACAGCTGAGTACTTAAAAAAAGTATTGTAGTGATTTAACTAATATAGCTTTGAGTGTTCTGATTATTCGAAAATTATTCGTAAATCGGGAGCACATTCCATAAATGCATCTCATCCAATGGAGATAGGATTAGTACCGATCTTAATTGAGTGGACACTTCCACAACCATAGAAGGCACCAGTACAGATGGAGGTTAAATTAGTAAACTTAATATCACTACCTGCTCACAGACAACCGCTGCCTCCTGAAAGAGCTTTATCTTTACTAGGCGAAAAATCTTTTGGGGCAAAATAAGTATAATCGTCTTCAAAGCTATTTTTTTTAATTTCGTTACCCTCAACAATTGAAATTGTATTTAAAAAATCAATAGTTAAATTTGTACACCCACGAAAGGCTTTTTCACCCAAGGAAGAAGTATCATTTGCTAATTTTATAGTACCATCTTCAATTTTCTTTATATTCTTACAACCCTCGAAAGCAGACTCGCCGATAGAAGATATTTGTCCTCCGGAGTTGTTGATTATTGATGTTATGCTAGCACATCCAGCGAAAGCTTTAGCACTAATAAGAGTAGCATTTTTATTCAATGGAACATCTCCAGCTCACAGACAGCCGCTGTTTGTTGCATAAGCACTGCTTTCGCCCAACGAAAAGGTATTAGGAGTAAAATATGCATAATTAGTGGTATCGTGTTTGGAAAGAGCAGTACCTCCTGGGGTAAGCACAATTGACCTGATAAATGTCACCGACAGATTCGCACAACTAGAAAAGGCATATTCACCGATGGCACTAGAATTAGTCGATGAAAATGTGACAGCATTTGCTGTGTAATCATCGTTTGTAATATTACGTAATTTTTCACAGCCATCGAAGGCATATGCACCGATAGAAGAGATTATTCCAGACCCTTTATTAATTATTGACGTTATACTTGCACAGCCTGAAAAGGCATGATCATTGATTAAAGAAAGTTGTTTATTTAAATGTATTTTACCTGCTCATAGACATCCACTACCTGCTGACCAGGCTTTATCCAAATCAAAATCAAAATCAACGGGGGCAATATAAGCAAAATCATCGCCGTCAAATCTTTTAATATTATTCGTTGATAAAAAATTAATTGATTTTATGAATTCTACTGTCAAGTTTGGACAACCTTGGAATGCTTGCATACCGATGGATGCATTATCATCAGCGAGTGTCATAGTTGCACCTGTAAAACCGGTGAAGTTTGGACAGCCATAGAAAGCTTTTTCACCAATATAAGTGAAGGTGGTGGGAGCAAGTAATTCAATTGATACTATCCCACAACCAGTGAAGGCATTAGAACCAATAGATGTAACATTGTGCATACTAATTGTTCTAATCGGTGAACCGAGGCCAAACATCGTAGGGCCATAAAAAGCTTCTTTATCGATAGAAGAGATTTCTGGACCGATTTCAATACCGTCATAGCCTTTTTCGGCGCAAATTTTCATAATTTGATAATCTTGCTTGCCTCCTTTTTCTACACCTTTAATTTGGCTTCCGTTGCTACTAAGTAAAAAAAATTTTTTTACTTCGGATCAAGGCATGACTTGTTTGGTTGCAGGCTGTGGTTTCTTAGCGTGACACAAAACTGATGTTGGTACTATCGCAAAAGTAAGGGCGGTTACACCAGCAATGGATAGTGCCAAAAACAAAATAGCCTTTTTCCACTTACCTTTATTAGTATATGTTTGATTACTCATATCATTTCTCCTTAAGTGTTTTATCAAGAAAAACTAGAATTTTGAGTTACATCTGCAGAGAGAGAGAGAGAGCTTCTTGTTTTGCATGATAATATTATACAAAATTTCATAAAATATAATATTTTTTATACCGAATTTAGTAATCTTTGCATCAGCTTAAAAAAAGTATTATAGTAATTATGGTTTTATAATAAAAATATGTCACACACTGTCTTATATCGCAAGTATCGTCCTTTGAGCTTCCAAGATATTACTGGTCAAGATTTTGTCATTAAAACATTACGTAACTCCATTAAGTTAAATCGTTTAGCACATGCTTACATTTTTGCTGGTCCTAAGGGAATTGGTAAAACAACAATTGCTAAAGTATTTGCCAAAGCTCTTAACTGTCTACATCCCGTTGATGGTGACGCTTGTAATCAATGCGAAACATGTCAACTCATCAACGCTAATCAAACGACTGACATCTTAGAATTGGATGCGGCTAGCAATAACAGTGTCGATGATATTCGTAATATCATTGAGAATGTTCATTTCTTACCAACGATTTTAAAAAAGAAAGTCTATATCATTGATGAAGCACACATGCTAACTCCTTCGGCCTGAAATGCAATGTTAAAAACAATTGAAGAAGCGCCTGAACATGTTGTTTTCGTCTTTGCGACAACGGAAATGCATAAAATTCCTTCTACGATAATGTCACGATCTCAACATTATCAATTTAATCGTTTAACTAATTTACAACTTTCGACAATGATTAAAGACATCAGTAACAAGGAACAAATTGCAATCGCTCCTGATGCAATTGATAAAATTGTGGAACTAACTGATGGTTCAGCCCGTGATGCTTTAAGTATTCTCGAACAGATGTCAATGTATACGAATAATAATATATCATTGTTAGCTATCAACGAAGTCTTCGGTTTACTCGATGATACAAAGAAGATAGCATTAATTAATTTAATACTGGTTAAAGATACTAAAGCCATTATGGCATTACTTGATCAATATGCCCAAAGTGGCATTAATTTCACACAATTGGCCAACGATCTTATTTTAATTTTGATTGATAAATTGGTTTATTTACAAACCAACGATACCACTATTTTAAAGCGACTCAATGTGAATAACGTAAATTCATTTACATTGACGATTGATCAATCCATTGAGATGATTAACATTTGACAAGAATCATACATGAAAATTAAAGCTAATGCGGATGCCCGCTTTTACTTTGAATTAGCTATCTTTGCGACTTTCAAAATTTTTAGTCATGTTAGTGGTGTTCGTAATGAAACTGTTATTACCCCCACTAAAGTGGAAGAAGCAATTCAGCCTCATGTTATTGAAAAAAAAGAAACCGCAAATGTGAATAGTCAATCATCGGTATTATTGCCAGATCTAGATACTGTTTTTAAAACTTCCGAATTTGTTGTTGCCCCTAAAGCCGAAGAACCACTTACCGCTGCGCCTAAAGTTGAAGAACAAGTAGCCGTCAACGCAGTAGTTACTCCTATTACCCCGCTTGACGATCTATTTAACGAGATAGCTTATAACTACGCTAATGAATTTAAAATTCGAGCCGATAGTTTCTTAAATGAAGTTAAACAAATGGCTAATCCTGGACTACTTTCATTCATGATTCCTGCTAATAAAGTATTAATCGCATCTAAAAACGGGATGGTCTTAATGTTTGATGATGAAATTGATGCTGAACTATTGAACAATAAATTTAAACAATATGATTTTATTAATAATCTACGTAAGCATTTTGGGCAACCAATTTATGTTTTCGGATTTAATCGACAAAAATTATTGGAATTATCTAATCGTTTCAAAGAATCTAAGAAACTAGGTCAATCATTTAATGAACCAAATATTACGCCATTAATGGAAATTTTAAAGAATAATAATTCTGTTGAACAAGTAGCGTTAGAAATTTTTGGCAAATAAATTGCAAATAGTATATAATACCTAACACTGGAAATAACTAACACTATTAGCAATATGATGAGTCACTTGAAAAACTATGGTAAATTTCGAAATCTTTTCAGAGCATTTGATAAGATTAAGATTGCTATGCACCACCAAGAATTTGGCGGAGAGTTTAGGATGTTGCATTATTTACATCATAATGGCGAAGTTCGCATTGTACCTTCACAAATGTCTAAACATATGCACGTGTCTTCTGCAAGAATTGCCAAGTTATTAAATGTTTCTGAGAAAAAAGGTTGGATTACACGAGTACATGATAAGACAGATCGTCGTTTAGTTTTTGTTTCTTTAACTAAAGCTGGAGAAAAAGAATCGCAACGCCGTGGCCGCGAAATGCTTCAACAGCTCTCAAAGGTTATTGAAAAGCTAGGAAAGAAAGATGTTGACGAATTTATTCGTATCTTGGAACGCGTTGCTGATATTGCTTATAAAGAAATAGAAGAAGGGGGTCGTCATGTTTAAACTTGCTAGATTTATTAGGGGACGCGCATTAACATATA